>NZ_JAGSYE010000002.1:708295-1062442 GCF_025685565.1 Granulicella aggregans
CCACGTCTCAGCCGCAACCGGAGAATCACCCAGCATCGGTAGCAGCGCATCGAGCACCTTCCGCAGGTCGCCGATCAGCGCCACATCCACCTTCACGTTCTTGTTTACTTCTGATGGGTCAATGTCGATATGGATCTTCTTCGCGTTCGGAGCGTAGTGCGCGAGGTTGCCGGTCACGCGGTCGTCGAAGCGCATGCCAAAGGCCAGCAGCAGATCACTCTGCTGGATCGCCTCGTTCACCCAGCTCTCGCCGTGCATGCCCATCATGCCGAGCGAGAGGGGATGATACGTCGGGAATGCCCCAAGGCCGAGCAACGTGCTGGCCACCGGAATCTGACGGCGCTCAGCGAAGTCGATCACCTGCTCGCGCGCGCCCGACTCCACGATGCCGTGGCCGGCAAGGATGAGCGGCCGCTTTGCCGCCTTGATCAACTCAATCGCGTCCGCGAAGGAGTTCGTCTCCGCCTTCAGCATCGGATGCGGTCGCGCCGGCTCGGGCGCTGCAGCCTCAAAGCTGAACGCCGCCATGGCCTGCTGCGCGTCTTTCGTAATGTCGACGAGCACCGGGCCCGGGCGACCCGACCGAGCCACCTGGAAGGCCTTGCGGACCGTACCAGCGATGTCTTCGGCACGCGTGACAAGGTAGTTGTGCTTCGTAATTGGCAGCGTGATGCCGGTGATGTCCACCTCTTGAAACGCGTCGCTGCCCAGCACCTTCGACGACACCTGCCCGGTGATGCAGACGATCGGAATCGAATCGAGCATCGCCGTCGCAATGCCGGTCACAAGGTTGGTCGCACCCGGCCCGGAGGTCGCCATGCACACGCCCACCTGCCCCGATGCCCGCGCATAACCATCGGCCATATGCGAAGCTCCCTGCTCATGCCGCACCAAGACGTGGTGGATAGGAAACTTGCGCAGCGCATCGTAAATAGGCAGAATCGCACCGCCGGGATAGCCGAAAACAGTAGTAACTCCCTCGCCGACAAGCGTGGCCCAGAGAATTTCGGCTCCTGTTAGTTGCGGGTATGTATTGCTGCTTTCCTGCGTCATAGAATCACCGTCCAAAGTTGTTGTAAGCAGCTCTAACACCGCCCTGAAGCACTTCGTGTGTCACAAAGAGCATGAAGATCAGAAGGACTGCGCCAAGGACACGAGCACCAACCTCTCGTTCGAACTTCGATTGCTGCGAGCGTCCCTGCCACATAATTGCCATCGATGTTTCTTTAGACCCAAACAGGGCCATCACGCCAACGTAGGTCATGGTCAACCATGTGAAGCTCGCAGCAATTAGAAGCAGTTCCTTACTCTTCCATAGAAAGAGAGGAAGAAAAGAAACGAAGCTTAACATAGCCAGGTAGCCAGCAATTGAAGCTGTCTTGATTCGTCTCGTCATCCCACCCTCCTGTCGTTATTGATTCATGAGACTTGAATGACTAGGTCGTTACCGCTCCCTCACTAGCACTACTCACACTCTTCGCATACTTCGCGAAGACTCCCCGCTTATACCTGGCCTCCGGAGCCTTCCACTCCTTCAGCCGTAAAGCAATCTCATCCGCCGAAACCTCCAGCCGCAGCTCGCGCTTGGGAATGTCGAAGGTAATCGTGTCGCCCTCGCGCACCGCGGCAATCGGGCCGCCAAGTTGCGCCTCAGGAGCGACGTGGCCCGCCATCAGCCCGCGCGTGGCTCCCGAGAAGCGCCCGTCGGTAAGAAGAGCGACCGTCTCAGATAGTTCAGGAATACCCTTGATCGCCGCCGTCACGGCCAGCATCTCGCGCATGCCCGGTCCCCCCTTGGGCCCTTCGTAGCGAATCACAAGCACGTCCGACGGATTGATCTTGCCTGCCTCAACCGCGGCATGGCAGTCGTCCTCGCAGTTGAAGATCCGCGCCGGGCCCTGGTGGAACAGGCGCTCGTGCCCGGCCACTTTGATCACGCAACCCTCCGGCGCGAGGTTGCCCTTCAGGATCACAAGTCCACCCGTAGCCTTCAGCGGCTTGTCGAGCGTATGGATCACGGGCTGCCCCGGCGTCTCGACCGCAAGCGCTGCCTCTTCTGAAATTGTTCGGCCAGAGACCGTCGGCTGCGATCCATCCATCAGACCCGCGTCGATCAGGCGCTTGGCTAGCACGCGCGATCCGCCCGCCTCCTGGTAGTCCGTGGCAGCATACTTGCCGCCGGGCGAAAGATCGCAGATAAACGGCGTCTTCTCGCTGATGCGGTCGAAGTCGTCCATGCTGAGCGGAATGCCAAGCTCGCTCGCAATCGCGATCAGGTGCAGCACCGCATTGGTCGAGCCGCCGCTGGCGCAGACCGCGACGATCGCGTTGTCGATCGCCTTGCGCGTAAGGATCTTGCTCGGCCGAACGTCATGCCGGCAGAGGTCCATGATCATGCGTCCCGCCTCGCGGCTCGCGCTCGCCTTCTCGGCCGACATCGCGGGAACGCCCGTCAGATTGAACGGCGAGATGCCAAGAAACTCGCCTGCCATCGCCATCGTGTTCGCCGTAAACTGGCCCCCACAGGCTCCCGGGCCGGGGCAGGCCGCTGCCTCGAGCGCCTCAAGCTGGTCGTCATTGATCTTGCCCGCGGCGTGCGAGCCCATGCCCTCGAAGACGTTCAGGATGGTGATGTCCTTATGCGTACCATCGGGCTGAGCAAGCTTACCCGGCGCAATGCTGCCGCCATAGAGCATAATTCCCGGAATATCCAGCCGCGCCATCGCCATAATGGTTCCGGGCATATTTTTATCGCAGCCGGCGATGCAGACAATTCCGTCAAATAAATTGCCGCGGGCTACCAACTCGATAGAGTCGGCGATCACCTCACGTGAGATCAAGCTGGCCTTCATGCCCTCGGTGCCCATGGTGATGCCGTCGGAGATAGTGACAGTATTGAACTCCATCGGCGTCCCGCCCGCATCGCGAATTCCCTGCTTCACCGCGGCGGCGACTTCGCGCAGGTGGAAGTTACAGGGGCCAATCTCCGTCCAGGTATTTGCCACGCCAATGATCGGCTTATGCAGGTCTTCCTTCGAGAAGCCTACGCCGCGCAGATAGCTCCGCGCCGCCGCGCGCGATGGGCCTTCAGTCAACGCCACCGAATTTCGTTTTCCTTCGATTCTGCTGCTCAACCCTTTGCCCTCTCGTTCTTTCGGTATTCCCGAATAATCCCGCCTATTTAGGCGCTGTAATAATCTTCAGATAGTCCATCAGCTTGTCGATGACATCAGGCTCGTTCTTGTGTACATGTGCGAACGAAAGCCCCTTCGGAGTACCTTCTCCGCTGACCGACCAAAGTACAACATGCGACTTAGGATCAACTACATTGAGAAACACCAAGCCTGGGCCAGTAAAGGCGTTTCCAAACCTAAATTCCAGAATGAGATCGCAGGAGGAAGGGTCTGTGACTATTGAAAAGCGGTTCATGTGCTGCACGGCTGAATAGACCTCGTCGTACATCCTGTCGCTATCCGCATAAGTCGCGCCAAAGTTGTTCGAGATAAAGACCGATTTAGCAGCCGCAAGTTGCGGCGGCTTCGGAGTACTCGGAATATACTGTGCCCGAGCAATTTCCATGGTCTCCATAAAACCTCCGCCAAGAAGCACCAAGAACAGCAAAACTCTTGCCGTCCGTGCGCCTCGCAGAGACTTATGTTGAACAATCGCCGAATTTTCTTCCCCAACCTGTTGACCGGTCAAACCGTCCTCCTGTTCTGTACCGCCGGCTTACAATTATCCGCGTCAAGCAGTTGCGCTTCGCGGCATCGTCCAGAACGCAGTGTCATGCTGCTTCTCAAACACATCCAACTCAGCCTCATGGCGCAGCGTCAGCCCAATATCGTCCAGCCCATTCAGCAGGCAATACTTCCGAAACGGATCGATCTCGAACTTCGCGGAGAAGCCTTCGTCATCCGTCACCGTCTGCTCTTCCAGGTTGATGGTGATTGAATGCCCCGGTCGAGCCGCGCTGCGATGCGTCAGCAGGTTTACGTCTTCCTCGGAGAGCCGGACGAGAATCATTCCGTTTTTGCCTGCATTTGAGAAGAAGATGTCCGCGAAGCTAGGCGCAATCACCGCAAGAAAGCCAAAGTCGGTGAGTGCCCATGCCGCGTGCTCGCGTGAACTTCCGCAGCCGAAGTTCTTGCCCGCAATCAGAATCTTCGCGCCAGCGTAGTCCGGATTGTTCAACACGAAAGAGGCGTCAGCCTCACCAGCGCTGGGCCCATCCTGAACTCGACGCCAATCGAAAAAAAGAAACTCTCCGTAACCAGTCCGCTCGATTTTCTTAAGAAATTGCTTTGGAATAATCTGGTCGGTATCGATATTCGAGATATCGAGCGGTGCCGCTGTAGAAGTAAGAATATTGATTGCCAGCATCAGTTCGCCTCCTTAAACTTCCAGTTGCGAATGTCGGTAAAATGCCCAGCAATTGCCGCAGCCGCAGCCATCGCCGGACTTACGAGGTGCGTTCTTCCACCGCGTCCCTGGCGGCCTTCGAAGTTGCGATTGCTGGTTGAAGCGCAGCGCTCGCCCGGCGAAAGAATATCGGGGTTCATACCCAGGCACATGCTGCATCCCGGTTCGCGCCAGTCGAAGCCTGCCTCGGTGAATACTTTGTCAAGACCTTCCTTCTCCGCCTGAGCCTTGACCGACTGTGATCCCGGAACGACCATCGCCCGCACCGTCGTCGCAACGTGATAGCCCCTCACCACGGAAGCGGCAGCCCGAAGGTCTTCGATCCTCGCATTCGTGCAGGAGCCGAGAAACACCGCGTCAATCCTGATCTCTTCGATCGGCGTGCCGGGCTTCAGGTCCATATACTCAAGCGCGCGCTCGAAGTTCTTCTGGTCGGCTTCGCTTGCGTTCTCGTCCAGGACAGGCACTGTTGAGGCAACGCCCGTGACCATGCCCGGCGAAGTTCCCCAGCTTACGGTCGGCGTAATCGAAGCCGCGTCGATCGTCAGTTCGCGGTCGAAGATTGCTCCTTCGTCGGTTACAAGCTTCGACCAATGCGCGACCGCCTCATCCCATGCTGCGTCTTTCGGCGAAAACCGGCGGCCCTTAAGATACGCGAAGGTCGTCGCATCGGGAGCGATCATGCCAGCGCGTGCACCGGCCTCGATGCTCATGTTGCAGACGGTCATGCGGCCTTCCATGCTCAAGGCGCGAATCGCTGAGCCGGCGTACTCAACCACATATCCGGTCGCGCCAGCCGTGCCAATCTCGCCGATGATGTGCAGCACAATGTCCTTCGCCGTCACGCCATAAGGCAGCTCGCCTTCGATGGAGATGCGGAAGGTCTTTGGTTTGTCCTGCGGCAGCGTCTGCGTCGCCATCACATGCTCGACCTCGCTGGTGCCAATGCCGAAGGCCAGCGCTCCAAACGCCCCGTGCGTGCTGGTATGCGAGTCGCCGCAGACGATGGTCATGCCCGGCTTGGTGAGGCCTAGCTCTGGCCCGATGATATGGACGATCCCCTGCTCCGGCGACTGCACGTCGTATAGCTCAACACCGAACTCCGCGCAGTTCTTGCGGAGCGCCTCGACTTGTTTCGATGCAATCTGGTCGATGATGTGCAGCCGGTCCTGCACTGAAGAAGTAGGCACATTGTGGTCGACGGTAGCGACGGTACGATCCGGTCTACGCAGCTTGCGGCCAGCGAGACGAAGCCCATCAAATGCCTGTGGACTGGTCACTTCATGTACGAGGTGAAGGTCGATGTAGACGATCGAAGGCTCGCCGGCGGGCGCGGCCACAACATGTTGCTGCCAGACTTTTTCGAACAGGGTGCGTGGTGTGCTCATTGTGCGTCCGTTTCGGGTTTGGGCTGCGGCAGCGTGATGCCAAGCGCTGCGATGGGTAACTGGTGCGGCGTTCCGTCGGGGTCGACGAGGATCACGTGCGTGATCTTTTCGACTATGCCGGTGCCGGGCATCGGTTCCTTCGTCCAACGCGAGATGCTCTGAACTAACGCAGCGGGAATGTGTTTTGTGGCGTCAGATGTCAATCCAAATGTCTGGTTCGAAAAGAGCCACAGCGTGTATTCGGCGTCCGGCTCACTTGTCGTCTTGCTGTCGCGAATCCAATCAACTGCCGCAAACGCGACCAGATTTGCGGCCTTGGGTGCAGCGTTCAAATCGACCCACAACATGCCTCGCGAAGGGCAGAAGTGGAAGACACAACCAGTGATCGTCAAGTAGCGATCTTCATCCGCGATTACCTTGCCCGGTACGGAGAGAAAGTCCATCGCCGTATCGGCAAGCGGCTTATACTTCGTGCCCTGCACACCCCAGAAGGATTGGGGAGCGGTCAGATTCTGCTTCAGAAATGGGTAGAACCGCGCGTCCTGGATCAACTGGTTCTCCCTTCCTTCGGCTGGTGGCGGGCTGTACTGCCACATCCACTCCGCGTCTGAATACTGCTTCTTGTCTTTCTTGTGCTTCGCGCCGTCAACCTGTGGCGAATGAAACTGCGCACACGCACTGCCAGCCGCCAGCGCAAACAGCGCTGTGCAGAGAGCCAGCTTCGGCGATTTACACCGCATGCATCGCCTGCCGTTGGTCGATGGACTGCGCCAGGGCTTCATGCACAAGCCTGCCCATCTCGTGCGTAGTCACCGGAGTCTGCCCCGCAGTTTGTCCGCGTGCAATGTCGCTCGTGCGGTAGCCAGCGTCAAGCACCTTCACCACTGCCGTTTCGACTGCTGCAGCGTCCTGCTCCAGGCCAGCGGAGTGGCGAAGTATCATCGCGGCCGTAAGAATTGCGCCCAGCGGATTTGCCTTGCCTTGCCCGGCGATATCGGGAGCCGAGCCATGCACAGGCTCATAAAGATTGACTGCTCCGCCAATCGTCGCCGAGGGCAACATGCCGAGCGAGCCGGTGATGACGCCAGCCTCATCCGAGAGGATGTCGCCGAAGAGATTCTCCGTCAGCACCACATCGAAGTTCCGCGGCGTATTCATGATGTGCATCGCCATCGAATCGACCAGTTGATGCTCGAGCGTGACTTCGGGATAGTCAGCGGCAACTTCGGTGACGGCGGCGCGCCAGAGCTGCGAGACCTCGAGCACATTGGCCTTATCAACACTTGTGACTTTCTTGCGACGCTTGGCTGCGAGCTCGAACGCAACCCGAGCCACACGCACTACTTCTGCCTTGGTGTAGCGCATTGTGTTGATCGCAACTTCTTTTTCGCGGTTCCACTCGCGAGGCGCTCCGAAGTACAGACCGCCCAGCAGTTCGCGCACGAAGAGCATGTCGACGCCTTCGGTCACCTCGGGCCGCAGCGGAGAACTCGCTGCCAGCGCCTTGTAGGCTACGGATGGCCGAAGATTCGCAAAGCCGCCCAGCGCCTGGCGAATCTGCAGCAGCCCAGCCTCGGGGCGCTTGTCCGGAGTGAGCGAGTTGAACTTGTTATCGCCTACCGCGCCCAGCAACACGGCATCACACTCGAGCGCCGCATCAAGCGTCGCCGTCGGCAGTGGCGAACCGGCTTCGGTGATCGCAACGCCGCCGATCAGCAGCGGCACAAAGCTGAAGTCGTGGCCGCCAAACTCCGCCACTGCGCGCAGAATGCTGGTCGCTTCGTTCGTCACCTCAGGGCCGATGCCGTCGCCGGCCAGTACTGCAATCTTCAGCTTCATATCTTTCCTCGACCTAATTAGTTGGCGGTTGTTACTTCGGCATGCGGTGCGCGCAGCAGACCGATCAGGTCCTCGTCGTAGATCGCCTTCTTCTTGTCCGCAAGCTCCGTGAACCGCATGTACACCCGCTCCAATTCGTTCTTGGTAAGCGTATGCCCCAGCTCGGCGAAGCGATGTTCAAGCGCTTTGCGTCCGGAGTGCTTGCCCAGCACGATCGTCGTTCCCGTCACGCCGACCGACGCAGGAGTCATGATCTCGTAGGTCAGTGGATTCGAGAGAACGCCATGCTGATGGATGCCGCTCTCGTGCGAGAAGGCATTCTTGCCCACAATCGCCTTATTTGGCGCGACCGGCAGATTCAGAATCTCCGAGAGCATTGCGCTCGTCGGATAGAGCTTTGTGTGCACGATGTTCGAGGTGTAAGGCAGCACGTCGCGCCGCACCATAAGAGCAGAGGCCACTTCTTCCAACGCCGCGTTGCCCGCGCGCTCTCCGATGCCGTTTACGGCCACTTCGACCTGCCGCGCGCCACCCTCGATTCCTGCAAGCGTGTTGGCGGTCGCAAGCCCAAGGTCATCGTGGCAGTGTGTCGAAAAGATCACCTTCTCCGCGCCAGGAAGTTGGCGCAACATGCGAAAGATCGCGGCGTATTCCGCCGGAGTGATGAAGCCAACCGTGTCGGGGATGTTGATGGTTGTGGCACCTGCCTCGATCGCCACCGCAACCATCGCGCCAAGGAAGGCGTGATCTGTGCGCGTCGCATCCATCGGCGAGAACTCGACGTCATCAACGAAGCTCCGCGCCTGCCGCACGGACTCGCCTGCCAGATCCAGCGCCTGGTTCCGTGACATCTTCATCTGGTGTTCGAGATGGATATCGGAAGACGAAAGAAAAGTGTGAATACGAGCGAGCTCCGCCGGAGCCACGGCTCGTGCTGCAATCTCGATATCGGCTGGCTTTGCGCGCGCGAGAGCAGCGATCTTCGCGCCTTCAACCTGTGACGCGATAGTGCGCACCGAGTCAAAGTCCCCTGAAGAGGCGATCGGGAAACCGGCCTCGATGATGTCGACGCCAAGCTCCGCAAGCTGATGGGCGAAGCGCAGCTTCTCCGCAGGATGCATGGTGCAGCCGGGCGACTGCTCGCCATCGCGCAGGGTGGTGTCGAAGAAGACGATCTGGTTCGATTCAGCCATAGTTCTAGGTTCCTTCTGTCTGGACTTGATCATAACGCAGGCTTATGATCGTCTGCACACACATCATAATTTCTAATTCAACTATTCATTCAGAATGATAACGAAAGCATAGTCCCTCCAGAGGAACCCGATGGACCTGTTTCAACTCGAAACCTTTCTCGCGGTCGCGGAGGAGCGCAGCTTCTCCCGCGCCGCCACCCGTCTCCACCGGACGCAACCAGCCGTCAGCCAGGCGATCTCCAAGCTCGAAGGCGAGCTGGGCGAGATTCTCTTTGAGCGCTCGTCGCGCGATGGCACGCTGACCGACGCCGGGGGCGTACTGCGCGAGTACGCCCTGAAGTTACTCAACCTCAGGACAGAAGCCTCCAGCGCGCTGGCCGAGTTGAGAGAGCTCCACAGCGGTAAGCTGCTTCTCGCAGCGAATGAGTACACCTGTCTCTACCTCCTGCCTCTGCTCGACGAGTTCCGCCGCCAGCACCCGCGCATCAAAGTTGCCGTCCAGCGATCTCTTGCCAGCCGGATTACCGATGAAGTCCTGATGCACTCAGTGGAGATTGGAATCCTGTCCTTCCGCCCCGACGACGTACAGGTCAAATCTACCGTCGTCTATCGGGACGAGCTGATGCTGGTCGTCAACCCGAAGCACCCCTTCGCCCGCGCTGGCGAAGTAGCAATCCGCCAACTCGGCACGCAAAACTTCGTCGCCCATAATATCGCGTCGCCGCAACGCCAGAAGGTGATCCAGACGTTCCGTAAGTACAAGACACCCCTGCAGATGGGCGTCGAACTGCCCACCATGGAGGCCATCAAGCGGTTCGTCGAGATGGGCAACGGCGTCGCTCTCATCCCCGGCCTCTCCGTCCGCAAAGAACTCACCAACGGCGAGCTGGTCCGCATCCGGGTCAAGGAGCTCCAAACCGAGCGCAAACTTCGCCTCGTCTACCGCCGCCAGGCCAGCCTCTCGCACGCGGCACTGGCATTCCTGCGGATCGTCGAGAAGTTTTCCGCCAGCCACGGCGATCCTTACAGCTTTCTTCCCGAGCGCGGCTAATCTATCGAACAAATTTCCACGCAGCGGAAACTTTTCTCTTCGGCCAGCGTTTGTACAGCCAGAACGACCAGCCCGGAGAACGCGTCCGGAATCGACGTTTCAAGAGGATGAACCGATGAAGATTATGATCTCCGCAACAAACGGGATGCGCTCCGCCGCACTCGCACTATGCGCCTTCGCCGTAGTCTCCGCTCCTGTCTGGGCCCAGGCCACGCAGGACGCTCCCCCGCCCCAATCCGATGGAAGCGCTCCGCCACCGCACGCGCGGGGCGAACACATGCAGGAACGTCATCTTGAGATGATGACGAAGCACCTCAATCTCACGGCGGACCAGGTCGCGCAGGTCAAGGCGATCGACCAGGACGGCAGAACGCAGATGATGGCGCTTCACAATGACACCACCACCGCTCCTGCCGACAAGCACGCCAAGATGAAGGCGATCCACGATGCGCAGACCGCCAAGATCCGCGCCATCCTTACCGATGAGCAGAAGCCTAAGTTCGACCAGATGCTTGCCCGTGAACAGGAACACCGGGGGCATGATCGTGGTCCCGGTGGCGACGGCAACCAGCCGCCTCCGCCGCCCGCAGCATAACCAGTAGCAGCTTGTATCATCCGGAGCTGGCCTAGTATCAAGCCGGCACGGTAACTTCAACCCCACTCTCCCAGAGACACCTTAGAGAGGAAGCGGGCTGGCGGTCACCTCGATCGCCAGCCCGCTTCTTCGGGTGCAGTCACCCCCAATCGCGCGGCTACGGGTACAATTGGGTGAGCGACTTTGCCGGCAGTCTATTCCGCGGCAAGAGCCATGCCGTGTTGCGCAAATGCTAAGGGGTTTGAAGAAGAATGAAGAAGACGATGTTGTTGTGTGCTCTGCTTTTGTCGGCGTTTGCCGCCCACGCCCAGGAGAGCCGTCAGGATGTAAGCATCAGCGCCACAGGCACCTTTACTCCCACCATTCACGGCGCCACCGGCACCTATACCACTACCGACACATCGCTGGGCGCCCTGGTCAGCTACCGCTATCTGCTTACGCCCCGCAGTGGTCTTGAAGCGAACTACAGCTTCACGCAGAACACCCCGAGGTACGTCGTTCCCGGAACCTCGGACAACAACGTTCACCTTCGCCAGCAGGAGTTCAGCGGAGCGTACGTCTACACCTTGACGTTCAAGCGCTACAACCCCTTCGCGGAAGCTGGTGTCGGGGCCATGTTCTTCTCTCCGATCAAGGACTTTCAAACCACCCAGCTGGACGTGAAGCGGACGACTGTTCTTGGTGGACTCTTCGGTGCCGGCGTCGCCTACGAGCTCAGCCCGAGCTTCGACATCCGTGCCGAGTATCGCGGCTTCCTCGGCAAGACACCCAACCTTGGCTACCAGCCCTTCACTACCAACCGTTACAGGGTGCTCTCCATGCCGACCCTCGGCATTGCTTACCACTTCTAAGACGTTCTCACAGATCACCAACGGCCCCGAAGCTTTCCGGGGCCGTTTTTGCGTTTGGCGAAACTCGCTTATCCTGAATGCATGACGCCAACGCTTGAAGGTCAAAACATCCGTCTGGAGCCGCTTACGCTTGCCCACCTGCCGGCGCTTGAGAAGATCGCTCTCGACCCCGTTGCGAAGCCGGTCATCTGGCGTTACATGGTGCATTGGCCACAGAGCGCAGAAGACCTTCGCGTCTGGGTACAGGTAGCCCTCGACGCCGAAGCCCAGGGCACCACGATGCCCTGGGTCACGGTTGTGAAGTCGACCGGACCCGGCGTGCCCGACCAGGTCATCGGCAGCACACGTTTCTTTACGCTGGACCGTGAGCATAAGACGGTAGAGCTGGGACATACCTGGATCGCTCCAGCCTTCCACGGAACCCGCGCGAATACTGAAGCGAAGTACCTTCAACTTTCGTACGCGTTTGAGGAACTTGGGCTGAACCGCGTCGGCCTTAAGACCCACCACGAAAACCGCCGTTCGCAAGCCGCCATCAAAGCTATCGGCGGAGTCTACGAAGGTACCTTCCGCAATCACCTCATCATGCCCGACGGCAGCCAACGCGACAGCTGCTGGTACAGTTTCATCAAGCAGGACTGGCCCGAGGTGAAAGACCTGCTCCGCCGCCGGCTCCAGGCTCCCATCTAGCGGGTAACACGATAGGCCGCTACTCCATCCGCTAAACTGGAGCAAGATATGGCCTTCTCAATCTTCGGCAAGCGCAATACCGATGCAGAACCGGAAAAACCCGCAGCCCCAGTATCAGCAGCCCAAGAACCGGCGGTAGAGCCAAAACGCGGCTTCTTCGACCGGATGAAGCAGGCGGTCACCCGCACCCGCGACAGCTTTACCGAGTCCATCAGCTCTGTCATCGCGCTCACTCGCGAGATTGACTTTGCCTCGCTGGACAAGCTCGAATCTGTTCTGCTTTCGGCAGATATCGGTTCAGCGACTGCGTCGCTCGTCATCGAAAACCTGAAGCAGCGCGCGCTCCGCCAGGGTATCGAAGGCGGTGCCGAACTCCGCCGACTCCTCAAGATCGAGCTGAAGGCGGTCCTCGACGGCGTCGCTGTCCCGGTCACCCATCCGTCGACCCCACCCGAGGTCATCATGATGGTCGGCGTTAACGGAACCGGCAAGACGACCACCTCCGGCAAGCTCGCTGCCCTTTTTTCCGCGCAGGGAAACTCCGTCCTGCTCTGCGCCGCCGACACCTTCCGCGCCGCGGCTATCGAGCAACTTGAAGTCTGGGCCAGCCGTTCCAACGTCCCCATCATCAAGACCAAGCAGGGTGGCGACCCCTCGGCCGCGCTCTACGACGCCTGCACCGCTGCAAAATCCCGGGGCACGCAGGTCCTGATCGTCGACACCGCCGGACGCCTGCACACCAAGACTGATCTGATGAAGGAGCTGGACAAGATGCGCCGGACGGCCGAGAAACTCGTTCCCGGAGCGCCCCACCAAACTTTGCTCGTCATGGACGCGACGACCGGCCAAAACGGTCTCCAGCAGGCACGCCTCTTCACCGAAGCCGCCCGGGTCACCGGTATCGTTCTCACCAAGCTCGACGGGACGGCTAAAGGCGGAATTGTCCTCGCCATTGCAACTGAATTGAGGCTTCCTGTCGTCTACGCAGGTGTCGGAGAAAAAATGGAAGACATCCTTCCCTTCGACAGTGATAGCTTTATTGATTCCCTTCTGGAGTAACCGGGCCAACCAGAATTCAAAGATTGCTATCCGTAGAGCGTGACAAGATGCCCGACGATCTCCACTTTATGCAGCGGGCCCTTGAGCTTGCCGCCAGCACTACCGCCTTGGCATCCCCCAATCCCCAGGTCGGCTGCGTCCTGGTGCAGAATGGCAGAATCATCGGCGAGGGCGTTCACCTCTATGAGGCCCACGATCACGCCGAGATCGCGGCTCTTAAGAACGCCGCAGCGCTGGGACATGCTGTAAAAGGCGCAACCGCCTACGTCATCCTCGAACCCTGCAGCCACACCGGTCGCACCGGTCCCTGTGCCGATGCCCTCATCGCCGCCGGCATCGGGCGTTGTGTCGTTGCGACAGGCGATCCCAACCCCTTCGTGCATGGCTCCGGGCTCCAACGTCTGCGTGATGCTGGAGTTGAAGTTACGCTCGGAGTTCTCGAACAGCCCGCCCGTGAGCTCAACGACGCCTTCGCCCACTTCATCCAGACCCGGACGCCTTTCGTCACGCTTAAGGCCGCGATCTCTGTCGATGGCAAACTGGCTCCGCCACCTACGGATCGCGCCCCCGGCAAGCCGCACTGGATTACGGGCCCTGAGGCCCGGGCCGAAGTTCAACGTCTTCGCCACGCCTCCGACGCCGTTCTGACAGGCATCAACACCGTCCTAGCGGACGACCCCGCCTACACCGACCGCACCGGTCTGCCCCGCCGCCGCCCCTTGCTTCGCGTCATCCTCGACACCCATCTCCGAATCCCGCTCGACTCGCAGCTCGTCCGCTCCGCCAGCACCGGCGGCACACCGAACGAAGACCTACTCATCTTTTGCGGCATCTCCGCCTCAGCATCAAAGATCGCCGCTCTTGAAGACGCCGGTGCTGAGGTCGAACCTATCGTCTCCCACAACGGCCGCCTCAGCCTGCCCGCCGTTCTCACCGACCTTCACGACCGGGCTATCGTCTCTCTCCTTCTCGAATGCGGATCGCATCTCAATGGCAGCTTCCTCGCCCAGCGACTGGTCGATAAGGTCGTCCTCTTCTGCTCCGAGACCGAGCTTGGCGAGGCCGCACTCCCCTTCGCATCCGGCTTTCCATCCCCATTCCTGCTTGAGCAAAGCCTCCGCCGCACCACCCACACGCTCTTCGGCCCGCCCGATCGTCCGGACAGTTGCCTGACCGGCTACCTCACCGATCCCTGGCCGCCCTCCGTTCTCTAGCCCTTCCCCCTTGAGTTGCTCCGTTGGCCCTTACACCCTATCCCCTAAACCCTGTACCCTGTTTTTATGTTCACCGGACTGATCGAATCCACCGGCACCATCCTCGCGCTCACCGAATCCGGTGGCGCGACACGCATCACCGTCGCCGCACCGGGACTGACATCTCGCCTGCATACCGGCGACAGCATCGCCGTGAGTGGCGTATGTCTCACCGCATTGCACATTGAGCCCAACGCCTTCCCCCCGCGTTTCTCTGCCGATCTCGCCGCCGAGACCATCTCCCGCACCACGCTCGCGCATCTCCGCGAAGGCTCCGTCGTGAACCTCGAACTTCCTACTCCCGCCGGATCGCCACTCGGTGGTCATGTCGTGCAGGGACACGTCGACGGCACGGCAACCCTAATCGGCCTTGATGCGATCACCCCGGACGCTCCCGAGACCGACTGGCGTCTCCGTCTCCGCATTCCAGAGGCGCTCACCCGCTACGTCGTTCCGCAGGGTTCGATCACCATCGAAGGCATCAGCCTGACGGTCGCCGCGCTGCATGGGCAGGATATAGAAATCGCGATCATCCCTCACACCTACGCAGCTACCAGCCTGTACACGCTCGCTCCCGGCAGCCTGCTGAATATCGAGGTCGATGTCCTCGGCAAATACGCCGAACGCCAAATGCAAACACCGACCAAGCACCTGCTTACTGAGGAGTATCTGCTGGCGAACGGCTACTGAATCTCCCGTCGGCTTTCTTCAACTCTCTGTGAACCGCTCGCGGCGATCTCTTCGAACGCTGAGTCCAGCCGCTCAAAGATGTCCCAACGCGATAATCCCAATCGCGCAGCCGTCTCATCGATGACGAGAAGTTCCAAGTCCGCCTCACGCTTGCCCTTCCAGAGCTTATCGGCCAAAGCGACGATTCGCTCTTCCAGTGTCACCTCCGCCAGATTCCACGCTGCGTGCGACCGGCAGCAGCGAGCAATCTCAGGCTGAACATGATGCGCAAGAAGCAGAGCCTCACCCGCTCCTTCATGGCACGAGCCTGGCTCGCCGAGTTCATGGGGATGTGCGATCTTACCTGCGTCGTGAAGCACAGCCCCCAACTGAACGGTAAGAACATCCACCGGAACGTCCAACATGCGGAAATCCAGGAGCAGCGAATCTGCCGCATCAGAGACAAAGTGTGCGTGCCGGATTAATCGATTCGAAGCGCCCAGCTGTTCGAGCAGCCCATATGCTTCGGTACGTGAGATCAACATCTTCTTCCCTAAACTCCAAAGGATGGATGCTACCGCTTAGCGCAATAGTATCCATCCTGAGTTGAGTGCTCGAGTGAAACTTGACTTTGAAGCTCGAACTAAATCGAGCTCATATTATGCAGGAACTCCTGGTTGTTCCTGGTCTTTGCCAGCTTGTCGGTCAGTAGCTCCATCGCCTCAACGGGCGACAGCGGATTCAGCACCTTGCGCAGAATCCAGGTCCGCTGCAGGTCTTCCTTCGGGATGAGCAGCTCTTCCTTACGCGTGCCCGAGCGCTGGATGTCGATCGCCGGGAAGACGCGCTTGTCGACCAGCTTGCGGTCGAGGATCACTTCCATGTTGCCCGTTCCCTTGAACTCTTCGAAGATGACTTCGTCCATGCGCGAGCCGGTATCGACAAGAGCCGTAGCGATGATGGTCAGCGAACCGCCTTCTTCGATATTGCGGGCAGCTCCGAAGAAACGCTTCGGCCTCTGCAGTGCGTTCGAGTCCACACCGCCCGAGAGCACCTTGCCCGAAGGCGGCACAATCGTGTTGTAAGCGCGCGCCAGACGCGTGATCGAATCGAGAAGGATGACGACGTCGCGCTTGTGCTCGACCAGACGCTTCGCCTTTTCGATCACCATCTCGGCAACCTGTACGTGGCGAGCTGCCGGCTCGTCGAAGGTTGAGGAGATGACCTCGCCCTTGACCGAACGCTGCATGTCGGTGACTTCTTCCGGGCGCTCATCGATGAGCAGAACGATGAGCACGACTTCGGGGTGGTTGGCAGTGATGCTGTTCGCGATGGACTGCAGTAGCATCGTCTTGCCGGTGCGCGGCGGAGCGACGATCAGACCACGCTGGCCCTTTCCTACGGGAGTGAGAAGGTCCATGACTCGGCCGCTGATGTGGTCGCGGACCGTCTCCATCTTGATGCGCTCCTGCGCGTAGAGAGGAGTGAGGTTGTCGAACAGAATCTTGTTGCGGGTCTCTTCGGGAGACTCGAAGTTGATCGCCTCGATCTTGACCAGAGCGAAGTATTTTTCGCCTTCATGTGGGGGACGGACGTTGCCGCTGATGGTGTCGCCGGTCTTCAGGTCGAACTTGCGGATCTGCGAGGGCGAGACGTAGATGTCGTCCGGGCCGGGCAGGTAGTTGTAGTCGGGCGAGCGCAGGAAGCCGTAGCCGTCAGGGAGGATCTCAAGCACTCCCTCGGCGAAGATATGCCCTTCCTTCTCGCTTTGAGCCTGGAGGATCTTGAAGATCAAGTCTTGTTTGCGGAGTCCGCTGGTGCCGGCGATATCGAGGCCGCGGGCAAGCTTGCCCAATTCGGCAATGTTGTGTTCTTTCAGTTCGGAAATTGTCATTTTTTACCTGGGTTCTTGCGTGGGGGATGTCTAAGAGTTCAGATGGAAGGAGGTTGATGCGGAGGCGGGATCTGCGAGACAGGGGCCGTCGGGCCGAGGGGGAAAAAACCGGTCGGTCAGACAGGGGGTCGTGCGGAAAGCCAAGTGCAGTAGTTTGAGTATAGCTCAGGAGTTCAGGATCAGGAGGCGATACAGGAAGGGTGAAATGGTTTTTGATTCAGTTGTCGTTTTACATCAGGAAAGAACTGCCGCGCGTTAAGCTGCGCGGCGTTCTTCGAGCGATACCTTCTCGACTACCGGTTCGACGGCTTCATCCATCGGGACGGTGTCTTTGAAGCGATCCAGCACCTCGTTGGTCGTGTCCTGAAGGCGGGTGTTGGGCTTATGCAGCTTCCGTGTCGCCTTGGAGGCGAGCTGGCAGAGCTGGTAACGGTTCGTGACGTGCGTGAGTGCTCCAAAGATCAGATCTGAGCGCATAGGTTCTTTCTCCTTCGGACCGCACAGGGGCGACAGGGACCCGGTGCAATCTTGGTTCTGGCAGTTAGAGGCGCCAATATTTGCCGCGCTCTGTCGTTCTTTTAGACGCTTGATTGCAGGACGGCGGTTCGAAAATTCACACTGCTGGAAGAATCTATATCGTTCCGGTCGTCGGCAAGGCGCATTGTGGTGTGGCGGTGTCTCTTTACTCTCTCGGCGTAACGGGTGTTTAGCCTACGGCGCAGCCGCATTCCATGCCCGATGATCCTATATGCATGACCGCCCAACTCCATCGCCAGACTCGGATGTATACGAGATAACGATTGGCAGGCCTGTAACCGATCAACTCATCGGCCCAAATGAAAAGTAACGCTTCGTCACGAGAAGGTCAATACTTTTTTTAGAAAGTTCGAGAATCCGTTATTCCATAAACAGGATTACCGCTCAGATTGTTCCTCGAGTTCTTCCCGGACGTGAAATTATCCTCCTAAAGAACAGATTCTATTGGAAATCGCAATTCCGCTGTCCCACGTTGTCCCATTTTGACAGCACCGCTAAGGCTCTGCAAAATCTGACTCGGTGATAGATCTCGCCTCCCCTTGCGCTCAGCCGAGTCGCCTTCGTGACGGAGGTCTCAATCCGGCCGCTAGCTCCAATAGCTTCTGTCGAGCGTCCTGTATTGGATCGCCTCGGCGATATGTTTGACTGCGATCTCATTCGACTCCTCCAGGTCCGCAATCGTCCGCGCTACCTTCAGAATCCGGTCATGGGCCCGGGCGCTCAACCCCTGCTGCTGCATCGCCCGCTCCAGCAGCCGCTCGGCGTCGGAGTTCAACTCGCAGTGCATCCGGATCTGCTGCGTCCCCATCTGGGAGTTCGCATAGACCTGCCGCGAGGCCCCAGTTGCCGTCCCGCGGGTCCGATCGCCAGCCTGTGCAAATCTATCCCGTTGCCGCTCCCTCGCCTTCAACACCCTGGCTCGAATCTCGGATGAACCTTCCGAGGCGCTCCCTCCGCGAAGCTCCTTATACTGCACTGCGGGAACCTCGATATGGATGTCGATCCGGTCAAGCAAAGGCCCCGACACCTTCGAGACGTACCTCTGGATCATCGGTGGCGTACACATGCACTCCCGGGACTTGTCGTTGAAGTAGCCGCACGGGCACGGATTCATCGCCGCCGCCAGCATGAACCGGGCCGGGAAGCTGAGACTCATCGCCGCCCGCGCAATCGTCACCATCCCGTCCTCCAGAGGCTGGCGCAAAACCTCCAGCACATTCCGGGGAAACTCCGGCAGCTCATCCAGAAACAGCAGGCCATTGTGTGCCAGCGAGACCTCGCCCGGCCGCGGCATCATCCCGCCGCCAATCAACCCTGCATCCGAGATCGTGTGATGTGGCGACCGGAACGGCCGGTGAGTCACCAGCCCCTGCTCCGCATCCAGAACCCCGGCGACGGAATGAATCTTCGTCGTCTCCAGAGCCTCCTCGAAGCTCAGTGGCGCGAGGATCGAAGGCAGCCGCTTGGCCAGCATCGTCTTACCCGACCCCGGCGGCCCAATCATCAGGATGTTGTGTCCTCCGGCCGCCGCGACCTCCAGCGCCCGCTTCGCTACATGCTGCCCGCGAACGTCTTTGAAATCGAACGGAAAGTGCTGCAGCTCATCCAACAGATCGCTCGTCGCAACCTTCAACGGAGCCGCCTGGATTACTCCCAGCGTTGCCCCGTTCAGCAACGCCCTCACCTCCAGCAGAGAGAGCACGGGGTAGACATTCACACCCTCTACCACCGCCGCCTCACGAGCATTGCTCGCCGGAATCAGCAAGTTGCGAATTCCCTTCTCCCGAGCCGCTATCGCAATCGGCAGCATACCCTGAACCGCTCGCAGGCTGCCATCGAGGCCCAGCTCCCCGACCAGCAGATAGTCCGAGAGGTCCTTTGACTGCAGCGCTCCGTACGCTCCCAGTATCCCGATCGCAATCGGCAGGTCGAACCCTGAGCCTTCCTTCTTCAGGTCAGCCGGGGCCAGATTGATTGTGATGCGTGTAGGAGGTATATCGAAGCCGGAGTTCTTGATCGCAGACCGCACCCGGTCCCGGCTCTCGCGGACTGCCGCGTCCGGCAGACCGACTGTGGCGAAGATCTCTTTGTCCAGCTTCGCGCCGGAGAAATCGACCTCAACGTCGATGATGTTCGCGTCAATGCCGTACACCGCAGCGCTACGTGCTTTGAAGAGCATATCTATTTGCCTGATAAATCCCTGAGGCCGAAAGTCTGGCGAGTATAGCATTTACAATCGCGATCATCCCCGCGACATCTAACCGGTAAACCCTACACGCATCGCCGGAGCCAACAAGTGAAATACTCGCTCGACAGATTCCATCCGAACCGCACAACCCGTAGCACTGTCTTCCTCTGCCTCCTCGCCGCGCTCACCTTCTCGCCGCAACTTCTCGTCGCACAGAACAACCCGCAGGCGGTCGCGGGCGATACCGACACGCCCCCGCCCTCCAACCGTCCCGCACAAGACTCACCTACTGTAGATATCGACACCGCCTGGTCCATGCTCACCTCGGCGGTGCTCGACACAAAACACACGGCGCTGCAGACGCAAGCGCTTGCCGCGCTTGGCACCATCGGCTCCAGCCCGCGCGCCGCGAAGATGATTATCGAGGCGATGCACGCGCCCGACCTCGATATCCGCACCGCCGCCGTCCTGGCTGCGGGTCAGTCTCCCGCGCAGACGGCCAAGCGCAACTTCTCGATGGAGCTTCGCACCCTGCTGGACGATAAGGAGCCGCAGGTCGCAGTGGCCGCCGCCTCGACGCTCTGGAAGATGGGCGACCACTCGGGCGAAGACATCCTCGTGGCTGTCGCCGCAGGCGAGCGCAAGGCCAGCGCGGGTCTGGTGGACTCCACGCGCCACACGATCACGACGGACCTCCATAATCCGTCCACCATCGCTCGTATCGGCGCGCTCCAGGGAGCATCCATGCTGCTGGGGCCCTTTGGCTTCGGTATCACCGCCTACGAGTACATCCACAAGAACGGCGCGGACACTTCACGCACGCTTGCCATTGAACTCCTCGCCCAATCGAAGACCAAGCCCATCCATGACGAGTTGATCAACGCTCTTACGGACAAGGATGTAGGCGTCCGCGCCGCCGCCGCCAAGGCCCTCGGCGAATATCACGACAAGGAGACGGCGGCCGCCATCGCCAACCTCTTCTACGACTCCAAGCCGCCGGTCCGCCTGACCGCCGCAGCCGCCTATCTCCGCGCCTCCGGAGCTGTAGTCACCCCCACCTCTCCACGCGCTGCAAAGAAATTAAGGTAAGAGACGCATGCCCGTTGCCCCGTCGATGCAGTTTTGATCGCATGTATGGGGGCAACGGTGTGACGACGCGCACCCGTCCTTGCCGTCGCCTGTGTCGAGGGTTAACCTGATCGCATGACCGCAGTCAGATTGGCGAGCCCACAGGATGCCAGCGCAATCGCGCACGTCCACGTCGCGAGCTGGCGAACGACCTATGCAGGCATCGTCCCTGACGAATACCTGAAAACCCTGAACGAAGCGGACCGCCTGCCCATGTGGCAGGACTGGCTGACTCGCGACCTTGAGATTTACGTTGCCGATCTGGACGGAGAGGTTGTGGGCTTTGCGACTGCCGGGCCGGTTCGCGAGCCTCTCGACAGGTGCGATGCCGAACTGTATGCCATTTACCTGCTGAAAGGCGCGCAACGCCGTGGCCTTGGAAAACCCTGCTACGTAAGCTCGCAACCTCACTCCATGCCAAGGGCTTCAAGGCAATGATGGTCTGGGTGCTCGAACAAAATCCCGCAAGGCACTTCTACGAGAACTCCGGGGCCGTTCTTACGAAGACGAAGCATATCGAGATCGGCGGCGCGCTTCTCGAAGAGGTTGCCCTCACCTGGGCCAATCTCGCAATGCTTGCTTCGCCCACCTAGCCGGGCTTCCAGACTGCCAGCTGTAGATGGACAACTATCCATAGCTCCCATCAGGAGACATCCATGGGCACTGCCAACGACTTTCGCAAACTCGCTCTCAGCCTCCCCAGCGTCATCGAGAGCTCGCACATGAACCATCCTGACTTCCGCGTGCGCTGCGCAGACAATAAGCTCCGCATCTTCGCCACGCTCTCCGGCGAGGCTATCGGTCGCGGAGTCGTCAATCTCACCCTCGATCAACAAGCCGCGTTCTGCGAAGAACTTCCCGACGTCTTCTCCCCCGTCCAGGGAGGATGGGGGAGAATGGGCATGACTTACGTTCATCTCGAAGCCGCGACAGAAGACACGCTGCTCGGCGCTCTCACCACCGCGCACCGCAACGTCGTGGCGAAGTCGATGGAGAAGAAGGCCGCCAAATCCACCGCAAGGAAAACCACGCGCACTCCAGCTAAGATCAAGAGGTGAACACCAGCCTCTTCGAGCTCTTCAAGATCGGGATCGGCCCCTCGAGCTCGCATACCGTCGGCCCCATGCGCGCCGCGCTCCGCTTCGTCCGCGACCTTGAAGCCAGCGGTGCCCTGGACCGCACGGCAAGCGTCGTCGTCCATCTCTACGGTTCGCTCGCGCTGACTGGCATCGGCCACGGCACCGACCGCGCCATTCTCCTCGGCTTGCTTGGCGAAGCTCCTGATACGCTCGAACCCACCACGGTCGAAACGAAGCTCGCGGAGATCCGCGACAGCTCCTCTCTCCCTCTGCTCGGTCGTCATCGCGTTCCCTTCTCCGAGCCCGCCAGCCTTCCCTTCCACCGCGACCAGATGTACCCCACAGCCAGCGTGACCACGCACCCCAATGGCATGCGTTTCACCGCATCCGACGCCTCTGGCGCGCTCATCGCAGAGGCGGTCTTCTACTCCGTTGGTGGCGGCTTCATCGTCACCGAAGCGGAGCTTGCTTCGCCACAGCAAACCTCATCTCGCACTGTCCCTTATCCCTTCCGCAGCGCAGCCGAACTCCTCGGGCTTGCCTCGCACCACGACCTCTCCATCGCGGACTTGTTACTCGCCAACGAGGTCGCTCTCCTCGGCGACATCTCCGTAAACATCACCCGTCCGGGCTCGCCTTCATCGCCTTCATCACCAGAAGAGACGATCAAAGGCAGCATTCTCGCCCTATGGCATGTCATGCAGGAGTGCACCACGCGCGGCATCGCCACCGAAGGCATTCTCCCCGGCGGGCTCAACGTCCGCCGCCGCGCCCATCGGCTCGCGGAACGCCTCAACACGCAAGGCTCACACGATCCGCTCGCGCCGATCGACTGGGTCACCGTTTGGGCCATGGCTGTGAACGAAGAGAACGCCGCCGGAGGCCGCGTCGTGACCGCGCCCACCAACGGAGCCGCAGGCATCATCCCGGCCATCGCGCATTACTACGTCCACTGCGTCGCTGGCCTGCCCGACGTCGCGCTTTCGCAGCAGGAGACCGAGGCTGGCCTCATTCGCTACTTCCTCACCGCCGCCGCCATCGGCATTCTCTACAAAGAGAACGCCAGCATCTCCGGTGCAGAGGTCGGCTGCCAGGGCGAGGTCGGCGTCGCCTGCAGCATGGCCGCCGGAGGTCTCGTCGCCGCGCTCGGAGGCACCAATGCGCAGATCGAACACGCCGCTGAGATCGCGATGGAACACAACCTCGGCATGACCTGCGACCCCATCGGCGGCCTCGTCCAGATCCCCTGCATCGAGCGCAATGGGATGGGCGCGGTCAAGGCGATCAATGCCAGCCGCATGGCCATGCACGAGACCGAAGGCCACAAGCTGTCGCTCGATCAGGTCATCGCGACCATGTATCAAACTGGTTTGGATATGCAGTCGCGGTATAAGGAGACATCGCTGGCCGGGTTAGCCTTGAACATTATCGAGTGCTGATTGCACCGTATCCGTCATTGGCTCCGAGTCGATTGGGAAGGCGGAGTCTACGAACTAAACACTCTTCACGCAATCGGCGCCCCGGCCGCTTTATAAATCCCTTCCATCGCTACCAGATCCTTCAGCCCTTCATCCCCGCTCGTCCACGGCTCCGTCTTGTTCCGAATGCAGTCCGCAAGATGGTCGGCCTCCAGCGTGAACTGGTATGGCATAACTCCTTTGCTCGTCTCGTCGATCGGGCCTGTCTTCGTCTCGCCGGTGAACCTCACGCCCTGATATCCATACGCCGGGCTAACGCGAAGGTGGCCCTCCGAGCCGTAGATGGTCAGATAGTTGTCGCCATCCACGCCATACGACGAGCCAGCCGAAGCCAGCACTCCCGACGGCATCTTCATACTCCACTCCACCGACTCCTCCACCGAGGCGAACCTCGGCCCGGAGATCTTCGTCGCAACCTGCGCCGCAAAGCTTGCCGGCTCCTCTTCCGCGATCCAACGAATTGCATTCAGCGGATAGATGCCCAGGTCCATCAAGGACCCACCACCCGAAAACTTCCGGTCCAGTCGCCACTGCCCTGCCTTGAAGTTGGCGCGGAAGCCGCCCTGGAACTCCTGGATCTCGCCGATCGCTCCCGACCGTGCGAGTTCCTTCACCTTCAGCCAGATCGGATCGTAGTGAACGCGGTACGCGATCATCAGCTTTACGTTCGCTTTCTTGCAGGCATCGATCATCGAGCGGCACTCCTCCGAGGAGATCGCCATCGGCTTCTCACACAGCACATGCTTGCCCGCCTTCGCCGCTCGGATCGTGTACTCGGCGTGCATGCTGTTCGGCAGCCCGATGTACACCGCATCGATGTTCGGGTCGTGCGCGATCTCATCGAAGGTCTCGTAGTTGTAGATGGACTTGTCCTGAACGCCATAGAGCGACTTGTACTTCGGCGCCTTCTCCGCAACGTGACCGCTCACCAGCCCCGTGACCTTGCACTTCGTCGATTGCGAGACGGACTTCATGAAGATGTCGGATATCTGCCCCAGTCCAACTACAGCGAAGCGCAACGGCTGCTGCGCCAGCGCGAACGAAGGCATCGCCGATAACGCGGCAGTCGATGCAGCGACCCTAACAAAGCTGCGGCGGTTCATGGACATGATCGGACTCCTGAAGGGATGTGGGTTGCGGCTCGCCTTGAGGCTTTCAAAATCGATTCAATACGAGCGATAGCCAGCATAGCAAAGCGATCCGTGATGGCGCTGATCGAGAGGCAATCTCGCTGCGCAGATCACGCACTCTTGTCGCAGTTCCACGGCAGCAACTTGACGACAAAAAAAGTGCGTCATCGCATCGATTTCTCTTGACACTCTTTTTCGCGAAATCTATACCTTCGTTAGCTGCAATGCACGTCGTGCAGCGCACACGCTTGATCACAGGGAGAACAGGCAAAATGGCAACGAAGAAGGCAGCCAAGAAGGTCGCAAAGAAGGCAGCGAAGAAGAAGTAAATCCAACAGGCAAACGCAACAAGGGGGACGCTCATCGCGTCCCCCTTGTTAGGTTAAGGCGCTTCGTTCGGCTGGGGCCATGCGCGAAAACCCGCATGAACAATGCCTCCGAAGCGCTCCCTCGTCTACTGCGGAGCGTCCGCTCCCTTGGGCGCGTTCTTCGGCGTCGACAGATAGCCCGATACCTTGTTCTTGTCCAACTGGTTCACCACCAATTCGTACAGCACCGGATTCTTGCCCGTGTAGAACTGCACCGGCTCGTCGAGCCCCTTGTCCTTCTTCTCGATGTTGCGGTCGTCCGCGCTCACGTTCATGGTGTAGCGCGAGTGCTTCTCGTCCACCTTCTTCAACTGAAGCTTGATCGTCGCCAGCAGCGTTGGCTTGGCACCCTTCTGCAGGGAGAACTCATAGTAGTTCCGGTCGCCCTTGTGCTTCAGTACTTCGAGCTCGTCGTGGTTCGTCGCGATCAAGCCGCTCATCACGCCCGCATCGCCGACCACGCGGTTCAATTGCGTCTTCGTCGCCTCAAGATCGCTCTTCGTCGTCGCGACTTCGGTCTTCACGCCGCCCACGTCCGTCTTCACGCTGGCCACGTCGTTCGATACCGCGCCAACCTGCTTCTCGGTCGCAGCCTGCTGCGCCTGCAGCTTTGCCGCGATATCGCGCTGCGTCGCCTGCGCCGCGAGAAGAGCTTGCGTCTTCAACTCGATCTGCTTCTGGGTCATGCCAACACTCTGGCCAAGCGTCTCAGTGGTCGCGCGCAGCCGCGCATTGGTCGTGTCCAGCTTCGCCGATAGCTCAGTGTTCTGCTGCTGTGCCTCGGCCAGCTTCTGCTGGTTCAGGTTCACGTTCTTCTGGAGAAAGTAGCACCAACCCAGCGCGCCAACCGCGCTCAGCAGCGCCACCGCTACGACCGCAAGGAACGCCCCGGAGACCGTCCGTTCCACTTCCACTTCCTTCACGTATTCCATCGCTTCACCTCGTGCCTTCGACTTGTACCTTCGAACTGATGGACGCGCACCTGCCATCCTGCAACTGAATCAAACGCTCTCTCATCCTACAGGCGGAGACCAGAGCTCTGAGGCGGTAAATTTTTCCGTGCCGCTCCGTGATGCGTTTTCGCCTTACTGCCTTAGACGCAACACTCCCATCTTTCGACGAATGCTTTTGACCGATCCCCGCGACCGCTGCCGCCTTAGACTTGAACGTATGACTCAAACGGACATCTGCATCGCCGGCGCTGGAATCATCGGCCTCTCGCTCGCGCTCGAGCTTCACGCCCGCGGACTCAGCGTCATCGTCCTCGACTCCGGCGCACCGATGCAGCAGGCCTCGACCGCCGCCGCTGGAATGCTCGCCGCAGATGATCCACACAATCCGCCCGAGATCTCTGACCTCTCGCACCTCAGCCTAACGCTCTATCCTGCGTTCCTCGACCGCGTTCACTCTCTTAGCGGCGTCGCGGTTCCCTTCCAGACGCAGCGCACCCTCCAGTCCCTCTCAGACAACCGCGCACCTACGCTACCACAGGAACTGCGAGCCAAACTGATGATTGAAGAGGACAGCACGGCGCTCGATCCGGACTCTGGCTTCATCTTCCTCGCCGAGCGTTCCATTGACCCACGCCAACTCGCGCCAGCACTGATAGCCGCCGTTGCCAACACACTGATCCAAGCGATCTACGATTCGCCTGTCATCTCAACCAGCTACGGCGCGGGCTCAGTCACCGTACAGACTCCCGCCGCGACGATCCAGGCCAGCCACTTCATCGACTGCACGGGAGCATGGGCTGGTTCTAGCGATAACGACGCCAACTTCCGCGCCATCCCAGTGAAGGGTCAGATGCTCTCCCTCGCTCTGCCCGCCGATCTGCCGCTCAGGACGACGCTCCGCACGGAAGACATCTACATCGTTCCGCGCACACTCGGGCCCGCCGCAGGCCGCGCCATCGTCGGGGCGACGGTTGAAGAAGCTGGGTTCGACAGGACAGTTGAACCGGCAGCCATCGAATCGCTGCGTCAGCGCGCCATCTCTCTCATCCCCGGTCTCGCTCACGCGACGATCGTCGATTCGTGGGCCGGTCTTCGCCCCGCGACCCCAGATCGACTTCCCATCCTGGGTCGGCATCCCACCCGACCCCATCACTGGCTCGCCGCGGGCCACTATCGCAATGGCATCCTGCTTGCGCCAGCTACGGCGAAGGTAATGTCGGACCTCATTCTGGATCGCACGCCAGCTATCTCCCTTGAAGCCTTCTCTGCGTCGCGACACACACTTTCCTTAGCGATCGGCGTCCTATAGAGAAGAGGACCGAAATCGCACAGCCGCGCCGATATTCGCGCACCTCTTAGACAACGCTTTCATCGCTGCGCTACCCTGAATTACTTTCATCTTCCGATTGGAGAGAGATCGAATGTCCACCACGCTTGCACCAAAGGGTCTCGAAGGCATCGTAGCCACGACCTCCTCGATCTGCTACATCGACGGCGACGCCGGCGTCCTCTCCTATCGCGGAATCGACATCCACGAACTCGCGAGCCATTCCACCTTCGAAGAGACCACCTATCTTCTCTGGTTCGGCAAGCTCCCCACAGCGGATGAACTTGCTTCTTTCTCCGCTGAGCTCGCCGCTGCCCGTGTGCTTCCCGAAAAGGTCATCGAGCTTCTCCATACCGTCCCGGCAGATGCCACCCCGATGCAGGTCCTCCGCACGGCTGTGTCTCTGCTCAGCATCTACGACGCCGACGAACCCAGCAGCACGCACGAGGCCAACGTTCGCAAGGCCTATCGCCTTACCTCGCAGATCGCCATGCTGGTCGCCACCTTCGACCGCGTTCGCAAAGGCAAGGCCATCGTCGAGGCTGATCCAACGTTCTCGCACGCCGCCAACTTCCTTTGGATGCTCAATGGCGAAAAGCCTTCCGAGACCGCGACGCGTGCCTTCGACATCGCCCTCATCCTGCACGCCGACCACGAGCTGAATGCCAGCACCTTCGCCGCCCGCGTCATCGCGGCAACCCTCGCGGACATTCACTCTGCCATTACGGGAGCCATCGGCGCGCTCAGCGGCCCGCTGCACGGCGGCGCGAACGAAGCCACCATGCGTCTGCTCTACGCCATTGAGAAGGCTGGAGCCGATCCTGTCGAATACGTCCGCGACATGCTTGCGGCGAAGAAGAAGATCTCCGGGTTCGGGCACCGCGTTTATCACACGGAGGATCCACGCGCGACCCACCTCCGCCGTATGTCCGAGGAGCTCGGCAAGGCCGCCGGCAACACCAAGTGGTTCGATATGTCCCGCAAGATCGAGGGCTATATCAAGTCAGAGAAGAAGTTGAACGCCAACGTTGACTTCTACTCGGCCTCCACCTACACGACCCTCGGCATCGATATCGACCTATTCACTCCGATCTTCGCTGTCAGCCGCATCTCCGGATGGGCCGCTCATGTGATCGAGCAGCACGACGACAACCGCCTCATCCGCCCCCGCGCCGACTACCAGGGTCCCGCCTACCCTGCGCCTTACATCGCGATTGCAGACAGGCCTTAAGCAGCATCCGGAAAAGCTTGTCATCCTTCCGCGCAGCGGGAGGATCTGCTGTACCCAGCCGCAGATCCCCTCGCGGGAAGAGTCTTACTTCGCGCTAGCCGGCGGCACAATTCCATTCATCCGCAGATACTCGCAAAGCTGCCCATAATGGTCGAAGCCATGCGCGATCACGCCGCCCGCCAGGCTGGCGCGCGTGCCGGTACCGCGAACACTCTCAAACGCATTTGCCGGCGTCAGAGTCCCAATCGCCTTATGCGCAAACGCGAAAGAGGCCTCCAGCGCCGCCACGATCTTCTCCTTACCCTTCAGGGTCTCGAGCGCCTTCGTATCGACGTCTGGCTTGGTTCCGCTGAGCGCGCTGCCGTAGTAATAGTTGGCCTCGGCAATATGCAGCACCATCGCGCCAAACGTCCGCACGCCGTCGTACTGGGTCTTTTCTGCTGGCACAAAGATCGCCGCGCTCGGGGCGAAGTCGTACTTCTCCGCGGGCATCGCATTCACTACGCCCATCAACTGCTTCTCGAAGCTGCTCAGCCCATCACCGAAGCTCTTTGACGGCTCAATAATCGTCCCAGCAGCCACCTTTGGTGCGGACGCCATCTGAGCATTCATCGCCATCACTGAACCGCTACAAGCCAATACCGCAACCATCATCTTCAACGCAATCCGCTGCTTCATCACTATCTCCTGGCGCATCTGAGAAACGAGACCAGCCTACCAGATACTTCCCTTCACACTTGTCATCCTTCTCGCTCGAGCAACTGAATCCAATGCGCCCCGCGGCGTATCCTAAGTACATGCGCCGGATCTACATGGACGCGAACGCCACCACGCCTCTGCTCCCCGAGGTCTTCGAGGCGATGCGCCCGTTCTGGATCGAGCACTTTGGCAATGCCAGCTCGATCCATCAACAGGGCCAACACGCCCGCGCAGCCGTCGACCACGCCCGCGACTCGGTTGCTCGCCTCCTTCACTGCCGCGCGTCGGAGGTCGTCTTCACCTCTGGTGGCACTGAGAGTGACAACCTCGCCCTCTTTGGGGTCATGCAGCCTTACCTGATCTCCCAAGAACCCGCTCACCTCATTACGACATCGATCGAGCACCACGCCGTTCTCCACGCCGCCGAGGCACTTCGCGATCGCGGCATCGAGGTGACCTTCCTCGAATGCACCCCGCAGGGTCTGATTACGCCTGAAGCGCTTCGCGCCGCGTTGCGGCCACACACGAAGCTTGTCAGCATCATGCTCGCGAACAACGAGACCGGCGTGATCCAGCCCATCGCGGAGCTAGCCGCCATCGCGCATGCGCACGGCGCGCTCTTCCATACTGATGCCGTCCAGGCGGCTGGCAAGATCCCTCTTGATCTGTCGAAGACCGGGCAGTTGAAGGACGTCGATCTCCTCTCCATCTCGGGCCACAAGATGTACGCGCCACAAGGCACCGGCATCCTCTTCACGCGGCGGAACGTTCGCCTCTCGCCCATGTTCTTCGGCGGCACGCACGAGCGCCAGCGCCGGCCCGGCACGGAAAATGTCGCTGGCATCGTAGCGCTCGGCAAAGCCGCAGAACTGGCTCAATTCTGGATGGCTGATGGCGGACCCGATCGTCTCGCGGAGCTGCGAGACCGCCTCGAGCGGGGCATCCTGTCGGCCATCGAAGAGTGCGGGGTCAACGGCGATGGTCTTCCTCGGGTCGCGAACACCTCGAACCTCTACTTCGACCATGTCGAAGCTGAAGCCCTGGTCATTGCGCTGGACCTGAAGGGATTGTCAGTCAGCGGAGGCTCCGCCTGCCAGTCCGGCGCGACCGAGCCCTCTCACGTCCTCACCGCCATGGGCCTCACGTCGGCCCGCGCCCGTGCCAGCGTTCGATTTTCCCTAAGCCGCCTCACCACGGCCGAAGAAGTCGACTACGCACTGGAGATTATCCCCGCCGCCGTAGACCGGCTGCGCAGCTTGTCGCCAACCTGGAAGAAACGTGTAGCGGCAGTTGCCTAAGTCTGTCTCCAGAACGAAAGATGAACCCGGGCGACCAGCGCGGATATCTTTCCCTCATCGATCCAATCAGGAAGCGCACTCGTAGCGGCGGCAACTTCAGCGTCGCCCCTCGCCTGTTCCGCCTCGGCAAGAAAGCGATCCAGCGTCCAACTCCCGCCTCGAAGATCGATCAATAATTCTCTCTCCGGACGGGGCAGAGTGATTGTTCCCTCCCGCATCAACTCGGTGCATTCAAATAGCAGCCGCAGAGTGTGCATCGCCGCCTTCGTGTCATAGCCGAACGCGCCTTCATACTCTGGCCGGGTACCCTTGGCTCCCTTTCCCTTTTCTCCCGTAATTCGCTTGAGCTGGTTCTCCGCGAACCCAAGAAACTGCACGGCAGATCGCTTCGAAAGAAAAAGCTCCTTCTGATCCTGGATCAGCGACCATACCGGCGCACTCGCGGCTGTCGCATCCGCGAATAGAAAATGGAGTGCAGTTGCATTTCCCTTGGCCGCCATCGCCGCCCACTTGCTCAACGAATAGAGCGTCAAGTCAACATCGTCCGGTCCGTTCCGTCGATCGTCGCTCGCGGTCGACCAGACAAAATGCTCCTGCGGATTTAAGCCCAGTACATCTTCGGGCGCTCCGATGAACACACCATAGAGGTCGAGATCGTCGGTCGCGCCAACCTTGGCACCATGCAACTCCGACCCACCCACGAAGAGGTGAACAACAGAAGTTACAGGAGAGAATCCCGAGCGCTCAACCTGCGAAAGATGAGGAGAGAACAGCATCCGGTCCTCACAGATACCAGGGGATGTTCACCACGACGACCCGCTGCTTCGCCTTCAGCAGCAGCAGCAGCTTCAGCAACTGCACTCTCTGCCCGTGCAGCGCGTTCTCCCACCAGTGCCGAACCACGAGTTCGGGCAGCAGCACAGCGATCTTGCGATCCGGATTGTCCTGTTCGAGCTTCAGGATGTACTCCATCAGCGGCGCAATGATGAACCTATAGGACGAAGCAATCCGCACCAACTCCGGCTCCTGCATATTGTGTGCCTTCAAGGGACCAAGCACCATCTCGTCCCAGCAGTCCGCAAGTTCGTCGGGATCGTCTTCGGAGTGCACATGCACCACCTTGATCTCCTTCGACAGCAGCAGCGCAAAGCGGAGCGCCTTCTCCGTAATCCGGTCCCAGTGCGCCATCGGAATGACGACGATGGGCTGAGTCAGGTTCTCCAGGTTGATGGGCGAACGGTCGATCATCTCGGCGTGGACACGGGTGTAGTGCTTCTTCACGCTGTACATGATGAGGATCAGCGTCGGTACCAGCAGTGCCGTCACCCAGGCTCCGGCCATGAACTTCGACGCCAGCACGACCAGCGTGGTCAGTCCCGTCGCCAATGCCCCGAGGCCGTTGACGAACATATGCCAGATTCGGCCGCCCTTGTGTTCGCCATGCTGGTTCTTCCAGTGGATGACCATGCCGGCCTGCGAGAGCGTAAACGCAAGAAACGCTCCAATCGCATACAGCGGGATCAGCCTGTCGGTTACACCGTCGAAGAGGATCAGGATGACCGCCGTAAAGCCCGTCAACGCATAGATGCCGTGCGAGAACAGCAGCCGCCGACCGCGCAGGATGAAGACATGGGGCAGATAGTCGTGAATCGCAATTGCCCGGGTCAGCCGCGGAAAGTCTGCGAAGGCGGTATTCGCGCTCAGCGCCAGTGCGAGGAAGACGCTGCCCATCGTGGAGTAGTAGAACCATCCCCGTCCGAAGACCGCCGCTACCAGCAGGCTGAGCAGGCTCTGAAACTGCGGATCGGTCGGCTCCATCGCCATGATGCCGTACATCTTCGCCAGCCACGCCGTACCGAACAGCAGCACGATCAGAATCATGATGATGACGGTCAGCGTGATCTGGGCCTTCTTGGCTCGCGGCTCGCCGAACGCCATCACGCCGTTCGACACAGCCTCGACGCCCGTCATCGCCGCGCAGCCGCTGGAGAAGGCCTTCATCAGCAGCCAGATCATTGCCAGCCCGACGATATGGCCGACAGCAGCCGTGGGTGGAGGCAATGCCCCCTTCGCCACTGGATGGAAGTCGCTTGTGACTGTCTTGAAGACACCCACGCCAATCGTTATCAGCAGCGTCGAGATGAACAGCAGGGTCGGCAACATAAACGCCGTGCCTGTATCCTTCACGCCGCGCATGTTCACCAGCGCCAGGACCGCGAGAATGAACAGGCAGAGCAGCAGCGTATGCGGGGCGAGCGCGGGAATTGCCGAAGTCACCGCGGTCACACCGGCAGAGATACCCACCGCAGCCGTCAGGATGTAGTCGATCATCAGCGCCGCTGCGGCAAGCAGCCCGGCTTTCTCGCCCAGGTTCTCGCTCGCTACCGTATAGCTGCCGCCGCCGTTCGGGTACGCCGCAATCGTCTGCCGGTAGCTGAAGAAGACGATCACCAGCAAGGTCAGGATGGCCGAGATGATCGGAACAATGAAATGTACACCCGCAAGCCCAAGCGGAATCAGCAGCGCCATCGCCGCTTCGGGACCGTATGCCGCGCTGGTCAGGGCATCTAGACCAAAGATTGGGATGCCGGCCGCGACGCCAATGTGTTCACCGCGCTCTTCGCTTGTTGCCAGGGGTTTGCCAAAAACTACGTCACTAATTGCCATATCGATTGTTATGGTATCCGGTCTGTCAACGATCTCAACCCGCCAGCCGCCGGAAACTTACGCAATCTTTACGACTTCTTTCATCCGGCGATATCTCGGCTGGGGTAGACGTTCACCGCGACACCTTCCCCCAACGCAGGTAATAATTGAAATATGGCAAATCTCTATGACATCCCAGTCAACCGGATCACCGGCGAAGGCACCTCGCTCGCCGAATATCGTGGCAAGGCACTCCTGATCGTCAATACCGCCTCGAAGTGCGGCCTCACCCCGCAATACGACGCCTTGGAAAAGCTGTACGCCCGCTACAAAGCCGACGGCCTCGAGATTCTCGGCTTCCCCGCCAACGACTTCGGAGCCCAGGAACCCGGCTCCAATGAAGAGATCGCCACCTTCTGCAAAGGTAGCTTCGGTGTCTCTTTCCCCATGTTCCAGAAGATCGTCGTCACGGGCCCCGAAACCCATCCCCTCTACCAGGACCTGATCGCGGAGAGACCCGAAGCGGCGGCGAAGGAGCCAGGGGCCTTCCGCACAAAGCTGGCAAACTACGCTCCGCCAAACCCCGCTCCCGGCATCCTCTGGAACTTCGAGAAGTTTGTCATCGACCGCCACGGCCGCGTCGTCGAACGCTTCTCGCCGGAGACTCTGCCGGATGATCCGATGGTGCTGGCCGCCATCGAGACGGCGCTGAAGAGCTAACTCTCCACCGATGTCAATTGGTCGAGTCCTATAGAAGCAGTCCCCTCTCGATGCCCATTCATCGCGTTCTTGCATTGGCGATGAATGGGCATCGTTTGAGACAGCAACCGACCTCTCATCAAAGGCGGTGATTTGCGTTGCGTCTTCCCGTCCTCCGATTCGTCCTACAATCAAGCGCAAAATCCAAGTATCGCCCGAGAGGATCTACTCTACCCTGATGCACGCCATCTTTAAGACCTCCGCATTACTGCTCGCCGCAGCCACCGCAACCTCCGCCCAGACCGCTCCCATTCGCATTACCGCCGATCTCTCAGAAGCACCTCGCAAGGTCTACCACGCCGAGATCGACATCCCGGTCAAGCCGGGCCCCATCACGCTTACCACCCCAAAGTGGATTCCCGGCACGCACCGTCCCACACCGCTGGTCGACTCCATCACCGGCGTCGTCTTCACGGCTTCCGGTCAGACCCTGACCTGGCGCCGCGACGATGTGAACATGTACGAGTACCATGTAACCGTGCCGAAGGGTGTCACCAGCTTGCACGCCCACCTCGACCTCATCAACCCCGGCCGCCAGACCACGCACCTCGCCTCCCTCGAGTGGGATGGCCTGCTCCTCTACCCCGCTGGCATCCCAGTCGCGAAGATCGCAGTCGAGCCCACCGTCATCGTTCCCAGGGGCTGGGGCGTCGGCACGGCCCTTACGCCCACAAGCCAGACGGACGACATGATCCATCACTTCGCCGTCACCACCGTCGAGCAGCTAGAAGACTCCCCCGTAGACACCGGCCTCTACTATCGCCAGTATGCCCTTGCTCCCGAAATCTCCCCGAAGCACTTCCTCGATGTAGTCGCCGACGAGCCCGACGACGTCAACATCCGCCCCTCCACAATCGCGGAAATCAACAACCTCATTCGCGAAGCCGACGCGATGTATAAGTCCCACCACTACAACGAGTACCACCTGCTGCTCACGCTCAGCGATGCCACTGGCGGCATGGGCCTTGAGCACGGGCAGTCCTCCGACAACGGCATCAACGAAAAAGGCTTCTCTTCCGACGAGCAGCAACTCGGGAACTCCGATCTGCTCGCGCACGAGTTCACCCACTCCTGGAACGGCAAGTACCGCCGCCCCGCGCGCCTCTATCAGCCTGACTTCGCCACCGCCCAGCAGGGTGATCTTCTCTGGGTCTACGAGGGCATGACGCAGTACCTCGGCAACGTCCTCGCTGCCCGTTCCGGCCTCAAGAGCCAGCAGCAGTATCGCGAGATGCTCGCGCTCTCCGCCGCCAACCTCGACTACAAGTCCGGTCGCCAGTGGCGCTCCACCGAAGACACCGCAATCGCCTCCAGCATCCTGCGCGGCGGCACCGCAAGCTGGTCCAACTGGAAGCGCGGGCAGGACTACTACCAGGAGGGCGAGCTCCTCTGGCTCGATGCAGACACGCTCATCCGCAAGCTCACTGACAACAAAAAATCCCTCAACGACTTTGAGGCGATCTTCCTCGCCAAGGGCGGTAACACCGGCCCGCTCATCGTCCCCTACGAGCGCCCCGAACTCATCGCCGACCTCAACCAGGTCGTCGCCTACGACTGGGCCACTTTCCTTCACGAGCGCATCGACAACATCAACCCCCACGCCGACCTCGCCGGCATCGAGCGGGGCGGCTATAAGCTCGTCTATAGCGACAAACCTTCCGACGCCCAGAAGACCATGGCCGCCGCACGCAGCAGGCGCGCCAGTGGAGTGAATGCCTGGTACTCACTCGGCATCACCGCCTCCGAGGACGGCACCCTCACCGATGTCCGCTGGGGCGGCCCCGCCGACCAGGCCAAGCTTGCACCCGGCCAGAAGATCTACGCCATCGATGGTCGCACTTTCTCAGCGGACAACCTCAAGGCAGCTTTGAAGAGAGCCAAAGGCATCAGCGAACCTATCCACCTCATCCTCGAACAGGACGGTTTCGTCACCCTGGCTGACATCAACTACCACGAAGGCGAACGCTACCCAACCATGATCCGCGTGGAAGGCACTCCCGCCTATCTCGACGACATCACCAAACCGCTCACCACGCCACCCGCAGCAAAATAAACGCGTCAACGTAATCCTTACCTATCCTTACCCTTGTCGTCCTTCGCATGGTCGAAATACAGTTTCATCGTATTTCGACCATGCGGAGGATCTGCTTTTCTAGCCATCCACCGATGCTCGCTTATCTCTTTGCGAACCATAGCCTGAAGTGAGTCAATCGCCACCAGCGCCACTTAAGTCTCTGTAACGCAACGAAAAACGGGCCGCCCTCATACAACAGCCTCCCAGGATTCTCCCTCTGCGCCTCATGCGAAAACCGCCGCATCAAGCGCAACGTGTAACCCGCCCTCTTCAGCCGTCGAATCGAACCATCCTTCGTTCGCAGCGCCCCTCGCACCAGATGATCGCTCCCAATCGTCCAGCGGTTATCGCGCTCAGCTTCTTCTATCGCATAGGCCAGCGCCAGCTTTCCCGCGCTTGATAGCGGGATATCTCGATCAGGCGCCGCTATGCCGGTCGCGCCTGGAAACTGTAGCAGCCTACGAATTCTCTCTGCATCGTCGTGCAGCTTCTGGAATGGGCATCCTGGTTGATGCGCATCGCAAGTCGCCCCCAAAATCAGGTCGCTGGGCCCTATCTCGCTCGCCCCACGAAGACTGGCTTGATGGCGAGCATGGAACACCAAGCGTCTGGCTCTTTCCGAATAGCGTTCAAACACGATGCTCTTCTCCACCTCGAAGAATGCCTGCCCTTCGAGCTTGATCTATCTCCGTCCCCAAACCCGTTCCATCACTAGCTCAAACCCCGCCACGCCCCCAGTCCCCTGAACAGACGAAGGGTCTTCCAACACCTCTGCCTCCTGTCCCGGTCGATACACCGTCACCCGCCGCGTCTTCGGCTCAATCAGCCACGCTAACTCAGACCCGTTCGCGATCCACTCGTCCACCATCTTTTTCTTCACGTCCTTAATCCGGTCGCTCAGCGAAGGAAGCTCGATCACAAACTCGGGACACAGCGGCGCATAGCCCTCCTGTTCGGCCTCCGTTAGCGCAGTCCATTTACGTTCGCTGACCCACGACGCGTCGGGAGAACGAACGGCACCGCTCGGCAGTTTGAATCCCGTGCTTGAATCGAATGCCAGTCCACGCTCGTCCTCGTTCGCCCAAACCAAGAGAGCTCCGAAGATCCGGCCATTGATCAATCCAGTCTTGCTACCCGCCGGCGTCATGATGAGTATCTCCCCACTCGGTTCCCGCTCCATGCGAAAGGGATCGTTCTCTCCGCTGAACCGCATAAACTCCAAGTCGCTCATCGGAGTCTCGGGCCTCAGGCGAATCGGCAGCTCCAGCGATGACAGATCCAGGTTCATGCCCGTAGTGTACCCCGGCCAACTCACGAACCCGCTATCATGAAAAGAGATGTCTATGCCGTCCCAAAACGAGACCATCGCCGTCGCCATGTCCGGAGGAGTCGACTCCTCTGCCGTCGCCGCGCTGCTCCGCGCCCAGGGCCATACCCTGATTGGCCTTACGTTGCAGCTCTGGAACCAGCGCCGCCTCGCCGGCCACGAGGGCATGCCTGAAGCCGTTCAAGGCCGCTGCTGCTCCATCGACGACGTCTACGATGCCCGCCGCGTCTCCGAACAGCTCGACATCCCTTACTACCTCGTCAATCAGCAGGACCGCTTCGAAGCTGAAGTCGTAAAGCCCTTCGTCAGCGAATACCTCGCCGGCCGCACGCCCATTCCCTGCACCCTCTGCAACAACCACCTCAAGTTCGACCAGCTCCTCATCACCGCCCGCCAGATCGGCGCCGACCGCATCGCCACCGGGCATTACGCGCGCAATCACTTCGACGCGTCGCGTGGCCGCTGGATTCTCTCCCGCCCCGAAGACAAGTCGAAGGACCAAACCTACTTTCTCTTCGGTCTGACGCAGGAGCAGCTCTCCCGCACACTCTTCCCTCTCGGCGAAATGCAGAAGCCCGCCGTCCGCGTGATGGCGTCAGAGGCCGGTCTCAACGTCGCCACGAAGCCCGACTCGCAGGAGATCTGCTTCATTCCCGGCGGCGATTATTCCACTTTCCTCAAAGCATATCTGGACGAGCAGGGCGAAAAACTGCCCGACAGCTCCGGAGAACTCGTCACTACAACCGGAGAAGTGATCGGTCGTCACAACGGCATCCACAGCTTCACCGTCGGCCAGCGCAAGGGCCTTGGCCTTACCTCGGCCAATCCGCTCTATGTCCTGAACATCCACCCGGACTCGAATCAGGTCACAGTCGGAGCCGACGAAGACCTCATGTCGCGCGACCTCCGCGCCGACCGTGTCAACTGGATCTCTGTCTCCGGTCTTGCCCCCGGCGAGACTCTGCGGGTCCAGATCAAAATCCGCCACCGCCACGAGCCAGCCTGGGCCACGCTCTCAAGCGACGGCGGCGATCAAGCCAGCGCCACCTTTGACACTCCACAGCGCGCCATCACTCCAGGCCAATCCGCTGTCTTTTATCAAGGCGACGAGGTAGTTGGCGGCGGCTGGATTTATTAAACAGCCATCAGAAGCATAAGAGACCGAGAGCCCCGGCCCTCGGTCCGTTAGTGCGCAGCAAACCCACTACTCTTCGTACTTCGTAATTGCCACAGACTTCGGCTTAGACTTGCTGAACAGGACATCGATCCCGGCCTTCAGTCCATTCACCAATCCCGATACCTCCACCAGAGGCGTCCGAATCCCCTTGTGAACCATCTCCGCAAGTGCGCCCGTGGCGGTGAGAGCCGAGGAAACCATCCCATCGACCCGCGCCACTTGCGCCCGAGTCTTCAGGTTCACATCAGTCAGCGTGACATCGAACTCTTTGGCCTTCGCCTTCACGATCTCGCTCGTCTCGACGAGGTTGTTGGAGATCGTCTGGATCTTGGGCAGAGTCACCTCAACTAGCGTCTCCGCCTTGTCGATGATCGGAATTGCCTTATCGATGAGCGGAGTCGCCCGCGCGCGCAACTCTTCCGCGATCAAGAGAACACGCTTCTGCGTCTTGGTTGCGCCAATCGCGGCAACAATAACCACAACTGCCTGCACAAACATCGAGAGCGCAACGATCCCGACGAAGATCATCAACAACCGCGTGTTCCCGGCGGAGATCGAGTCGTTCTGTAGTCCCTGCCACGCCGCCATCATCCACATGGTTCAAACTCCGTCTCTGCGCACGGCGCAGGTCTTCGAATGGAAAGAATAAGTCAACCACACGCCAAGCGGGGGTGGACTGCATCGCAGCCACCCCCGGCACGGCGGCCTAAAGGTCGGAACTTTGTTCGCACTACGTGAAATCAGCCGTGGGTAGTCGTGTTGACGTACGCGTCCTTGCCTGCTTCAACCGCAGCGGCAACCTTCTCCTGCTGCTCGTTGACCAGGCTCTTGCCCTTTTCAACATACTCAGTCCACTGCGAGCGACCCTTGTCATAGTACTCGCGGCCCTTGTCAACGTACTCGCCAGCAACCTGCTTGCCCTGCTCGACATACTGACCGACGGCCTGCTTACTCTGGTCGACATACTGGCCAACCACTTGCTTGCCCTGGTCTACGTATTGGCTGGCAGCTTCTGCTCCGCGTTGTGCCAGAACGGCAGCCCGCTCCTTCGCGTCCAGGGCTCCGGAGACGAGGTCCTCGCGTGTCTCCTTGCCAGACTTCGGCGCATACAGCACACCCACCAGAGCACCTAATCCCAGCCCTGCAAGAAACCAGCCGAATCCACTCGCTCCGCTATCGTTGTCTGCCATGATTGCCTCCGTTATCTCGTATCTTTCGTGTCTGATTTAGTGAATCTATGTGGCGATGAATCGAATACTTCGTAATCGGCGCCTGATCGAAAGTCTATATCGGATTACCTGCTTCTCACTCGCTCACATAAAATTCCACCTTCTGGCGAGCTTTGCGCTCTTTTGGAAGATGCCCTTAGCCAGCCTTTGGTTGCGCCTGACAACAGACTGCTGCGACGTTCTGGCCTCCACTTGAGTCTGATACAAGTATGCCGTGTCAAAACTGGCTAAGATCGGCTAGACGAAGCACAACGCATCGCAAATGCACCGGTTAGAACAAGAAGGAACGCACATGCACGCAAACGAGACTGTCCGTCCGGAAGCAAAGACTCCGACCGCCGCCAGTGAACGAAGCTACGGGTACATCACAGGCGTCGCCCTCGTCACCCTGCTAGCTTCGACCCTGTCCATCTCCGGATGCAAGCATATCGCGCAACCGGACGACGCGTCACTCACACAGGCCGTCCAGACTAAGATTGCGGGTGAGACCTCACTCGCCTCCGAGCCCATCCAGGCCTCCGTGCAACAGGGCGTCGCCACCCTTAACGGCACGACCAGTAACGACGCCGCACGCTCCCTCGCCGCCAACGACGCGGCCCAGATCCCGGGGATCAAGACGGTGGTGAATAATCTCACCGTGGTGAGCAGCCAACCTGCTCCAACGCCACAGACCGCCTCGGTCGCTCCGTTGCCCCCAGCTCCCGCTCATAAAGAACCGCGCCCCGAGCGCAAGCCGAGGCCCGTGCTGCCTGTGCAGCCGCCGCCGGCCCCCATGTCCGCGCTCCCTGAGCAGGCACAGGTTACCCCTCCACCACCTCCAGCTCCTATCGAGCGCTCCGCCCCATCCCAGCCCCCGGCTCCGCCGCGCGCCCGTTCGATCACCCTGCCTGCTGACACCATCATCCCGGTCCGTCTCAACCAGACCCTCGACAGCGCGACCACTCAGGAAGGCGATAGCTTTTCGGGCGTTCTCGCCTCCGACGTCCTCGTAGAAGGCAACATCGTCCTTCCCCAGGGCACCGCGGTCAGCGGACGCGTCGACACCGTTCAGGAGGCCGCGCACTTCAAGGGCAATTCCCTGCTCGTCATCCAGCTCACCAGCATCCATCCGCGCGGCGCGAATCTTCCCGTCTCCACCGACGCCTACAGCAAGGCCGGTGAGGGCCGCGGAAAGAACAGCACGGAGAAGATCGGTGGCGGAGCCGCCATCGGTGCTGTACTTGGCGGCATCTTCGGCGGAGGCAAGGGCGCGGCTATTGGAGCAGCCGCAGGCGGCGGAGCCGGTGCAGGAGCTCAGGCCATCACCCGGGGTCAGCAGGTCCAGATTCCGGCTGAATCACTCGTCCGCTTCCGGCTAACCAGCCCTCTGACGGTCAAGCTGTCCGGCCCAACAGAGCCCGCAAGCGACGCCGAACTGCAGCGGCATAACTAACGTCCACTGCTTCCCTCTTGGACCAGCTACCGTCACAACCCCCCTTCAACAGTCGTTCGGACGGGGGCGTGCGGACGTTGGTTTCTTCTCGCGCCATCAACACCAGATGCGCATCTATCGCCAACTCTCGCAGGTCAGCATCCATGACGGCGATAAAATTAGTCATCGTGGCGAATTCCACCCCACTTCACCCCGTCGAAGCGCTTCCCGCCGCAGGCATTCGGCCCAGACGCTCGCAAAACCTCGTCATCTACTGGCACCTCCTTTCGCTAGACGCTCCGTCCGTGGCCATGCTCTGGACCTGGTTCATCGCCAGGAGCAACGGGGTGAAGCTGCCTCATACCTCGATCATCGCCATGGGAGTCGCGGTCTGGCTGCTCTACGCGGCGGATCGTCTGCTAGACGCGAGATCGAACGAAGCCTCACACCTCGAACCCCGTCATCGCTTCCATCGCCGCCACCGGAGCGCCTTCCACGCAGGAATCGCGTTAGCCTCACTGGCGCTCGTCTTCCTGGTCTACCGCATTACGCCCGCGGCACTGCAGCTTTACGCAATCCTGGCAGCTCCCCTCATCGCATACTTCGTCCTAATTCATCTCCGGCGCAAGAGCGCAACTGCCCGGTCGACGCCGCGCCTGCCCAAGGAGATCGCCGTCGGTCTCTTCTTCTCCGCCGCAACCTTCATTCCCACCGTCGCGCGCAATCCTTCCCTCCGGGAATCTCTTCTCCCGGCGGCCTTGCTCTTCGGCCTCGTCTGCAGCTTGAACTGCCTCTTCATCTACGCCTGGGAGCATCCCGTCGTCGCCTCCGCCGGGTATCCCGAGGCGCACTCCGCCACGCAACTCGCGCTGCGATTCCTTCCCTGGCTGACAATTTCTGCTATCGCGGGCAGTCTGGGACTCGCGATCTACGGCAGCCTGCCAGACTCTTCCGGCCGTGCCCCGTGGCAACTCGCTCTGGCAATCTCCCTGGCCGGAGCGCTCCTGCTGCAATTGCACACACGACGGCATAGCCTGGATCCCACCGCCCTGCGTGCAGCCGCCGATCTCTGCCTCCTCACCCCGCTCCTGCTAATTCTCACCCTCCACTCTTGAGAACCGGGCCGCCACACTTCGACTTCATCGCCCGACCCTACCGCTGGTTGGAGTACCTCACCGTCGGCCTCGCTCTCGAGCGCTCCCGCCTTCACTTCCTTCCAGTCCTGCGTGGTCGCACCAGCGCCCTCGTACTCGGAGACGGCGACGGCCGATTCCTCGCCCGCCTCTTCGCGCTGAACCCCGCTCTTCAAGCCGACGCCGTCGACATAAGTCCTGTGATGTTGCGCCTCGTTCGACACCGCTGCCCCCCGGACGCCGCATTGCGCACCCACCCAGCCGACGCTCTGATATTTCTCGCTGAAGGACCGAGGGTTGAATACGATCTCGTCATCACCCACTTCTTCCTGGACTGCTTGACTCAAGCCCAAGTCGCGCGGCTGGCGAAGGCGATCGCGCCGCGCCTCGTCCCTGGAGCTCTCTGGGTCGTGACCGACTTCACCATCCCGTCCGGCGCCATGCGCCTTCCCGCAACGCTGCTGGTTCGCTTCCTCTACCTTGCATTTCGCATCCTGACCGGACTTCGCATCTCCCGTCTTCCCGACCACCATGCCGCGCTGCAGGCCGCCGGTTTCTGCCGCATCTCCGAGCATTCATCGCTGTTCGGTATCCTCGCGTCCGAGGTCTGGCAGTGGAACTGATCGCTTCTGAGCGCCGCCCGGCGAAATGAATTCCTCATTAGCCTCATCTATAATGTGAATAGACTATGAATTTGTTTATTCTTCGCCACGCCAGCGCCGGAACCAGCCGTCTCAACCCACTCGTCGACCGCAAGCGTCCTCTCGACAAGGAAGGGAAGAAGCACTGCCTGCAACTTGCCGCAATCCTGAACAACCAGAAGACCCAATTCGACCTGATCTTCTCCAGTCCGCTCAAGCGCAGCCTCCAGACCGCCCAGTTCATCGCCACCGAGACCGGCTATGAAGCCGAGATCATCCACTCCGACGCCCTGGCCCCGACCGCGGCCTTCAAGGACTTCCAGAAGCTCCTCCAGACTGTCTCCGTAGATTTCCCCGAAAAAGAGAACATTCTCGTCGTCGGTCACAATCCCAATCTGGCAGTCTTCCTGTCGGCGCTGCTCCTGCCTGCCCCCTCAGCGCAGGCGATCAAGATTCGCCTCCGCAAAGGATCGCTTGCGCACTTGACCTACACTCGGGGCCCTGCGGTATTGCAGAACCTAATCGACCCCCGCGTGGTTCGCGCCAGCTTCGCCACTTCCACCAGGCGGCCGAGACGCAAGCCCACATCGGGCAAGAAAATTTCGAAGAAGTAACCCGCGCACACGAAGGGCAGGCACGCCGCCGTGTGGCCAACAGCCACATACCGGAGCTAAATTCAAGCATCCTAATGCTTGCCGGCGTCGTCTGAATAGAATCGGAGGGACGGTTTCTCGCTTCTCTGATCGGCAAATAAGAGCGATGACGACCCAAACTGATTCAGTATCCGAATTTGCCATCCTCGAACCTGCCGCAAGGTCTCAGCCTGGCAGCTCGACCCCTTCTTCTCCCAGCCGTTCCACCGCAATCTTCGTATTGGCCGCCCTCTGGGCCATCGTCTTCTTCGCGTCGCTCTTCGCTCCCCCTCTGCTCGATGACGCCGACGCCACCCACTCCAACGCCGCCCGCCACATTCTCTCCAGCGGCGACTGGGTCACTCTTTACGTAAACGGCATCCGCTATCTTGAAAAAGCGCCGCTGCCCTACTGGCTCGACGCGATCAGCTTCAAACTCTTCGGCTTCAACGCCTTTGCCGCGCACCTGCCGCAGGCCACCGCGGTCTTTTTGCTGGCACTGCTCGGGTACATCTGGGCATCAAAGGCCTACAGTGCGCGAGCCGGACTCTATGCTGGAATCGCCGTCCTCACCTCGGCCGGAGTCTTCCTCTTCACTCGCATATTTATCCCTGAGATCTGGCTCTCGCTCTTCCTCGCCACCGCCCTTTATTGCTTCCTCCAGAGCCTTTCAGCACCTCCCGTAGAAGACGTCATCGCGACCGGAGCGAAGCAGAGTGGAGAGCCCCCCGCATTTGTAGTTCGGCCCACTTCGAATCTTTACCCCTACGGCCTCTGGGTATCCCTCGCCCTCGCCGTCCTCACCAAGGGCCTCGTAGCGCCGGTCTTCATCATTGGCACTGCAATCATTTACCTGGCCCTCACCGGCGAGTACCGCCAATGGCACCGCCTGAAGCCCTTCACCGGCATCCTGCTCTTCCTTGCTATCGCCGCTCCGTGGCACATCCTTGCCGGTCTCCGCAACACCGATGGAGCGCTCAACGGCCATCCCCACGGCTTCTTCTGGTTCTACTTTGTCAACGAGCACTTCCTCCGCTTCCTCGGCAAGCGCTACCCGGTCGATTACAACAAGCTCCCTGGCTACCTCTTCTGGAGCCTCCATCTCGTCTGGCTGTTCCCTTGGGCACTGTTCACGCCACTCCTCTTGACGGGAGTTCGCCGCAGGGTCTCCGCGATTCTCGCTCCCACCTACGCAGCGCGCACGACTCTCCTTCTGACTTTGTACTCCGCCCTGGTGCTGCTCTTCTTCTCGTTCTCGACCAACCAGGAGTACTACACGTTCCCGGCGTACCTTCCGCTGCTGATGCTCCTCGCCGCCGCCCTTACGCGCGCCGAAAGCACTTACACGTCCGACAGATCCTCGCGCCGTCGGGTCGTCTTCGCCCACGCTGCACTCACCGTCATCGGAGCGGCAGTTTCCATCGCGCTCTTCATCGGCCTCTGGCGCTCGCGCCATCTCCCCTTCGTGCCCGACATAGGAGAACTCCTCGCCCACCGCGGCGTTGGCGACTATACCCTCTCCATGTCGCACCTCTTCGACCTCACCGACTCGAGCTTCGCTGCTCTCCGGCTCCCAGCCACGATCGCCGCCATGGCCTTCGCCTTCGGGCCTGCCTTGGCGTGGTTTCTCCGGTCACAGCGCCGGCATCTCGCGGCTACCTCCGCCATCGCGGTTACCTCCGCCACGTTTCTCGTCGCCGCCCACATCGCGCTGATCCGCTTCGGCCCCATGCTGTCCTCACAGCCCCTCGCGGCCCGTATCGCTGACCTCCGCTCCACCCACGCGATCGCTCCCGATACGAGAGTCATGCTCTATGGCGACCAATCCTACGGTTCGTCGATCGCCTTCTACCTCGGCGAACAGTTACCCCTCGTCGAAGGCCGCAGTAGCTCCATGATCTTCGGCAGCAGCTTCCCCGACGCCCCACACATTTTCCTCACCAACGCAGACCTGATCGGCGGCTGGGGCACTGGCCCCCGCAAGCTCCTCTTCGTGCCTCTCGAGCGCCGCGACGCTCTCGATCGCGTTCTTCCCGTCTCCCTCCAGATCGTTCTCGCCGAGACATCCGGCAAGGCCCTGATCACCGATCGTCCGCTCGACGAAACTTCGTCATTCGTCATCCGGTAGAATCACGAGATAGAGAAACGCATCTGAACCGATCGCTTCACCCAGGTCTCGGCTAAGTGCGCAGCGTGATCCTCCGATGCCCAGCCTTGCTACCGTACAGCCAAAGACCGTCGCCCAGCGAACAATACTCCGAAGCTGGAGTCTCCGCTCGATCTCAATCATCGTTCTGGCGTGGCTCATCCTCCAGCTTGGCGGTATCTTCTCTCCCGGTCTGCTCGACGACGTAGACTCCATCTACATCCAGGTCGCGCGCGAGATGCTCCATCGCCATGACTTCGTCACGCCAACCATCGACGGCATCCGCTTCTTCGACAAGCCCCCGCTGATGTACTGGATGGCTGCCGCATCGATGAAGCTTTTCGGAGTTTCAGACTGGGCCGCGCGACTCCCGCTTGCCGTTGCCGTGCTGGCTCTTCTTCTCAGCACCTACGCGCTCGGCAACCGGCTCTTCGCCTCCGTCTCGCCCGAAGGCGCTCGAGATCGCGGCGGCTTCTACTCCGCGTTGGCCCTCGCGACGGCGATTGGCCCCTACCTCTACACGCGCTTCTTCATCCCCGACATCCTCATCGCCCTCTGGATGACCCTCGGCGTCCACCTCTTCCTCATCGCCCTGGAAAGAATCACCACAATTGCGGGTGCCCCACATCTCGCATCTGAGATGTGGGAAGTATCGCCACAACTATCCCCGCTCCTTCCCTGCCTCGCGTTCGCCGCCGTTATGGCACTCAACGTCCTTACCAAGGGACTCATCGGTGCCGTCTTCCCCATCGGCTTTGTCCTGCTCTACCTGTTCCTCACGCGGCGACTCAATCTCCTTCCGCGATTCCATCTCCTCTCGGGAACCGCCGTATTCCTTGCGATCGCCGCGCCCTGGCACATCCTTGCCGCGCTACGGAACCCTGCCATAGCGCTTCCCGCTGGCCTTGGCCTTCCCGCTCATGGTGGCTGGGCCTGGTTCTATCTCTACAACGAGCACATCGCCCGCTTCCTCTCGAAGCGTATCCCCCACGACTACGGCCAGACGCCCGTCTGGCTCTTCTGGGTCTACCTCGCCATCTGGGCCATGCCCTGGACGACATTTTTACCCACGGCAATCGCCCGCCACATGCGCACGCTTAGAGACCGCACCACGACCCGCGAATATGAGGCCGCCCTCGCTTTGCTCCTATGGTCGCTCCTGGTTCTCGGCTTCTTTACCCTCTCGGCCCGGCAGGAGTATTACTCGCTTCCCGCTATCCCCGCGCTTGCCCTCATGGCCGGCGGCGCCCTGACCCGCTCCGAACGCGACAAGACCGAACTACGATCCAGCGAAGTCTCGAGCAGCCTGCGCCGCTGGTCCACCTTCTTCCTTCTTCCCCTGACCACCGCCATATCCGTTCTCTGCGCGTACTTCGCCATCGCCGCTCCGCGCCCGGCTCCAGGGGCCACTCTCTCCACCCTGCTTGCGACCAACCCCGAGCTCTACAACCTCTCCCTCGGCCACCTCTTCGATCTCACCGGCCCTGCTCTCGGGCTCTTCCGTGGACCTCTCGCCGCCGTCGCCATCGGTCTGGCCGTCGTGGGCATCTTCAGCGCGATTCTGCGGCACAAAGGCCACCTCTACGCCGCGAACCTCGCTATTGCGGCCGGCATGACCATCACCCTGCTCGCCGCCCACACCGGTCTCAGCCGTTTCAACCCCACTCTCGGCTCAAAGGACCTGGCCCGGTCCATCAGCGCTGTCCTCCAGCCCGGGGACCTCATCGTCCTTGACGGCGAACTGACCACCGGCTCGACCATCCTCTTCTACACCGGCCACCAGGTCCACCTTGTCAACGGCCGCGTGAACGGGCTCTGGTACGGCAGCTTCTGGCCCGACGCTCCTCACGTCTTCGAGACCGAAGCTTCTCTCAAAACTTTGTGGCAGAGTTCACGGCACGTCTTCCTGCTTACCTCGAACGTAGCTTCCCGTCAGCAGTATCTAGCCCACGCCAACGTCCTTGGTGCATCCGGCGGCAAGGCCGTTCTCACCAACTTCATTCCACCCATTCAGTGAGAATCTGTCATCCCTTGCGCAGCGGAGAATTGACTTTTGCACTCTCTGCCGCCAGCCGCATCCGCCCCTCGGCGAGCAACTCATAGACCTCGCCACGCCAGATAATCCGGTTGCTCCCATAACTGGCTGCCCAGAAAAAGATCCCCATCAAATCTCTCACCGGAAACAACAGCGCCGCCCGCCACACCTTCCGCTCCTTCACCACATACTTCGCCACCACAAAGCCCTGCAGCACCCGTCCCAGAATGCTGTACGCAAGACAGCACCAGGCCAACCCCGGCATCCCCACCCAAAAAGCCCCGCCCAGCGCCAAAATCCCAAACGGCACCCCAAAGGTAAGGCTCGTCCCGAAGTGTCCTTTTGGACGTGAAAACCGCGTGCTCTTCATCCAACGAACCTGGTGCCGGATCGAGGCCATGAAGCTGACGTTCAGCACCACATGGTCGATCGCATGCCCGATCAGCTCGACCCGGTGCCCCTTCGCCGCAATCCAGTTCCCCAGGACAAAGTCATCCGCGCAGTAGTCGACCATGGCCTCAAACCCGCCAATCTCTGCAACACAATCGCGCCGAGCCACCATCGTCGGCCCCAGAGCGAACTGCATCGGCTCCATGAGGTTCGCCGCCATCACACCCGAGCTCATCTCGACGGTCATGCCAACCGCCTCGAGCTGCGTCCATATCCCGCCCACCGCCACGCCGCGATAGAGGCAAGTCGCACACCCCACCTTCTTCTCGCGAAACGGCAAGACCGCGTTCCGCAGATACTTCCGATCCACCTTTACATCGCTGTCGCTGATCACCCAGAGATCATGCGTGGCCGCCTGCGCCATCACCGTCATCGAGCACGCCTTCGCGTTCGCCGCCCACGGCTCCCCGCTCGCCAAAAACACACTGGTCACGCCGGGATACTCCGCCGCGACGCGTTGCGCGATCTGAATGCCCGCGTCCTCCAGCGTTCGCGCGCAGAATAGAACTTCCACCGGAGCCGCATAGTCCTGCTCAAAGAAGCTCCGCAGGTTCCCGTCAAGCCCCGGCTCCGCCCCGTGCAGCGGCTTGAACAGCGTCACCGATGGTAGAAACTCCGGCTCGTCTACAAGCGCCCGCTCCTGTCGCCGGACATCCCGAAGGAACGCCCGCACCCCAACCAGAACCATCCCGAGAAACACACTCGAAGTGAGCAGCCCGAACAGGCCGACTGCCAGAGGTACATATTTCAAAAACATGGAACCCAATCTCCGCAAGCGCCCAGCGACGTTGGCCATCTCCGGCCGCCGTTTACTCTTTCTTGTCGCCGCTTACTTTTTCTTGACGCCCTTCAGCGTAACCTTCGCCGCTGGCTTCACCGGCACAATCACCGCACGCCGCAGAGGCACCAAACCCGCGCCCGGATCCTGTTGCTGCTGCATCCGCGACAGCATCTCTGTCCGCACGTAGTCAACAAAACCCTGCATCTGACGGTTCATCTCCTCCATCCGCTCACGCATCTGCAGGACAATCGCTATCCCCGCGATATTCACGCCCAAGTCCCGCGCCAGATTAAGGATGAACTCCAGCCGCTCTAAATCTTCATCGGTGTAGAGCCGAGTGTTCCCGTCACTCCGCGACGGCCGCAATAGCCCCTCGCGCTCATACAGCCTCAACGTCTGCGGATGGATCTCGTACATCTCCGCCACCGCCGAGATCATGTACGCACCCTTGGTCTTCCTCTTCGTCGCCACGAAACCATCTCCGCCCGCGACGGCATCTCTTGTCTGATCAAGGTGCTTGTCCGGTCTTTCCGATCATACTCGATAGCAATTTCGCTGGAAACGGCCTCTTTACCCCGCCGCCGCGATCCTCCCCTTAAGCCGCAGTATCGGGTCTTCAAACCATCTCCGCGACGCCATCGCTGCTACCACCGCGACTCCATTCGCCACCAAAAACCGCACGATCAACAGTCCCCGGTCGTGCTCAAACCCCTTGCCGAAATTCCGGTCATAGATCTGCAGCAACAGCAGATGAATCAGGTACAGCCCATAGCTGATCTTCCCCAGGAAGACCATTCCCCGCAGCCATCCGGGCACTGCCCGCTTGCGAAACAGGCACAGCATCCCTACGACCGCGCTACTGCAGATCAGCAGAAAACAGCTCAGGCCCACGCTGTTTCGCAGCACGTCCTCAGCTCCCATCCTGCCCGCGCCAAACAAACAGACGAGACCCACAACGCCCACCGCAAGCTGCGTCCAACCCAGGGCGGCCACCTTCGCCACTGTGATCCCCGGCCACCGTAGAAAAATGGCCAGGAAGGCCCCGATCGCTAGATTGTCCCCAATCATCCAGGTCTTGCTCAGCGCATCCCCGGTGTGCAGCAAATGCCCAAACGACAGCGCACGCAGCACCGGGCAGATCACCAACTGCGCCAGGCTTGCCGCCAGCATCCCTCGCCGCCGCAGCTTGCGGTACATCATGGGCCACAGCAGATAGAACTGCTCCTCCACCGCCAGCGACCAGAACGGGCCATAGAACAGGTACCCGTGGCGCAGAAAAAGCCCTGGCATATTCGCCAGGAAGAGCATGCAGACCACCATGTAATTCGGCGTCACGAACCCCGTCGCCCACGCCAGCAGCAGCACCGCGACATATGCGGGAAGAATCCTGAGGGCCCGCCGCAGATAGAACCGCTCATAGAAGTTTTGTCTTCGCAGGGTGTCGTCCAGAATCCCGGTAATCAGAAAACCCGAGATCACAAAGAAGAGGTTGACCCCTAACCATCCCCATGCCGTCAGGCCATACAGAAAGTTCGGTAGCGCACCACCCCACTCCACAACTGGAGCCTTGTACGCCATGCCGTGAAATACCACCACCGCCAGCACAGCGGCACCCCGCAGCACGTCGATCCCGTCCATATGCGCCGAAAGCAAATCCGACGCCAGTACCGTCTCGTGCGGCGCAACCAAAGCAGTTCGCGGCTGCGGAAGGACCGCAGTCAGCTCAAGAACTTCAGTGTCCACATACACCCCTTGCTCTGTGTACTTCGGGGGTTAGGACTTGGGGAATTGAACCTATCGCGCGGGATGCCTCAGCTCCGTATCACTATGCTTCCTCGCGCCGGGAAATCTCCGGGTTGCACCCCAAAGTATTCCCATTCCAGGAAAAGTCAAGCGAATTAGGTGCTTCCCTTCCGCGAGCAGAGCTATTGGTGAAGGGACACAGCAACATTGCTTACCGAACTAGCGCCATGGTTCGCAGCCGAGATCACCCCGCTCAGCCGTCCCGCCGCCACCACCTCATACTGCCCATAGTCCACGGCCAGCGTAATCTCCCCACCGATTCGCAGATGGCTCACCGTATGATTCTTTGCCGGCAGCCAGAACTCCCCATTCCTCGAGTACGTGTAGTCGAAGTTCGAGCTGCCCATCAGCCAAGTAGGGTTCTTTGCCGGCGCGCCCACAATTCGCATGATCGCGAAGTCCGACTCACTCACCCAAACCTTGCCCTTGTAGCTGAAGCGGTTCTCGTCCTTCGGCGTAACCTGTAGGACCCAAGCCTTCTCGCCCGAGTAGCTCTCCTCGCCCAATAGCTCCAGCTTGTCATTCTCCGGCGACAGCATCGACCGCAGCCGATTCGCCTCCAGCGCTCCCTCGCGCTCGCCTTCCATCAGCCGCGAGATCACCTGGTGGCAGAAGACCGTCGATCCCGTCTCCGAAAGCACCGTGAACTTCTTGCTCTCCGGAGCCGAGTAGTCCATCCGCACCTGCATTCGCGCATGGCGCACCCCGATCGGCCCCTTGTAGTCCATCTCATAAGTCCGTTCGGACCCGTATCGGATCAGGGCCTGTCGCCGCGCCGCGTCGCGCTGAATGACCTGTCGAACAATCTCATCCGCACTGTTCGTCTGTGCCGACCCCACCCCGGAACCCAACCCCGCAGCCCCAAGCAATAGCACCACCCATGCCATTCGCTTCATCATCCACCCCCGACATAGACATCTCACCACGCCGCACAAATATCTGTGCAAACATCGCGTGTAAATTTCGAGATTTCTGTGGGAACGCGAACCTGTTTGGGAACACGATTTTTTACAGCGATGATAAAAGGGTGCCCCACATCTCGATTCTGAGATGTGGGACTTCGCCCACTACACCTGCCCGAAGATTCCGCTCCGGGGATCTTCAGGATTCAGCGCCGCCAACTCGCGCAGAATCTCCTTCGACCGCTCATCCTGCACCTTCGGCACCACGATCTTTACCTCGACGATCTGGTCGCCGCGCACGCCATCCCGCGTCGCGCTGGGAACGCCCTTCTCCCGCAGCCGCAGCTTCTGCCCGGTCTGCGTCCCCGGCGGAATCTTTAGCTGCGTCTTCGGTCCGCCATCATGCGAGTCGACCGTTGGCACCTCAATCTTCGCGCCCAGCGCCGCCTCGGTCACCGAAACCGGCACCGTCACGTAAATGTCGTCTCCCTGCCGCGTAAAGACGGGGTTCGAACCGCCCTTGATGATCAGGAACAAATCTCCCGCAGCGCCGCCGTCCGTCCCGGCATTTCCCTTGCCTGCCAGCCGAATTCTCTGGCCATCTCTCGTTCCAGGCTTGATGCGGAACTCCAGTGGCTCGCGCTTGGTGATGACACCGGCGCCGTTGCAGGTCGAGCACGCATTCTGCACCCTGCCCGACCCGCCGCAACGGGGGCACTGGATGTTGAACTTCATCCGGCCGCCCATCTGCGTGACCTGACCCGTGCCTTCGCACTCGGGACACTCCATGCTCCCGCCCGACGTCGACTTGCCCTTGCACGTCGGACACGTCTCCTGCCGTGTGATCTCCAGCTTCGTCACCCCGCCGCGAATCAGCGTCCAGAAGTCCACATTCACCTGGTACTCCAGGTCCGTGCCCGGCTGCGGCCCGCGCGAAGACCTCTGCCCACCGCTGAACATGCCGCTGAAGATGTCCTTGAAGCTGCCGCCAAACCCTCCGCCGCTGTCTGAGCTGCGCGGCTCGCGCCCGCCCTGGAAGCCCGAAAAATCAAATCCCCCAAAGTCGAACGGGACTTCTTGATGAGATCGTCCGCCCCCTGCGCCCGGAAACCCGCCACCTGCACCATATCCACCACGAGCAGCCGCCTCCGCCGCAGCGGGATCGATGTTGTCCGAGTAGAAACCGAACTGGTCGAAGACCTTCCGCTTCTTCTCGTCGCTCAGAACATCGTTCGCCTCCGAGATCTCCTTGAACTTCTCCTCGGCCTTCTTGTCGTTCGGGTTCACGTCCGGGTGATACTTCCGCGCCATCTTGCGGAACGCCTTGCGAATCTCATCCTGGGTCGCGGTCGGCTTTACACCGAGCGCGCCGTAATAGTCCTTCTTCTGTGTTGGAGCCATAGTCTTCTATCTTCTCTCAGCATCTCGCCGTCAGATGCTCATCCACTGATCTTGTCATCCTGTGCAAAGAACCTTGTCATCCTTCGCGAAGCGGAGGACCTGCTTTTGCCTTTGCTCGTTCTTCATCCACACCCACCAGCATAAATAATGGCGCCGACAAACTGCATCGGCGCCATCACTTCAGTTCGTTACGGAGACTCAATTCCAGATCTTGTACGCCTCTACCGCTTCAATCGAAAACTGCTGGTCCGGCTCCATCGGCTTCATCCGCTGCACAAACTGCTCTGCTTCAGCCTTCGTGTCGAACATCATCCGGTTGTACAGCTGACCGAACCGTAACTGGTCGCATATCCAAAGCGTCTCTGACATGGTCATCACCCTCGCGACTAGATTTGAGTTCCAGACTTGCAGTGCCTACCGCGTCTCATCTTCTGCCTGTTCAAACCCCGGTCCCGGGAATTTGTCTTGCTCTATGCCTGAACAGTTCCAACGCTCAAACATCCATCCGCAACCCGCGCCTAACCCTGCTCTTCTGCAGCGCGCCCTGCTTCTGGTCCACCGCAATAGCCTTACTCATCTTGGCTTGCAATTAGTTTGATTCACTTCACTACACATTGGACGCAGAAGCACGCCGATCGATACACCCGTACCAAAGCGATCAACTCTTCTTTCCTTCTTCGGCCTGGCACGTCGGACACCAGAAGAGATTCCGCGCCGCCATCTCCCGTTTCAACACGGTAGTCCCGCACACAAAGCAAGGCTTTCCGTTGCGCCGGTAGACGTAGTGCGCCTCTTCCTTATCCGGTCGAGCCGCTTTCTTCTTTCCCTTCGACGAAGGCCGATCCTCCGGCTTCGTCGTCACAATGCGCCGATCCACCATCCCCGCCCGCATCAGCGGCAGAGCCTCATCCCAGATCGCCTTAAGCGTCTTCTCCGGAACGTCCTTCCCTGGCAGAAACGGACTCAACCTCGCCCGAAACAGCAGCTCCGCCCGATAGATGTTCCCAATGCCCGCGATGACCGACTGGTCCATCAACAGCTCCCCAATCGACTTCCGGCTCTTCAGAATTTTCGCGAACGCCTTCGCAGGATCGTCGCCGCCCTTGCCATCGACGCCCAGCGGATCCGGCCCCAGCCGCTCCCGCAGCTTGTCCCACTTCGCATTGGTGTACACCGAGCAGTCCATCGGCCCGCGCAGCTCCACCCAAGCCACCCGCTTCGCATCGAAGTCGTTCGACCCGTCATCGTCGGCGTACCACGCATGACGCTTGCTCTCGCCCGGCGCAACCGGCTTCTTGACCGCCGCCTCATTCCACATCCGCAGCCGCAGCGCCCCACGCACCTCCGGCAGCGGCCCCGAGCCCTCGGTAAAGTCGCCCTGCAGCCCCAGGTGGATATGCAGAATCCGGTCCTTCCCAAACACATACCCCAGATGCTTGCCCACCGCCATCACCCGCAGCAGCTTCCGCCCATCGATCGCATCGACATCGGTAAACCGCCCCTGCGGCCCATCCGCGCGAACCACCTTGCCACCAAACGCGGCAAAATGCCGCTCCGCCCACCGATGGATCTCATTGCCTTCAGGCACACCTACCCCCAGACTTGAAAGCCACTTACCTTACCCCTTGTCATCCTTCGACGAAGTCGGAGGATCTGCTGTTGCTCTTGCTGTTGCCTGTTTCTGCCGTCATTCTGAGCGTAGCGAAGAATCCCGATGAAGCTCTCGCCACCCATACCATCCGAAGCTTTCTGCCAGGAACGCTAAGAGCCTCTTTTCATGCCTCCGCCAGCGTTCAAGCCACCGAAACTTCCCTCGGCATCACTTCCTTCTCAATCACACTCCGAGCATGCTTGTAAGCCACCGCCAACTCATAGTTGCTCTGCAGATTCATCCAAAACTGAGCTGGCATTCCAAAGTACCTCGCCAGCCGATAAGCCGTATCCGCGCTGATACTCCGCCGTTCGGCCACAATCTCACTAATCCGTGTCGAAGGAACCCGCAGCGCTATTGCCAGCGCATTCGCCGAGAGATTCAGCGGCACCAGAAACTCCTCCCGCAGCATCTCGCCCGGATGAACCGGAGCGCCCGGGTGATTCGGATTACGTGAAATCGCCATAGATCACCTCTCCCACTTTACTTGTCATCCTTCGACGAAGTCGGAGGGTCTGCTGTTGCATTTGCCGTTGCCTGTTCCTGGCGTCATTCTGAGCGGAGCGAAGAATCCCCGCCCACGCCCAGCTCGCACACCACCGAGCCATCCGGCGCATCATGACGAAACAAAGCCTCCGCCCCAAACGCAGCCTTATAAAACTCGATCGCCGCTGCACCATCTCTCACAGAGAGAAACGGCGCAACGGCGATCTTTCGAACTCGAGCTTCACTCATCCCTCACCTCGCTGCATTACTTCGCGAGGCGATTCTACCGCTAGGCCAATCTCTTAATTCCAGACATGCTGGATCGGCATCGGCTCAATCTTCAGCGTCAGATCCGGCGCAACCCCAGCCAACTTCTTCGCAAACGCCCGCGCCTGCTCCTCGCTCAGAAACATCTGCGTCTCCTGCATCTGCCCACCGAACCACTGCTCACACTTCCAGATCATGTTTGTCATCGCAGCCCCCTTTGGTCTATTCCCTATCGACCGATGTTCATCCTTTGTACAGAAGGGCGCCCCTCAAAGTTCCGGGGCGCCCTTCCTTTCTCAACCGGCAGTGATCGCCTGAAGGTTACTTCTCAGCGTCCACGTACTCGGCGTCGATTACGCCTTCGTCCTTCTTTGCCTCTTCGTGCGTGGTGCCCTCGGCTGCCGCAGCGCCATCAGTCGGAGCAGAAGCCGCGCCCGCCTTGTACACCGCCTCAGCCAGCTTGTGGCTCGCCGTCTGCAGCTTGTCCTTGACGGAGTTCAGTTCGCTTGCGGAAGACGTGCCCGCCAGCTTCTCCTTCGCCTCGGCAAGAGCCGACTCGACCTCGGACTTATCGCTCGCCTGCACCTTGTCTCCGCTCTCCTTCAACATCTTCTCGATGTTGTAGACCAGCGAATCCAGCTGATTGCGTGCCTCGATCTCGTCCTTCTTCTCCTTGTCCTCGGCCGCGTGAGCTTCGGCATCCTTCGCCATACGCTCCACTTCGTCCTTGCTGAGACCCGAAGAAGACGTGATGGTGATCTTCTGGTCCTTGCCAGTTCCACGATCTTTAGCGGTTACGTTGAGAATACCGTTCGCGTCGATATCGAAGGTAACCTCGATCTGCGGTACGCCGCGCTGCGCCGGAACAATGCCGCTGAGCTTGAACTTGCCCAGAGTACGGTTACCGTTCGCCAGCGGACGCTCGCCCTGCATCACGTGAACTTCAACCTCGGTCTGGTTATCCGCGAAGGTCGAGAACGTCTCCGACTTCTTCGTCGGGATCGTCGTGTTGCGCGTGATCATCGGTGTCGCCACGCCGCCAGCCGTCTCAATCGAGAGCGTCAGCGGAGTCACGTCGAGCAGCAGCAGGTCCTTCACTTCGCCGGCAAGTACGCCAGCCTGGACCGCTGCACCAATCGCGACGACCTCATCCGGGTTCACACCCTTATGCGGCTCCTTACCGAAGAGCTCCTTCACCAACTGCTGGATCTTCGGCATACGCGTCTGGCCACCAACGAGAACGACTTCGTCAATCTTGCTGGCATCGACGCCGGCATCCTTCATCGCCTGCTTCGAAGGCCCAATCGAGCGCTGCAACAGGTCGTCGACCAGCGACTCGAGCTTCGCACGAGTCAGGTTGCGCACCAGGTGCTTCGGTCCGCTCGCATCGGCCGTAATAAAGGGGAGATTGATCTCCGACTCCTGCGCCGTCGAAAGCTCAATCTTCGCCTTCTCCGCCGCGTCCTTCAGACGCTGAAGCGCCATCTCGTTGCCCTTCGCATGCAGGTCGAGACCGGTGTCGGACTTGAACTCCGAGATCAGCCAATCCACAATGCGCTGGTCGAGATTGTCGCCGCCAAGGTGGGTATCACCATTGGTCGACTTCACTTCGATGACGCCCTCGCCAACCTCAAGAATCGAGATATCGAAGGTACCGCCGCCGAAGTCGTAGACCGCGATCGTCTCGTCCTTCTTTTTGTCGAGGCCATAAGCGAGCGCAGCCGCCGTCGGCTCGTTCACAATGCGCTTCACATCGAGACCGGCAATCTTCCCGGCATCCTTGGTCGCCTGACGCTGAGCGTCATTGAAGTAAGCAGGAACCGTGATGACAGCTTCCGTCACCGACTGGCCAAGATAGTCCTCGGCGGCCTTCTTCAGCTTCTGCAGGATCATCGCCGAGACTTCAGGAGCGGTAAACTCCTTGCCCTGCGCCAGAACGCCGACGTTGTCGCCCTTGGCTACAACCTTGTACGGCACCATCTTCATCTCGTCGCCAACTTCGTTCAGCCGGCGGCCCATAAACCGCTTGATCGAGTAAACCGTGTTCTCCGGGTTCGTGATCGCCTGACGCTTCGCCACCTGACCCACCAGGCGCTCTCCGCTCTTCGTAAACGCAACGATCGACGGGGTCGTACGCCCGCCTTCTTCATTGGCGATCACCTTCGGCTCGCCGCCTTCCATCACGGCTACGCAGGAGTTCGTCGTCCCCAAATCGATACCAATAATCTTGCCCATCTGTATTGCCCCCTATTTTGTCTCTAAACTTCCGACTCACTCATCATCACATGTGAGTGACTTACTGTCAATGTATCTGATGCGGATTCTATGCAGCAAGATTCGTCGATCAAGCGGGCCATCTGAAACAATGGCACACCGTCATGCGCAACCTGCCAGACATCCTCTTTCTAGCCCAATTCGCCGCGACGCTCTTCATGACCGGCCTCATCTGGTTCGTCCAGATCGTCCACTACCCTCTCTTCGCTAGTGTCCACGCCCACACCTCGTCCGATGCCTTTCGCACCTACGAAAACAGCCACGCCAACCGCACCAGCTTCGTCGTCTTCCCACCCATGGCGGTTGAACTCCTCACCGCCCTCGCAGCCTTGTTCCCACGTCTCCGACCAGCGTTCCTCTCGCAGACAGCCGCCATCACCTCCGCTGTTCTCGTGCTGGCCATCTGGGCCAGCACCGGACTCCTCCAGGTTCCTCTCCACAACCGTCTCGCCGCAAATCCCACCGCAGCCACCATCCGCAGCCTCGTCCTCTCCAACTGGCTCCGAACCGCCCTTTGGACCGCCCGCGCCATCCTGCTCACCAACGTGTTCTTCCACGCCATCCACTAGCACGTATGCGCTATCCTCCACCCATGCGCCTCGTCACCCTTCTGCTCCTGATCGCCGCCACCACTGCCCACTCCAAGGCCCAGTGGGAGATCGAAGACTCCCACACCACCGCCAGCCTGCGCGGCATCCATAACGTCGGCGGCGGCATCGCCTGGGCTAGCGGCACGAACGGCACAGTCCTCCGCACCACGGACGACGGCAAGACATGGCAGACCTGCCCTGTCCCGCTCGCCGGAACCAAAGACACCGCCGAAAAGCTCGACTTCCGCGGTATCCAGGCTTTCGACGCCCAGACCGCCATCGTCATGTCCTCCGGCCCCGGCGACCTGTCCCGCCTCTACAAAACAACCGACGGCTGCCAGACCTGGAAGCTCCTCTTCACCAACCCGGACAAAGACGGTTTCTTCGATTCAATTCAAGTCACAATGAACCCACCAGAATGGAGAACTGACGGCAAAAAGGCGTACACCGGCAAAGTCATTGGCGACCCTGTGGATGGTAAATTCGCGGAGTTCGACTCAAGCGACGGCGAGCACTGGTCGAAAAATAGCGGCGGTGAGGCCGGGGCGCCAACGGCAATGCATGGCGAAGGCCTTTTCGCAGCAAGTAATTCCAACTTGCTCCTCTCGCCCGGGGGATCAATCTTCGTGACAGGCGGGACATCTGGAAGCAGAAGCAGGACGCTCTCTGAATTCGTCAAACACGATCCACACGTCTCTTGGAAATACATCGGAGGCGATATTCCTATGGCTCGCGGAGAATCAGCAGGGACATTCTCCATCGCAACATCTACCGATTTCAACCAACTTTCAGAGGTACCGGCAGAACAAGGTTTCACTGTTTATTACTTCCGTAGAGATGCGATCTGTGTAGCAGTCGGCGGCGACTATAAGAAGCCAGATGAAACGAAGGGAACAGCTGCCCTCACCCTAGATGGCGGCCAGCACTGGCTTCCCGCCCAAACCCCACCCCACGGCTACCGCTCCGCCGTAGCCTACGACCCCAATAAAAAAACTTGGATCACCGTAGGCCCCAACGGCACCGACGTCTCCACCGACGACGGCCGCAACTGGCGCGCGCTCACGCCCACCTCGCTCGACGAGAAAGACGCCGACAAAAACTGGAACGCCCTTTCGCTTCCCTTCGTGGTCGGCCCCAAAGGCCGCATCGGCAAACTCCGCCCCACTGCCATTCTTCCGATTGTTCTCCCAGCCACAACTGGCAGCAAAGTAGCGAAGCCTTGATGAAGCTCCTGCCCTTGCTTCTAGGTAAGCCAAGGCTTCAGCCTTGGCACTTTCCGATTCCACGAACGCGGGCTTCAGCCCCTGGGGTATGCCATCATCATCCGGTCAAACGGTGTCAATCAGTTGCGAAAACCTCATACAAAACCAACCGAAACTGCGTTCCCGGAACCGAAAGTTCAGGTTCCCGCACCCGCCACATCCCATTCAAGTCCACGCGATACGCGGTCGCTACCGCCGGCTCGAACGCCCAGACGTGTTCCACTCCCATCGCAAGCCAATCCTTAAAGACCGTCCGCAGACGATGCCAGGTGTCATGCGGCGAAATCACCTCGACAACCAACAGAGGCGGCCTACGCACAATCCTGTCGATCTTCGGGAATCGCGACACAACCTGCACGTCCGGGCACCGGTAGCGCCCGGGAGCGACCTCTGTCCGGCAAGCCGGAAGCACATACCACTCCCGTTCGTTTTCACACGCGGCGAGCAAACACATCACCGTGGTCATCACCCTGCTATGGTTCCACTCGCCGATATTGCGATCCGTCAGTCGGCCATCGACATAGTCGCACTCAGGCCTGTAGACGGTTCCGAGATACTCCTCTTCGGAGACAAAGACCGAGATGGGTCCTTCCTCTTGCGAGATCATTCCCTCCGGAACCCAATCGATCGGCATAAAACCTCACTCTACTGCGGATTCTGCACAGGAGCCGGATTCGGCGTGGGCGTCGGGTTATTCGGGTTATTCGGGTTATTCGGATCGCTCGGCGTAGTTGGACTCGTCGGCGTCGTCGGAGTTCCGATTCCACCACCCGTCGTGCTGCTCAGCCCGCTCGCCGATCCCAACCCTCCGCTCGACGTAGCGATCCCGCCCCCGAAGAGGCTCGACTTCGCATAAAGCTGCTCAATCCGTGGGTCGTAGATAAACTCCCACGTCGAGTAGTTCGTCTGCTCGTTCAACGTAATGATGGAGTTGCCGTCCTTCGACAGCCCTACGCCCATAAACGGCCCCACCGAGCCGCCATCGAGCGGCGAGTCCGATCCTGTCCCTGTCGATCCGGTCGAGCCAGTCTGTCCACTCTGTCCAAAGCTGCTCGACCCAAAGCTGCTGCTGCCGGAACTCGAACTACCCTGAGTTCCAGAATCGCCCGGCGCTCCTGCCGAATTCCCCGGCCCGAAAGCACTTCCACCGGTTGTGCCGCCTGTCGTCGCGCCACCGCCAACACCGCTCGACAGCCCCGCCGCCGACCCCAGCCCGGTCGTCGCCAGCCCTGCCAGCGGCTGCCCGAAGAACCCTTTTACCGTCGTCTTCGCCTGCCCCACGCCGATCAGCCGCCAGTCGTCCTTGCCCGTAAACGGATCGAGATAGTGCTGGCGCAGGTAGCGCTCGTTGTTGGTCTTCTCAAGTTGCTTCACCGATGCTGGATAAGCATTCGTCTTCAGATGGAAGAGCCGGATTGCATGGACGTATTGCTGCCCCCGGTGGACCGCCTCTAGTTCTTTCTCCCGCTGAAGGTCCTTGGCTACGATCGGGGCAGCGACGCTCAAAAAGATCAGCAACAGCGCGACCATCACGATTACGCCAAGCAGGAGAAATCCCTGTTCGTCGTCGCGAGCGTCACGCGGAGCCGGGTTCTCTCGAGGCATCGTCACGTTAGTTCTTCTGCAGGGGCAGATTCTGCTTGTTGTTGTTGGTTAGGTCTTCCACCTCGACCGAGTTGGCAGAGATCGTCCCGACCTTATACCGCCGCTGTACGATCGTTCCAGTCGCCGCAAGGAAGACATCGTCGCCATGAAGCAGGAACGCCTGACGGCTGCCATCCGCCTTGGTCGCCGTGCCGAAGAACTTCAGGTCGATGGGCGGCGGGGGAGGTGGACCCGGAGGCGGCGTATACATGGATGCCGCCGGAGCGGAGTTTCGCACACTCGCAATCGGCTTAATGATTGGAGCCAGCGCAGCCACGGGAGAGTCGGAGAAGATGTTCCTTCCCGAGCCCGAGTACTTCAACGACTCGGCGACCAGCATCGCTCCCATGTGGAGCGAAGGATCGTATTGCGAGGCCGTTGTTCCCACCTTGGTCGCATCCTTCACCCCTTTGGTGACCACACCCGACGGTGTCGCGGTCGCGGTCGCTCGATCCGAGCCCGTCGGGGTCGTCTTTACCGGCGGAAGGCTAATCGATGGCGAAACAACGGGCGGCGGTGCGTCCGGAGTTCGCAGTTGCAGATATCCGTAGACGACGACCACCAGCAGGGCTCCGCCAATGACGCCATAGCGGATGATCTTGTCTTTATCGCTCGCTCCCAGGCTCATTGTGCCGTACCTCCCGCAGGAGCGCCCGCATCTTCGTCGTCCGTCGACTCTTCCGGCAACGGGCCGGGCTTTTCATCGCCGCGTGGCGGCCTTACGTAGGTCGTCAACTTCATCCGCAGGCTTACGGTACCGCTCTGCTGGCCTGTCAGCGTCACGCCGGTGATCAGGAAGAACATGCGGTCGCGCTCCAGGTCATTCACCAGTTGGACGAGCGAGCGATACTCCCCGGTAAAGCTGGCGTCCATCCTGACCTCGGTCACCGAAGGCACGACATCGGGGCCAGGAGCGGTGCCGTCAAGATAGAGCGGAGAGTAGCCGTACTGCACCCTGGTCATCTTCGCATTCTGTTTCTTCGCGAGCGTGCCTGTCTCCATCACTACCTGCGAGACCGCATACGGCAGCCGGGACTGGTAGAACTCATTCGCGTCCGCGGTGGAGGTCTGCAGCTTTCCGTCAAGTCCATCTAGCGGAGCGGCCGCGATCTTCGCCGTCTGCAAACGCACCTTCTCCTGCGCCACCGCGTTCGCGTCCTGGCTGCTGGCCGTCTGCCAGAGAAACGCCATGTGAATCAGGAGATAGACGTTCAGCAGCACCAGCAAGGCTACGCCGGCAAAGTGAAGATTCAATGCCGTCAGCGCGCCGCGTGTCTTCTCGACGGCGACACCAAGGCCGGCGCGACGGCTGAACCCCGCTCCAAACCTCGGCCGCTTCACCACCACTCCCTCAGCGCGCGCGCTCATCGACGGCCTCCCGGAGATCCACGGTGCGGAGCGGTCGGCGTTCCCAACACTGCCGGCTTCTTAGCGCTCTTATGCCTCGCGACCTCGCCATCGCTCACCGATGACTTCTTCGCCTCCGAGGAGAGCGCTGCCGCCTCTTCGGTTGAGATAGGGTTGTAGCCGCTCAAGATATCGAATTGCACCCCGGCCGGATCCACTGTCTGCGCCCCAGAGGGTAATCGGCCGTATGATCCACCTGCGCCTGCCTGGCTTGCCTGCAGCGACTCATTGGATAGCCTCGGCGAGAGGAACCGTCTCGACTTCTCCAGGTTCCGTACCAGTTGGACGGCCTTTTCGCGATCGCCGTTCACCCTTAGCCGGATATTGACGTCGCCTTCTTTGCTGATCGACGGATCGATACTCATGACCTGCACTCCAGGAGGGAGTACGCGTTCGAGATCCATCATCACCGCCGTCCAACTGAAGCTTTTCTTCTCGAACAACTCGTTCAGGAAGTGCGCCCGCTCCAGCACCGCTCGATTCTGCGGCTGCTTCATGCGGGCCTCGTTCTTCAGCATCAGCTCCTGGTAGTCGGCCGTCTGCGCTTTCAGCGCATCCATCTGGGCGGTCGCCGCATCGGCACGCGCCTTCAACGCTCGCAGCCCGATGATCAGCCCGATCGCCAGCAGCGCCAGCGCGATCATCGCCAGCCGCAGCTTTGCGAGCAGCGGCCTTAGTTCGACGAATGGCCGGGTGGCCAGATTGATTGAGACAAGCATTAGCTTCTCAGCGCCCCCCGAACTCCCGACAACCACCCCTTGGGCACGACCGACGTCACCGCTTGGCCCACTAGAGAGTCTTCCCCGACGACCTCGCGAACCCGAATCCGACTCCCGGTCTCCATCATCTCTCCAAATCCCGCATCGGCCAGCATCGTTCCCAGAGATTGTGCGCTGACACTTCCAGCCGACAGCACTACACCCGGTGAGGTCTCCAGCGTGTCTTCGAAGTACGCCGCAGCCACGCTGACGGCCTGAGTCACCTCGCGGAGATATCCTTGCTCGGCGACCTGCGCCTGCGTCAGCCTCGGTGTTGCTGCCGCCGCTTCCTGGGCAGCGGCATAAGCCGCAGCCTCCAAAGTCGCCTCGGCCAGAGCCTGCGCCTCGATCTCAGCGACCAGCGCATCCTCGGACAGCCCCCCGGCGTAGAGCGAGCGGCGAGTTCCCTGCTGTATTGCTTCGTCGCGGCCGAACGGGTCCACGGCCTCCTGCATCGCCCACTCCTGTTGTGAGGCCTCGACGTCGATCAACGGCAACAATGGCACCGTGACCGTCTCCTGCTGAGCGTCCGTCATGCTTACCGTCGCCTCTGCCAAGATGCCGACCTGCAGATTGCCGGACATGTCGACCGAGCGATGGAGCAGGAGCATGCCCCCACTCACGATCGCGGTCGTGACCGCCTGTGGCCCAGCGTTCACCACAAGCGCGGCCTCGGCACCGCCCGTAGCGTCCTCGCCCAGCCCAGATAGAGCAGCCATGGTGCTCGGCAGCACAGCCCCAGGTTCGAAACCCGCCTCACGGACGACCGCTTCGTACTCCGCCAGGACTTCGCGTGGGATCGCTACCGCGACCACCCGCAGACCGCCCTTCGCGGTAGCGGACTTGCCTCCCATAATCTGATAGCTCACCGCCGCGTCATCCGCTTCGAACGGAAGCAGCTTCTTCAATCGGAATCGGACGACAGGAAGTGCTTCGACTGGCTTGCTCGGCAGCGAATCGAAGTCCAGCAACAACACCCGCACGGCGGAGTCGGGCACCACGAGCGTAACCTCCCGCCCAATTCCTTTCTCGGTCACCGCCTCCAGCGTCCTGCGAACAGCCGACACCACATCTGAGGGAACACGGAAGTTCCCAGCCCGCAGCCCTGGTTCGACCGCATCGATTGGAAGGTCGGCCTTCGCTACCGCCGTCAGCACGCCCGTCGATGCGTCGTCCGCCCGCGCCGCGACGACGCCGCCCCAGCGAATCTCTACCGCCAGCCGTGGCCGGGTCCCTAAAGCCTTTGGCAAAATCTCCATCGAGTCCTAGCTTACCCTTTCAGAAGGCAGGGTTTAGGGGGTAGGGGGTAGGGTTTAGCAAAAACTATGGTGTTATTCCCTAAAAGGCAGGGCTCAGGGAACAGGGAGTAGGGAAAAACTGTCCCTGCGCCCTCGGCCCTATCCGTTACCTTCCCGCCTCAATAAACGTAACCTTATTGATCTCTTTCAAGGTCGTCACGCCCTCCCGTACCCGGTCGATCGCCGAGTCGCGGAGGAACGCCATCCCCTTATCTTTCGCTTTTTTCCGGATCTCACTACCGGGCTTCTTTGCCAGCAGCATCTCGCGGATCTCGTCGTCCAACTCCAGCAGTTCGTGGATCGCCGAGCGGCCCCGGAAACCGGTTCCGCCGCACTCAATACACCCCGTACCCTCACGGAAGGTGAACCCCTGCCACTCAGCCGGGTCAAGCCCGTTCAGATCAAGCTCCGCATCGGTGTATTTAACCGCGCGAGCGCAGAAGTCGCAGACCGTCCGAACCAGCCGCTGTGCCAGAATGCAGTTCAGCGCCGAGACAAAGTTGTAAGGCTCTACGCCCATGTTCAGGAAGCGTCCCAGCACGTCGACCACGTTGTTTGCGTGGACGGTCGTGAAGACGAGGTGGCCGGTAAGCGCCGAGTTGATGGCGATCTGAGCCGTCTCGGCATCGCGGATTTCGCCTACGAGAATCTTGTCGGGATCATGGCGCAGAATAGAGCGGAGACCCCGGGCGAAGGTCAGCCCCTTCTTCTCGTTCACCGGAATCTGTGTGATGCCGCGGATCTGGTACTCGACGGGGTCTTCGATGGTGATGATCTTGTCTTCTTCCGACTTGATCTCGTTCAGCGCGGCGTAGAGCGTCGTCGTCTTGCCGGAACCGGTAGGCCCGGTGACCAGCACCATCCCGTAAGGTTCCTTAATGTAGCGCCGGAAGCGGGTCAGATCTTTCTCCGCGAAGCCGACGACGTCAAGCGAAAGTTTTTTGAACTTTTCACTCATCGACTCCTTGTCGAGCACGCGGAGCACGGCATTTTCGCCATGAACCGTCGGCATGATGCTCACGCGGAAGTCGATCAACCGTCCCTTGTAGCGCACGCGGAATCTTCCGTCCTGCGGAACACGCCGCTCGGCGATGTCGAGTTCGCTCATGACCTTGATACGGGAGAGGATGGTCTGATGGTGCTCGCGCGCAATTGGGGCCATCGCCTGCTGCAGCACGCCGTCGATGCGGTACTTCACCAGCAGGCAGTCGTCGAAGGTCTCGAGATGGATATCCGATGCGCGGCGTTCAAGGGCCGTGAAGATCGTTGTATCCACAAGCCGGATGATCGGCGAGATGTCGTCTTCACTGGTCAGCCGCTCGATGGAGATGTTTGAGTCGGAGTTCTCGTCGTTCGTCAGGACATCGAACGCCAACCCTTCGCTCGCTTCGTCCAGAACCCGCTGCGACTGCTCGGTCTTCTTCAGGAGGTCGGTGATCTGCGATAACGTCGCCACCCGCGTCACCAGCCGCTGACCCAGCAGTCCTGAGATCTCATCGAGAACCATCAGCTTCGACGGATCCGAGACGGCGATCGCCAGCCGCCCCTCGTGCTGCTCTAGAGGGACGAAGTTGTAGCGGAACATCATGTCCACCGGCACGCTTTTGAAAAGTTCGTGCTGGATCTTGAAGTTCTTCAGATCGACGAACTCCGCATGATAGCGGCGCGCGAGCACCTGCGCCCGGGCGGTCTCGTCGACCCCAGCCTCAGCCAGCGGAATTGCCATCGGTACGTTTCCCATAGCCTGTGAGACTCCTTTGAAGCTCTTCAGTTAGTCGGCAATCGAACTTGTAACGTGACGGAAGATATCCACAGGATTCCCCCGATGCGCTCCCGACGCCATCCTCCAACCGGGTCAGAGATCGTTTAAGTAAGCGACCTCCTGCCCTCCTGTAATGTACCCAATCATTGCCTCGCCTGCTCGGAAACGATACGATTTACGAATTGCCTGCAACTTTGCTTCCCATTCTGTGTTTTTGCCTGGAGCTTTTCCGTCCTACCGTTCGTCTCTAGCCTGTTGCAAAAAAATATTTTGCGGACATCAGGATCGACTCAACCGGGACAAACCCATCCACGCATGATCTGAATGGAAGGAAACGAGTTGCGGATTTTGCATATCATTGCGACGCTTGCCCCGCAGGCTGGTGGCCCTTCAAATAGCGTAAGCAGGATTGTCACCGCTTATCCGGCTATCGGCAGCGAAGGCGAGGTCGTTACTCTCGACGATCCTGACGACAAATTCCTTCGCAGCGTCAGCTTCCGTGTTCATGCGCTTGGCCCCGTTTCGACCCGTTTCGGATTCAGCACCCGCCTTATTCCCTGGCTTGCCGCTAATCGCGACCGCTTTGACGGTGTCGTTGTTCACGGCCTTTGGCAGTATCTGGGCTATGCTGTCCGCCGCGCCATCGATGGACGCAAGCCGTACCTTGTCTTTACCCACGGCATGCTCGATCCCTACTTCAAGCGCGCCCACCCACTCAAACACATCAAGAAGACGCCCTACTGGCTCCTGAACGAGTATTGGGTGCTTCGCAATGCTCAACGCGTCCTCTTTACCTCGGAGGCCGAAGCCAAGAACGCCGCGAAGAGCTTCTGGCCGCACCAGTGGCGCGCCTCCGTGGTTCCCTATGGCGCGACCGCTCCCTCGGGAGATCCCGCCGCCCTCGTCGAAAGCTTCCTGTCTCAGCATCGCGCTCTCCGGAAGCCGAATGGCCAGCCCCGGCCGTATCTTCTCTTCCTTGGCCGCATTCATGCCAAGAAAGGTTGCGATCAGCTATTGGAAGCCTTCGCAAAGATTGCTTCTCGTGTCCCCGATCTCCAGCTCGTCTTCGCCGGTCCGGACGGCGCGGCGGCCTCCGGGCTAAGCAAGGCCAGCGTATCGAACCTGGGTACGGCCGGCCTCAAGTCCGCTCTCGTCGCCGAAGCCAGACGCATGGGACTCGCGCATCGCGTCCATTGGACCGGGATGCTCGAAGGCGACCAGAAGTGGGGAGCCTTTTACGGCTGCGAGGCCTTTTGCCTGCCCTCGCACCAGGAGAACTTTGGCATCGCTGTGGCCGAGGCGCTGGCCTGTGGAAGACCCGTTCTTATCTCCGACAAGGTCGACATCTGGAAAGAGATTCTGCAAGACGGCGCGGCCTTCGTGGGTCACGATAACGTCCCAGGAGCCATCTCGGCACTGGAACGCTGGATTGCGCTCTCGACTTCTGAGAAAGCTGCCATGGGCGATCGCGCCCTGCGGTGCTTCCGCAGCCGCTACGATATGCAGGCGAACGCCAGCGGCATCGTCGAGGTCTTCAACCAGGCCATCGCAGTCAAATCCGGCAACCGCGCAGTTCATGCTGAGGCCAAGCTTCCGGCCACCCGGTGATCCTGGAAGATCGAAGTTAGCGAACTGCGGCTTATTGCCCGCTGCCCGCGCTCAAGCTGAAGATCGGTAGATACAGCGCGATCAGAATGGTCACCACCACCAATCCCATGAAGATGAGGATCAACGGCTCGATCAGGCTCATCGCCGCGGTGAGGTTCGTCTGCACGTCTTCTTCGAAGAACTCCGCTACCGAGTTCAGCATCTGCGGCAGAGCTCCGGTCGACTCGCCCACCTCGATCATCTCGATCGCCAACTCAGGAAAAACCTTCGTTGCCATCAGACTCTCCGAGAGACCCTTGCCCTCCTGCACCGTAGCAACGGAGCGCGTCACGGCGATCGCGATCTGCTTCGAGTCGATGGACCGAGCAGCCGTCTCGAGCGAAGGCACCAGCGGCAGCCCTCCGGTGAGCAGCGTCGACAGCGTCCGCGAGAAGAGGCCCACCTGGTACTTGAGCCACACGTTCCCGATCACTGGCAGCCCAATACGAATCTTGTCGACGGTCGTCGCCCCGGCTTCCGTCTGAATCCAGCGGTAGCCCAGAAAACCGACCGTCACCACCACGATTGCAATGTAGATTCCGTAGCTCTGGGCGTACCGTCCCATGTCGAGCAGTAAGACCGTCAACGCCGGCAGCTTCGTCCCTAACTGGTCATACAGCTGCGCAAAACGGGGAACGACAAAGGTGATCAAAAAGATAAACAGCCCGATCACCATGAAGACCAGCAGCGCCGGATAGATGAGACTTGCCTTCAACTTCTTGCGAAACGTCAGCGAGACACGCTGGAAGTCGAGATACCGCTGCAAAACCTCTTCCAGGTTTCCCGACCGCTCACCCGCCAGTAGGGTCGTCGTGTACACCAGCGAAAAGCCGCCCTGCGCGTCAAACGCCTCGGAGATCGACTGCCCGGTCTTCACCCTGGCGCCGACGTCCTCCAACTGAGCGCGGAATGAAGGAATCTTTTGCCTCCGGGCAAGAAGCTCCAACGACCCCAGAATGGGCAGACCCGCCTTGATCAACGTAAGAAACTGCTGGTTGAAGACGAGGAACGTGTCGAGATTGACCTTCTTCTTCGAGCTGCCGCCCAGCACGTTGCGCGACTTCACCGAGTAGACGTAGTAGCCAGCCTGGGTGAATCGCGACCGCAGCTCATCCGCCGTCGCAGCCGAGTGCGTCTGCTCCTGAATCTTCCCTCGTTCATCCGCGAGCCTGATTACAAATTCAGTCAAACTGGTCCCCGATCTCCAACATCCGGCTTCGTCTCCATATTAGACGGGACGATGTCGATCGCGGGCATCCGATCGCGAAGCCATTTGCTTGGAGTTCGAAATCGGAGATTTGGCGAAGGAGATTTGGCGGTGTCTCGACAATTGCCATCGCCCGCACCCATCTCATATTCTCTGTAGGTCCCTGATCATCACTCCCTATGAATCCGTTTCAGTTTCTAGCCCGCGTCTTTATCGATGTCTTTGGCATCACCCACCCAAGCGAACGGGAGGAGCGGCGCGCAGCGTGGTTTATCTGCTCGCTGCTGGGCCTCGTCGTTTTGGGCATCGCCCTGATTTTTTTGTTCGTCTTTACCTACGCGCACCACTAAAGCAGCATGTCGCCTGCGTACATCCGCCGGTTACACTCTCGTCGGAGGCCATCTGCGTCGCCTGGGCCCGAACAGTTAGCTGATTTTTGCGGAGAAGTTCATGCCTACCGGCACGCCGGCTGCATCACAACCCGACCACAGGCACTCAGCGAGACCTGTGGATGCGAATCGACTGCGATCCGCAGTGGCGGCAAGGTCGGCGGCAGGGACTTTATCCATCCTGTTGGTGCAGGCGCTCAGCGCACGTACCGCCCTGGCAGCTTCCCTCGCGACAAATAAGCTCTACGGAGTGCGGCATGAGTTAGTCTGGCCGACTCTCTGCGGAACGGCGGGCATCGCGGTGTTTCTTATTCTCCACGCAGGGGTTCGCCTAACCCGCGCAGCTTTTGCCCGCAACTCGAATCGCAAAGGAAATGGCGCTGCCTCCGCCCCGTCCGTAGAACAGTTCGTGGAGGACGCACGGAAGCTCCACATCGATCCAGAGATAGCCCGCGAGACGTTTCAAAAGCTCGCCAGCCTGCTTACCCCGGAGACCTCGTTCGGCGTCCATGATGAGCTGCGTGGAGCTCTGCGCCTGTCGGAGCAGCAGATCGATTCCCTGCTTTCGGCGCTCGGTAATCGCTCCAGGCTGCCGGTGAGCTCTGCCTCAGCTCTCAGCGTCTACGATCTACTGCAATACGTTCAGACTTCGCCGAAATCGACATCAGGGCAGTTCTACCTGCGAAGCGGCGCAGCCGTTCAACCATCGATAACGTCGCCGGCATCTCCGCTGTCCGACCTGCAAAATGCCTCACCCCGGGACTCGCGCTTTCGTACCCGCGCCCACTTCTCGGGGGTCAAGCGCCGCGCCAGCGACTACAGCGGGCCCTACCGGCGCGCCACCGACAGGCTCCCCGAAGGCACCTATTCCGGGCCCCTGCGCCGTGCGTCGGATCGTCAGGATGCTGGTACGGGTCACGACTCGAGGCAGGATTCCAGAGTGGGCGATCGCAGGAGCTCGGAACGCCGAGCGGTCGTCTTGGAGGGAAACTCGGAGCCGGCAAAGCAGCATAGGGCGGTATCGGCAGATACCAGCCTGCTAAACCAGTGCCTCAACGTACCTAACGCGCAAACCCGAAGCGAGACGGAACTCGCCATTGCGCCGGCTTCTTCCAGGAATCGCGAAGGCAGGGTGCAACCCATTGCCACCCTGCAACGAGGCTGAGTCAGGTCAGATCGTCCGGATCGAACCCCGGCACCTTCCGTCCTAGTGCTGTCATATCGTGGCGGCTGCCGATCAGGCTTTCCACCACGCCGTCGATCTCCGCGTCCGATTCCGCCTCAGCCGTCATCCGCTCAAGGCCGTCCGACACGACGATGCTCTCGAGCAACACGGTTGCGTGTGCCACCGCGACGTGGTCCTGATTCAATCCTTCAGGAGTCTTCGCCTTGATGCCTACTTCGCTCGGCTTCAGGTGCAACAACTCAGCGACACGTTCGCGCAGTTCGCCAGCGATCGGGCCAATCTTCGGAGCGGCGAGTACCAACACGGTATCGATGTTCACGATGCGATAGCCCGCCATGGCGATCTCTTCCAATGCCGTCTCGAGGAAGATCGCCGAGTCGGCGTTCTTCCAGCGCGGATCGCTGGGCGGGAAGAAGCTTCCGATGTCTCCCGCCGAAACTGCACCCAGCAGGGCGTCGGTGATGGCGTGCAGCAGCACATCACCATCCGAGTGCCCGGCGAGTCCTTCGTGATGCTTAATCTTCAACCCGCCGATCACCAGCGGAACTCCCGCCTTGAAGGCGTGCGAGTCGAATCCGTAACCGATTCTCATGCTCATTCGTGCCTCGTTCCTGAACCAGTTCCCAGATAAAACTCCGCAAGTTCCAGGTCGCCGGGTTGCGTTACTTTGAAGTTCCGCGCCGATCCGGCGACGACCACCACCGGCACTCCGGCGCGTTCGAGCAGACTTGCCTCGTCGGTCCCCTGAAACTCGTCCGCAGAGGCCTCATCAAACGCCCGCTGCATGGTTGCAAAGCGCGCGCCTTGAGGTGTCTGCGCGTAGACGACGCGCTCGCGCGGGATCGTTGAACTTACCAGAGCGCCGTCTGCGGTGCGCTCCACCTGCTTGATCGTGTCCACCGCCGGGAGGCCTACGATCGCCGCGCCGTGCTTCAAGACAGCATCAATGGTGCGGTCGATCGTCGCCGGCTCGATCAGCGGCCTTACCGCGTCATGCACTAGGACCACGTCGTCCGCCGCAGCCTTATATTTGCCGCCAACTTCGGCCAGCGCCTTCGCCACAGAGTCCTGACGGCTGTCGCCTCCTTCCACTACGAAAATCCGGTCGGACTTCGGCATCTCTGCGTTATGGATCTGTTGCCGAACCCGATCCATCTCCTGCGCCTTCACCGCCACGTAGATCGCGTCGACACGTCCGACCGCGAGAAAAGCCTCAAGCGTGTGGATCAGGATCGGCTTGCCACCGATCGAAAGAAACTGTTTCGGCGCGGGAGAGGGCATCACGGCCACAGATGCCGAAGCCGCTATCGCCGGCACCACGTTCAGGGCGTCAGAACCGCTCGAAGTACCCGCAGCGACATGGCCGCCATGGCCCGAAGCCATCCGCGTGCCGAGGCCCGCCGCTGGAAGAATTACATGGACTCGCATAACCACCTAACTATAACAAGTTGCGGTGTCGTAAACCGGACTAGCTCGCCGTCTTGTCTGAGGCGCTCACGGTCTTGTCGCCCTTGCGCGGGTTGAAGAGCAGCATCATCTCGTTCGTCTGCTTGAATCCATACTTCTCATAGATCGGCTTGCCGAACTTCGAGGCATGCAGCGTCACCACTTCACATCCGCGCACCCGGGCCTCCTCGACACATCTTGCCAGTAGCGTCTTCGCCAGACCGCGACCACGAAACTCCGCCGCCGTATAGAAGTTCAGCAGGTACGCACGCACCGGCGCGGGGTCGAGAAAGTGCGGCGGAAACTCCATCAGCCACAGCCCCGCCCCGCCGACGACCACGCCGTCCTCGCTGGCGAGCCAGCCGATGTAGCGGTCCTCGGCGATCTTGGTCCGCACCCAGGGCACGAACGCCTGCTCCATCGCCGCCATCACTTCGTCGTCGGGCTGCCCGGCATCCAGGAACATCTGCCGGCGCTGCTGCCCGATCAACTGCGCATCCCCCGGGGTTGCCAACCGTATCTCGAACATCGCTGGAGTATAGCTGTCGGTTCCCAGCTCGAACACCCCCACCGCGGCGTACAGATGCGTATAGTTACAGTTAGCACTGGATGCTGAACGGTGATAGGCGTGCGCCCGAAGGCCTCTTTGCGTTCGCAGATTGGCATGGCATTCAGCTTGTCCAGTGCGAATTCTCCGTAAGATTGGACGCCACAGGCCTCCCGCAGGGTCGAGACATCTGGACTCTGACTCCCCCACGTAAACTCGTACCAATGCTTCCCTTCTCCCGCGAACACCTCCGTCCCGGCGACCGCCTCTGCGCCGCTGTCTCCGGCGGAGCGGACTCCGTTGCCCTCCTGCTTGCTCTGCACGCCGCAAATCGTCAGCACAAAGACGCTCTCGGGGCCGTGCTCTCCGCCGTCCACGTCCACCACAACCTTCGTGGCGATGAAGCCGACGCCGACGCAACCTTCGTCGCCGATCTCTGCGCCCGCCTCGAAGTCCCGCTGCACCGCATCGAAGTCGACGTACCCGAGCATATCGCTAGCACTGGCGAGACGCTCGAAGAGGCCGCCCGAAACCTCCGCTACGCCGCCTTCCACGAGCTCCTGTCCACCGGGCAGGCTGACGCGATCCTCACCGCCCACACCCTCGACGATCAGGCCGAGACCGTTCTGATGAAGCTACTCCGCGGCGCGTGGACCGACGGCCTGAGCGCCATCCATCCTGTTCTTGTCCCAGATAAGCCCAAAACGGGACAGATTATCCGTCCCCTCCTCGCTACCCGCCGTTCGCAAATCGAAACCTATCTCCACGAGCACAACCAGCCCTGGCGTGAGGACTCCTCGAACGCCGACACCCACCACACCCGCAACCGCGTTCGCCACGAGTTAATGCCGCTCCTCCGCACCTTCAACCCTAATCTCGACCAGGCTCTTGCGAACATCGCCGAGCTAGCCCGCGAAGAGGAGTCGCGCTGGCAGACGGAACTCGCACGGCTGCTCCCGCAGCTTCTTCTTCCCGGCAAGCCCGTTCGCGGCGGAGGCCGCGCCGTCAGCACAAATCCTGCGGATTCTGCGCTTTCCATCGAGATCGAGCGCCTCCGCGCCTTCGATCCGGCCTTACGCCGCCGCGTTCTGCGCGCCGCCGCACGGCAGCTTGGCGTAAGGCTCTCCTTTGAGGAGACCGCCCGACTTCTGGCCCTATGCGGACTCCAGCCGCACCCAACGGTAACGTCACGAAGCGGTGCAGTGCTGCAACTTTCGAACCAGCTTAGGGCCGAGCGGTCGATCCGCGAAATTCGCCTCTCCCGCTACTTTGCCTAGTCTGGCAAGGGAAATCTCACGGAATGGCTCGAAACGTGTCAACTCTTCCTCGCAGCGCCGGAGTTCACCCCGAGGCCGCCCGGCAACTTCCGCAAAACCAGCCGCGCGAAACTAGCGTTCTCAAGAGTAGAATTGTGAGCAATTGGGATGCACGGCCTTGGTGGGACGAAACTCATCTCACCTGTTCCCTGAACCGTTGTGCATAAAGTGTCGTCTAATGGATAGCTGTCCAGACTTCCGCAACTCTATCGGCCTCCCCTGCAGGATAAGACACCGATAGACTTCGGCTACTGGGCTCCTAAAGAAGCCGGACATAATTCTTCCGGCCGGGATCAGCCGAAGCAGGAAAACGAGGAAATGCGCTTGAACTCAACCGTTAAACAAATTCTCATCTGGGTCTTCATGATCGCCTGCCTGATCTGCCTGTGGCAGTTCGTGGTCAAAGGCACGGGCATGGGACAGGATCACTCGATCAGCCTGTCGCAATTCTTGAATGATGCCAGCACCGGCAAGGTCAAGGACGTGGTCGTGAACGGCGCTGAGGTCACGGGCCATTATCAGGACGACCCCAAGAACCAGTTCCGCACCACCATCCCGGGCAACTATCCGGACATGTACAAGACCCTGCAGGAGCATGGCGTCTCGGTCACGATCAAGGACCAGAACTCCAATCAGTGGATCAGTCTGCTGATCTCGATTGCGCCGTTCGCGCTGCTGCTCGGCCTATGGTTCTTCCTGCTGCGCCAGATGCAGTCCGGCGGCAACAAGGCAATGAGCTTTGGCAAGAGCCGCGCCCGTCTGCTCTCCATGCAGCAGAAGAAGATCACCTTCAAGGATGTCGCTGGGGTTGATGAGGCCAAGGAAGAGCTGAAGGAGATCATCGAGTTCCTTCGCGAGGCCCAGAAGTTCCAGCGCCTCGGCGGCCGTATCCCCAAGGGCGTGCTGCTCGTCGGACCTCCCGGCACCGGGAAGACTTTGCTCGCACGCGCTGTCGCTGGCGAGGCCAATGTTCCCTTCTTCTCCATCTCCGGTTCGGACTTCGTAGAGATGTTTGTCGGCGTCGGCGCAAGCCGCGTTCGCGACCTCTTTGAACAGGGCAAGAAGAACGCTCCCTGCATCATCTTCATCGATGAGATCGACGCTGTTGGCCGTCATCGTGGCGCAGGCCTCGGCGGCGGACACGACGAGCGTGAGCAGACCCTGAACCAGCTTCTGGTCGAGATGGACGGCTTCGAAGCGAACGATGGTGTCATCCTCATCGCCGCGACCAACCGCCCTGACGTGCTCGATCCGGCGCTTCTCCGCCCCGGCCGTTTCGACCGACGCGTCGTCGTCGATCGCCCCGACATCCGTGGCCGCGAAGAGGTCCTTCGCGTTCATTCAAAGAAAGTCCCGATGGCCGAGGACGTCAACCTCAATCAGCTCGCTCGTGGGACACCGGGATTCTCCGGCGCCGACCTTGCGAACATGGTGAACGAGGCTGCCCTCACCGCCGCCCGCTTCAACCGCAAGGCTGTACACATGTACGACTTTGAAGTGGCCAAGGACAAGGTGCTGATGGGCGCGGAGCGCAAGTCCATGCTGCGCAGCCCTGAAGAGCTGAAGACCACCGCGTACCACGAGGCCGGTCACACCCTCGTCGCCGCGCTGCGCGATCACTCCGATCCTCTGCACAAGGTCACAATCATCCCTCGCGGAATGGCGTTGGGCGTCACCGTCTATCTGCCCGATGGCGACAATCACACCGTCTCCAAGGACTATCTCGAGACTCGCCTCGCCATGATGATGGGCGGACGCGTTGCGGAAGAGATCTTCCTGAAGCAGATGACCACCGGAGCTGGCAGCGATATCGAGCGCGCTACGTCGCTCGCTCGCGCCATGGTCTGCGAGTACGGCATGTCGGCTCTTGGGCCGATGACCTTCGGCAAGAAGGAACAGGAGGTCTTCCTGGGTCGCGAGATCGGCCAGTCCCGCGACTTCTCCGACGACACCGCCAAGCAGATCGACGTCGAGGTTCGCCGCTTCGTCGACGAGGCTTACGCGTCGGCCTACAGCATCCTCGACAACAACCACGACATCATGCACCGTATGTCGGCTGCCCTGCTCGAGCGCGAGACGCTCGACGCGGCGGAGATCAAGCTAATCATCGAAGGCAAGGAACTTCCCGAGGCGCGGTCCCCGCTCTCTCAGGTTGGCCCTGGCCCCGGTGGCGACGTCCAGAAGATCCTCAAGCCCGAAGGCGGTCGCAAGCCTGGCTTTGGCGACAGCCAGCCCAGCCCGGCGTAAACCGAGCACGCTTTCTAAGACGCACGCGAAAGAGGCAGCCACACGGGCTGCCTCTTTCGTTTGCACCGACATCATGTTGCTAACGTGTAACCAACTCTTCCACGCTCTCCTTATGATGAACCTTGCCATTGGAACCCTTCAGCTTTGAACTCAGTTTGCTAGGGCCTACTGACGTCGTTGCCTTTTGCGCATCATCCTGCTTGCCGCGCTCTTCGCCATCAATCTTTCCGTTTACGTCGCCTACAGAGAGCCCCTTGCCGCCAGCGATTTGCGACTCCACGACGTGAAGTCCATGCGCGGTCGTCCACGGCCCACGCATGTCCGTGTCACCTTCGCTACCGTCGCCCGTCGAGCCGTTGAAATACTCGTCCACAAGTCCTGGCGTCGGCTTCAGCATTCCGATTGAGAATGGGCTCTTCTCCAAGCTCTCAAGCGCCGCGGAGAACGCCTTCATATGCGTGATCTCGCGGGTCATCAGGAACTGCAGTGTGTCGATCGAACCCGGATCGTCAGTATGGTCGATCAACCGTTCATAGACGATTTTGGCGCGGGCCTCGGCTGCGATATTGCTTCGCAGGTCGACATCCAGCTCGCCGGTGATCTGTAGATAGTCAGAGGTCCACGCATTGCCCATCGAGTCGAAGATGCCGACTCCACCGCCGCCAGCAATCGTCACCAGCGGATCGGCCTCGGCCGCCTCGCGATCGGTCTTGAGAGGCGCAAGGTGCATCCGGATCAGAGCGCCAACTACTTCCAGGTGGCTCAGCTCCTCCGTACCGATGTCGAGCAGGAGGTCGCGCCGGCCGAGATCGTCGACGCAGTTCCAACCCTGCACGGTGTATTGCATCGCTGCGGCGAGTTCACCGTTCGCTCCGCCAAACTGCTCCAGCAGCATCTTGCCGAACCTCGGGTCCGGCGTTCCAATATTTACGGTGTACATGAGTTTCTTAATGTGGTGATACATAGGGAGGGCTCCATCGACTCTGGCAGAAGATCTTGCTGTTCAGGGATCGCAAGCATAGCGGGCGCACTCCCAGGGTTGGGGGCATCTTCACGCTATCCTCGCCGCTGACGCTTGCTGCGTACGCGCACACTCCCTAAGGATGCAGACAGCGCACATAGTGCCGCCTCTGTATCCCACGAATAAAGCAAGCTATTTTGTTCTTTCCCTGGCGTCGAAGGGGTGCGACTAATCTGCCTCGCTCAGCGACAGCTTGTGTCGCACATCCGACCCACGCACCCAGAAGATTACATCTTCCGCAATATTGGTCGCATGGTCTGCGGCCCGCTCCAGGTTCCGTGAAATCAGGATCGCGTTCAACGCTTGCTCGCTCACCAGCGCATGCTGCTGCATCACGCCGATCAGCTCCGTCTGCACCGAGCGGTTCATCTCGTCAACCTCATCATCCATGGCGAGCACAGACTCCGCCAGCTTCGCATCCGCTTCAAGCAGAGCCTGAATGGCAGTGCGGATCATGACGCCCACCTTCCCACCCATCTCCTGGATGTCTACCGGCAGAGAGATTTGCGGCGCGTCTCGCAACGACTTCGCACGCTGGGCTATATTCGCCGACTGATCGCCGATGCGCTCGAGATCGCTGTTGATCTTGATGACGGACAGGATGAAGCGAAGATCGATCGCCATCGGCTGTTCCTTCGCGAGCAGGTCGTAGGCCATGTCGTCCACCGACGTCTCAGCGGCGTTAATCGCCGCTTCGATCTCCAGCACATGATCGCAGAGAGCCATATCGCCGGCCAGGTAGGCCTCCACCGAGAACTCCAATGCCTGCTGAGACAACGCTGCCATAGCGAGCAGCTTGTCCTTCAGAGCAACCAACTGCTGTTGAAAATTGATCCGCGGCAAGCCAGCCTCCTCACTTCTTCGATTCAATGCAATTGCTTATTGTCACCTAAAATCCGAGAACTGCATATGAATCGGGGCGAAACAGGCGCTGCGTTACTTATAGATGAGGTACTTCTCGCGCTTCGCCTTGAACTCCGCGAGCCCCGCCGCCCATCCTGCCGCGATCTTGCGCGGATCAACTCCCTTTTCCAGGCCATCCATCGTCGCGTCATTCACAATCAATGCCGAGGTCTTCGCCATCTTGAACTGCTCTGGATAGAGCTTGTGTAGCGCCGCGATCAGCTCAACTCCAAGCTCCACCGCATCCAGCGCCTTGCGGTCCTCCGCCACCATCGCGACGCCTTCGATCTCCTGCCCGTGGAACGGGTAATGGTTCTCATCATCGGCCACCGCAAACTTCGTCGCCGTAAACCGCACCCCGGGAATCTTCCTCGCAGTCAGATACGCCGCCAGCTCGGGACCCTTGATCCACGCGGCCCCAATGTGCTCAAACGGAGCATCCGTCCCGCGGCCCACAGACACATTCGTCAAATCGAACAATCCCACTCCGGGATACAGAGCCGCTGCAGCAACCGACCGCAGATTCGGGCTCGGATTCACCCATTTCAGCATCGTCTCATCGAAGTACTCGCTGCGACGCCATCCCTCTATGGGAACCACCGTCACCTTCGCTCCAAGGTGGTCTTCTCCATTGAACATCTGCGCCAGTTCGCCCAGTGTCATCCCCAGTCGCACGGGCTCCGGCCGGTAGTTGATGTACGCCTCCTTGCCCGCATCGGAGACCGGCCCCTGCACCAGATCGCCACCCACGATGTCCGGCCGGTCGAGCACGAAGACCGGCGTCCCAGCCTTGCCTGCAGCCTCCAGGAAGTACCCCATGACAGATTCATACGTATAGAAGCGAACCCCGGCATCCTGCAGATCGATCACCACGGCATCCAGCTTGGCGAGGTCTTCAACTTTTGGCCGCTTGTCGGAGCTCTTCGGCCCATAGAGGCTGATGACCGGAACGCCGCTCGCTGCATCCACGCCGCTCTTGAGATCGAAAGAATCCTTTGCGCCAGCGATGCCATGCTCGGGCGAGAAGAGCATCGTCAACTCCACTCCAGGTGTGGCCTTCAATACATCGATGGTTCGCCGCCCGGCTGCATCGAGCCCCGTCTGATTCGTCAGCAAACCGAGCCGCAGATGCCCGTCCTTCGTTGCAGCCTTCAGTGCCGCGAAGTTTGTCTTCTCCAGTACATCGATGCCAGTGAGAACTTTCGCAGCACTACCCTTGCCGTCGTTCGCCGCAGACGGAGGAGCCGCTGGTGTCACCACCCCGAGTGCCCGCGCAGCCGCAGTGGCCACCTGGCCACGCAGCCCTGAGATCGGCGCTCCTCCGCGCGGATGAATCGCATTCGCCAGCAGAATCACATAGCTATCGCTCGCTGGATCCATCCAAAGGCTCGTCCCGGTAAAGCCCGTATGTCCGAAGCTGCCAATGGGGTAGATCTCACCCCGAGGTCGCGAGAACGCCGTGTTGATGTCCCATCCGAAACCGCGCACCGCGATGCCCTTGGTTGGCTTGCCGTCCGCAGTGAACACCGTCGCTCCAGACTCCGCAGTCGAAGGCTGCTCCGGCGAAGTCATCAGCTTCAACGTCGACTGTTTGAGCGGAAACGGCCCATGGTTGTGGAGCAATTTTTCGAGTAACGCCTGTGCAAAGAGACTCATATCCGCTGCGTCAGAAAATACCCCAGCCTGCCCCGCAACCCCGCCCATGCGTCGCGTCGTTGGATCATGCACAACGGATCGCAACAACTCGTCAAAGTCGGGATTCGTCTTTGCGTCGCCCTCATTGTCGTGCGCCGTTGGCGCAATCTCCGGCATCCATCCTGCGGGCGGCAAAAACCTTGTATGCGTCATCCCCAACGGCTGGAAGATATGCCTCGACGCATACCCATCCAGCGTTTCGCCGCTCAACTTCTCCACCAGCGCACCCAGCACGATGAAGTTGATATCCGAGTACTCAAAGTGCGTTCCCGGCAGAGCTACCAGCGGCGAAGCGAACGCGCGCTTATATCCTTCCGCCTTATCGGGAACAGCTAAGCCCCAGGCATCCTTCAAATCCACATCCGGCGGCAGCCCGGAGTAGTGCGTCAGCAACTCGCGAATCGTGACATGCTCTTTCCCATTCACCGCGAACTCCGGGAGGTACTTCGCGACCGAATCGTCGAACTCAAATTTGTGGTCCTCGTAGAGTTGCATCATCGCCGTAGCCGTCGCAAGACACTTCGTCAGCGATGCCATATCGAAGATGGTGTCTTCGGTCATGGGCTCCGCCGGCGAAGCCTTGCCGTCGAGCCCCGGTTCGCCCGCCAGTTTGCGATCGCCGTATGCCTGCTCGAAGACGACCTTGCCGTTCTGCCCAACGAGGACGACTGCTCCCGGCAGTTTCTTCGCGGCGATGGCATCGTCGATCAGGTTGCTGATTGGGGTGAAGTCGGGCGTAGTAGTGGAAAGGGCGTGAGCCGATGTGGCAGGGCGTTGAGCGTCGGGGTCCTTCGACTGCGCGCCGCAGGAGCGCGACGCTCCGCTCAGGATGACGGCAAGTACGAAGAGAGCGGCGACCGCTTTTTGATGGCGTGTCTGCTTGCGGAAGATGAGGCTTGCCAATGATCCGACGACAAACGTCACTACCGATCCAATGAGCACGTACCAGGTAAAGGCAATGTGAGGGACAACAATCGGAGGCACGATGTAGGTATCAAAATACGTTCCATCAGGTCTAGCACCGCGGGTACCAAGCGCACCCCGATAGAGAACACTCCCTGGAAACTGCCACAGCGCCACATTGAGCGCGAACCCAACCACCATGCCCACAATCGCTCCCCTTTGCGTCGCATACTCGGTCACCGTGCCCAGTAGAAAGACCCCCAGCAGCGCCCCATACGCGACCGAGGCAATCGACAGCCCCACCTCCACCACATGTCCCTTGCCACCCACCTGCACGCTGTAGACCGCAATCGCAAACAGCACCAGCGCCCACATCACTGTCGACGCGCGCGAGACCATCACGCGTTCGCCGTCTGCTGCATCGGGCCGCCAGCGCATATAAAAGTCGACGACAGTCGTTGAGGAAAGCGAGTTCAGCGCCGCGCTGAGATTCGACATCGCCGCCGCCAGGATCGCCGCCACCATCAGGCCTGCAAAGCCAATCGGCATCTCGCGGACGATGTACGTAGGGAAGATGCGATCCGCGCTTGCGAACGCAGCAGGATGCAAGCCGTAGAAGACGTACAACCCGGTCCCGATAAGCAGGAAGAGCGTGAACTGCATGAAGATCACGACACCCGAGCCGAGCAGAGCCAACCGCGACTCACGCAGGTTCTTCGCCGCAAGCATGCGCTGCACCATCAGCTGGTCGGTCCCATGCGAGGCCATCGTCAGGAAGGTCCCTCCGACCACGCCAGCCCAGAAGGTATACGCCGTCGTCAGATTGAACGCGAAGTTGAAGAGGTGGAATTTGCCAGCCGCCCCGGCCACGCGATGAATCTCCGTCCAGCCTCCGGGCACGTGCTGGCCGAGCGTCAGGATCGCGACGATCGTCCCACCGACGTAGATGCCCATCTGGACGACGTCGGTCCAGATCACGGCGGCCATGCCGCCCTCAAACGTATACAGCAGTGTCAGCGCGGAGATGATGGCGATGGAGAGGACATCCTTCGTCCCAATCGCGATCCCTACCACAATCGACACAGCGAAGACGCGGACGCCTTCGGCTGCCGCACGCGTCAGCAGAAAGAGCAGCGCTGTCACCTTGTGCAGGGTGTGGCCAAAGCGATTGTCGATCAGCTGATAGGCGGTCATCATCTGGCCCTGAAAGTACTTCGGCAGAAAGATCAACGCCACGACGATGCGCCCGATCATGTAGCCGAACACCACTTGCAGGAAGCCGAAGTTCCCCGCGAAGGCGACGCCCGGTATCGAGATGATCGTCAGTGTACTTGTCTCGGCAGAGACGATGGAAAGCCCTATTGCCCACCAGGGAATTGTGTTGCCCGCGAGGAAGTAGTTTTTCAGCGAGCGATCTTTACCGCCGCGGAAGCGCAGGCCAAAGATCGTGATACCCACCAGATACAGTGCGACCAGAGTCAGATCGAGATTCGAAAGCCTCGCCCTGAGGGTCGTGGCACCTAGAGCATTCGGCAGCAAGAGAGCGGTGAAGGCCAATCGAATCAATACATAGTCTCCAGAGGTCGATCGTGCGACCGGATCCGAGATCGCGAGCCGGCTTCGAAGCAAACCGAGAAAAACCGTTCTTTTCAGCGACAGGAACGCATTCCTTGTGCGATGATCGGTCTCTCCCCGGATTTCAAACCAGAGGTTTGCTCTATGACTTGCTCACAGTGCTTCGGCAATGAGCTGCGTAGCTCCCGTCCGCGTTGGTACGAGTATATTCTGCGCCCACTGCAAATCCGCCCCTTCCGTTGCACGAGCTGCCTGCACCGTGCGCTTCACTTCTCTCGCGGCAGAAATCTGCCTTCGCCTACTGGAAGCGTGCGATAACACCAGTCCCAACCATCTGCCAACCCCTGTATCAGCTCAGTTCCATGCACTGTATGGGCTTGACGCATCTTTGCTTCGCCGTTAACCTTAAGAGGATGGCTCCTTTCCTTGTCATGCGCGCGACGACTTGTAGCAACTGTTGTTGCTGCCTCGCGCGCTGCACGCTCTGTACCGTCTCGTAGACACCTTCCCCCTTCAGTCCGAGCCAGAACAAAGCCCCAGCAGCCCACAGACCCTGTGGGCTTTTCTATTTTCCGCATATCGATAGATGTTCAAAGGATCCGCATGTCCGATACAACCCCTGAAGCAATCGTGTCCTCTCACAAGCCGGTCAAAGAGACCAAGGCCCAGAAGTCTGAACGGCTGAAACTCGCCAAGAATCCCTGGGACGCGTGGGACGAAGTGCGCCAGTTCGCGAAGGAGGGCCGCGACTCTGTGTTGCCGGAGTGGACCGGCCTTTACTTCAAGTGGTGGGGCGTTTACACGCAGGGCGACGGTCTTGGCGTGACCGGAGGCACCGCGGGCGAGGGCAAAGCGAGCGAGTACTTCATGATGCGGATTGGCATGCCCAACGGCATGCTGACCAGCAATCAACTCCGCGTCATCGCAGAACTGACGAAGAAGTACGCACGAAACCTGGCTGACATCACCACGCGGCAGAACATTCAGCTCCACTGGCTCACCATCGAGGCGCTGCCGGAGGTCGTCGATGCTCTGACCGCCGTCGGCCTCTCGCCCAAGGGTGCATGCGGCGATGTGGTCCGCAACGTGACGGGATGCCCGCTCGCGGGTCTGCACCACCATGAGCTGGTGGACGCCAGCCCGCTTGCGCTGGAAATAGCTCATAAGCTCACCGCGAATCCGGAGTTTTACAACCTTCCGCGCAAGTTCAAGATCTCCGTCACTGGCTGCCCGGAGTGGTGCTCTTACCCTGAGATCAACGACGTTGCCCTGACCGCGATCCAGCGCGGCGATGAGATTGGCTACACCTTGCGCGTGGGCGGTGGGCTTTCGACGGAGCCCCACATGGCCGTCCGCATCCCCGCCTTCATCAAGCAGGCAGAGGCGTATAACGTCGTCGAGGCGGTGGTCCGCATCTTCCGCGAGCAGCAGGACCTGCGCGAGAACCGCACCCGCGCGCGCATCAAGTACCTCTTCATGCGGCATGGCTGGACGGCGGAGTCGATGCTTGAGGCGATTGAGGAGAAGCTTGGCTACAAGCTCGACGCCGCACCTGCGACCGATGAGCACCTGCTCGACGATATCTATCGCGACCACATCGGCATCACGTCGCAGCGCCAGCCTGGACTCAGCTCCGTCGGCGCAAGCGTCCTCAACGGCCGCCTTAGCGGCGACCAGCTTGCGAAGCTGGCGGAGCTGTCCGACAAGTACGGCAACGGGCAACTCCGCGCGACGATCATGCAGAACATCCTCCTGGTGAACGTGCCCGACCGTGAGACGGCGGCACTGGTCATCGAGCTCAACTCGCTCGGGCTGCACGTCGATGTCTCGGCTTTCTGGCGGGGCGCTATCGCCTGCACCGGAACCGAGTTCTGCAAGCTGGCCATCGCGGAGACAAAGGGCTTCAGCAAGTGGCTGGTGTCGGAGATGGAAGACCGCTTGCCGGGATTTGACCAGCAGATCAAGCTCCACGTGACGGGATGCACGAACTCCTGCGGCCAGCACTGGATCGCCGATATTGGACTCGAGGGCAAGAAGATCAAGAAGGACGGCCAGACTGTCGATGCCTTCTACTTTTGCGTGGGTGGAGCGGTGGGCAAGTATGCCCGGCCAGCTCGCGCACTGGGCTACCGCGCCGCAGCGGATGAGGTTCCGGCAGCGATCGAACGGATGCTGCGCGCATACCTGCTAGCACGCACTGAAGGCGAGGACCTACGCGCTTACTTCGCACGCACCGATGACGACAGCCTTCGCGCTCAGCTTGCAGGGACGGTGATCGATCCCGTCGAGCGCGACGCTCCGCCGGTCGGTGCGGGACGGCACGCTCCGGGGGAGTAACGAGTTCGCGATATCCTTATTCCGTGGCTGACCTCACCTTCGCGCAAGCTCCCCGCCGTAACTATGCTGTCCCTGTCCTGATCGCGGTCTTGATTCTGAGTGCGGTTGCGGCGATGGGGTATAACCACTTCTCCGGCCGCACGGTGAAGACCTCGATCGCTCACACCGAAGTGTTTCCGATCCGCGTGGTGATGAAGGAGCAGCAGCCACAAGGCTTCAAGGTGCTCTCGGATAAGCCGGTCTCGCATGACGAGGGCATCTACGTCTTAGCGACGGTCCATATTGAGAACCATCTGGCCGACCCACTGTTCCTTAAGGATTTTCACGCTGTTCTTGATACGGACAATGGACAGCTCAGCACCAGCGCGATCGAGCAAGCTGATCTTCCTGCCGTGACCGACGCATTCCCGGAGCTGAAGCCGAAGCTCGCGACTCCGCTGCTGCGCGAGAGCTCAGTTCCGGTGGGTAAGACGTCGGACGGTGTGGTGGTGCTGCAGTTCCCTATCACGCAGGCTATGTGGGACGCGCGCAAGTCTGCGGTACTGACCATCGATCTTTACCACCAGGATTCGATCACCGTGACGATCCCCAAGCCATAAACGTATGAGACGCCGATTTATCGCCGATACCTGGACCGACACAACCGCTGCGCTCACCGGCGACCAGGCGGTGCATCTTGCGCGCGTGCTGCGGGCCGAGCCGGGGCAGATCTACGACATTGTTGCGAACGGATTTCTCCATCGGGCCGAGATTGCCCGGGTTTCCCCTGACGAGGTCCTATTTACGCTGCACGAGGAGTTAGAGGCGAATGCGGCGCTCCCACTGCATCTGCTGCTGGCTATCTTCAAGTTCGACCACTTTGAGTGGGCGGTCGAAAAGGCGACAGAGTTGGGGGTAGGCAGCATTACGCCCGTGCTGGCCCGACGGACGGAGAAGCACCTTGCCCAGGCCGCCGCGAAGCGCGTGGAGCGGTGGCGGCGGATTGCGCTGGAGGCGGCGAAGCAGTCGCGGCGGACAGACATCCCTGCGATTGCCGATCCGATCCCGTTGAAGCTGGCGCTGGAGCAGGAGCCTGCGGCGACGCGGATTCTGCTGAGTGAGACGGAGCAGGAGGTGCCCCTGAGTGCCGCACTGCAGTCCTCTTCTGCGGGCGAACTGGCGCTGGCGATTGGCCCCGAAGGTGGCTGGACTCCGGAGGAGATGGCGCTTTTTACGACGCACGCGTGGCAGCATGTGACGCTTGGGCCGAGGATTCTTCGCGCCGAGACGGCGGCAATCGCGGCCATTGCAATTTCTTCGACGCACTTCTTGTAGTCGCGGTGAGCTAGCTTGCGACGTTCGGCCACGCGACTCGTTGGATAAGCGGCGAGAGGTCCGATCTCATAAAGCCTCCACCGCCACCCAAAGCTGTATTTCGCGCACGACGATCGTCAACACTTCAACGTCTTTATCTCGCCTGCACAAGCTCCGCAACAACCGCAGCGACTTTATCGAGTATCTGGATCCAGCCCTCCATTTGACCGCTATTCTTGGCGCTCTCCATGGGTTCATTTCCGATGAAGGTGAGCTTCGTCTGACCGTTCCCTAGATCCTCAAAAAGGGTCACGTCGTAGGCGCCGTCTACGGCCTCATGCTCGATTCCCAATTGCGCAGGGTCAATCTTGTTTCCCTTCGAGTCTGAGAAGTACATGGAGGAGACGATCTTCTCGTAGGGAACAATCTCGTGGTACTCCGCCGCATTCCAGAACTCCTGCCCGTCCGGCGCCCTCATGCAGCAGAGAAATTTTCCTCCAACACGAAAATCCATCTCGCAAACGGGCGCGGTAAAGCCCTTCGGCCCCCACCACTGCATCACGTACTTCGGGTCTGTCCACGCCTTCCAAACCAGCTCGCGTGGGGCATCAAAAATTCTTGTAACGACCATCCGCTCAACTTCGCTAACCGTGTTTTCCATCATTTCGAACCTCCTCTTTCTTCATTTGATTTACAACTACTTCCAGCTTGTCGAAGCTCTCTTCCCAGAACCGGCGATAGCTCATCGCCCAGTCGCTGACTGTCTTGATCGCCTCTGGCCTAAGCGTGCATACGCTCTCCCGTCCACGCTTCGTCTTGATCACAATCCGCGCCCGCACCAGATAGGCGATATGTTTTGAAATCATCTGCTGAGAAAGTGCAAACGGTTCCGTCAATCCATGAACAGAGGCAGGCCCATGCGAGAGTCGCTGAACCATCGCCCGCCGGGTTGGATCAGACAAAGCAGCAAATGTTGTACCCAAGTTATCCACAACCATATGGTTGTGGATTGTCGAATAGATGTCAAGTGCGAGATTTGCGATTCGTGATTTCTGTCCGAGCGTCTTACCCAAAACCTACGCGGTGAGTGGCAAATCGCCAATGCACCCAGCGAGCCTGCATAACGACTTTCACTTCCCGCGAAGTCAGAGTGATCGTAGGCAGTGCATCCTTGATGCGATCCGGAGCCCGAATTCTGGGACTATCTGGATACAGGAAACAAGAGCGAACTCATCCCACTCGCTGGCGAGTGGGAGCACAACGGAGCTGAAACTCGCTCGTCAATCAGGCCGAAGGGTTCGTACCATCGCGAGCGCTGTCACGTCCGCCCGCACCAGGTTCCCCCGAAACGGCAACCAGTTCCACCGGCGTTTCCGAAACGGATCAGCAGCCGTCAACACCGCGCTGCATATGCCACTGGCCGACTCAGCCTTCGCACGCTGTAGCACTTCCATGACTTTCTCTGGCCCAAACGGATTTCTACCTCCCATGCTCTCGGTGACCCCCTTCGTCACCACGAGGAGCGTCGCTCCCGGCTCGAATGCCTGAATCGAAGCGTCGTACGGCAGGTGAGTGAACAGTCCCAGCGGCACGGACACATTCGGCAGCGCGCGTGTGCCCTCTGAATCCTGAAAGACGGCCGTTTGGCCGCCGGCGTTGATGTAGGCCAGCACACCCAGCTGCACATCGTAGCAACCAACCATCGTCGGGGCGAAACGTACCCCCTTCGCCACCCCGATCAAGGCCTGGTTGATGGCAAGGATCAACGCCTCAGTGGCTTCCATCAAATTTACGTCTCGGCCGTTTAGCAGTCCCTCAGAACTCGTCCGAAAGACCCTTTGCATCTCTGCCAAGATGGGATCAACTTCGGGCCTTCTGCCCGCAATGTCGGTCAAAAGGAACGCCACCCGCGGCCCGACCTGCACCATGTCGAAGAGGTCGCCACCGGTCGGTTCGGAGGAATACTGACCATGAAGATCGATCCCGGTCACCCGGCCGAGGTCCGCACGAATCGGTAAAGGCGACCCTAACTCTGCCAACCCCATCGCAGCTCTCCCATAACACTTTGCGAGATTGTAGCGTGTGAAGGGTGCTGGCGCGGCCAAAGGCTGAAATCCCCTCTCGCGCAATAAAAAAGGCTGAAGGCACGCGCAGTAAACCGGCGAACCTCCAGCCCTTATCGAAGACATCCAAACTTTAGCTGAAGATGTCTTTCACTTTGCTGAAGACGCTTCGTGAGGCCGGAGTGTTTTCGACCGTCATGGTCTCCTCCAGTTGCTTCAGGAGTTCGCGTTGCGACTTCGACAGCTTTGTTGGCGTGGAGACACGGATCTCCACGATCAGATCGCCCTTGCCATGCTCGTTGAGGTGCGGGACGCCCTGGCCGCGCAGCTTGATCTCCTTGCCGCTCTGGGTGCCTTCGGGAACCTTGATCGTAGCGGGGCCTTCGAGGGTTTGGATCTCGAGTTCGGTCCCGAGAGCCGCCTGCGGGAACGAGATCGGCACCATGCAGTGGAGGTCGTCGCCATCGCGCTCGAAGAACTTGTGCGGCTTGACGTTGAGGACCACGTAGAGGTCGCCGGTGGGACCTCCGAACATGCCGGCTTCGCCCTCGCCCTGGTAGCGGATGCGGGTGTCCTGCTCGACACCGGCGGGAACCTTGACCAGGATGGTGTGCTCCTTCTGAACGCGGGTCTCGCCACGGCAGGACTGGCAGGGGTCGCTGATGATGGAGCCGGTTCCGCTGCACTTGGGGCAGGTGCGGGCGACCGAGAAGAAGCCCTGCTGGAAGCGCATCTGTCCCGCGCCCTTGCACTGCGGGCAGGTAACGGGAGCTTTGCCCTTGGCAGCTCCGGAGCCACGGCAGTCGAGGCAGGTCTCCATCCGCTTGATGGTGATCTCTTTTTCCTTGCCGAACACAGCCTCTTCGAACTCAAGGGTCATGTCGAAGCGGAGATCGCGGCCGCGTTGGACGCGGGAGGCCTTACGCTGGCCGCCCATATTGAACATCTCGCCGAAGAGGTCGCTGAAGACGTCGCCGACATCCTGTCCGCCAAAGGGACTGCCACCCTGGAAGGGATTGCCGCCACCCCCGCCGCCATTGAAGGCCGCGTGACCATAGCGATCGTAGGCCGCGCGCTTGTCCGGGTCACTGAGGACCTGATAGGCCTCGCTACAGGCCTTGAACTGCTCCTCGGCCTCCGGGTTGTCCGGATTGCGATCAGGATGATATTGCATCGCGAGCTTGCGGTACGCCGTCTTCAACTCCTGGTCGGAGGCGTCTCGGGATACGCTCAGCACTTCATAAAAGTCAGTCTTCGTCACGTTTGCCGTCGCACTCATCTCTTGGGGACTCTCGTACTTATCTCGTTCTATTCCAGGTTATCTGAAGCTAGGCCGTAACCTGCGCGGAGTTCGACGCAATGCGAACCAGCGCCGGGCGCAGAAGCTTCTCGCGGATCTTGTAGCCGCGCCGGATCTCCTCCAACACCTGGTGGTCGGGGAATTCACTGGTTTCGATGCTTCCGAGGGCCTCGTGGACTCGCGGGTCGAACTGCGCTCCGACGGTCTCGACGGGCAGGACCTGCAGCCCCTTCAAAGCATCTTCCATTTGCTTGAGGATGAGCTCAACGCCACCGCGAAGCTGCTCTGCCGATCCCTCGGCCTTCAGCGCCAACTGGAAGTTGTCCATCACGCCAAGGAAGGGCTCGACCGTGCTGCCGATGGTGTACTCGCGGGCATCGGCGCGTTCCTTCTGCTCGCGCTTGCGGGCGTTGTCGAACTCAGCCTGCAGACGGGCGAGGCGGTCGAGCAGCTGCTCCTTATCGCCGCGAAGCTGTTCGATCTCGACCTGGGCGGCGTTGGCGGTGGCGGTCTCCGAGCCGCTCTCTTCACCGGCCTGTTGCACCGTCCGCTTGCCTGCCTGGGTGTCGTTCATCTGCTGGTCGCTTGCTTCTTCAAAGACTTCATTCTGTGTGGTCATCTCTTCCCCAATTTCCTTGTTCTTATCAATTCCGGCCCATCTTGCGACCCGATCCCAACTTTTTTCCCGTTTCTCGGCCACAAATATCTCCTATCCCGAAGGATGCAGCATACGGTCGAAGACCTGAGAGATGTAGCTCACCGCATTCATAGTGTTCTCATAGTGCATCCGTTTCGGGCCAATTACCCCAACGGTACCGCGACTTTCGCCGCCCATTCTCGCCGGGGCGGCAATCAGCACCAGCCCGGCCATCTCCGGCGCGTGCTCTTCGAGGTCGAAGACCACGCGGACCGACTCCTGCCTCGCATCGATGTAGGCATTCAATAGATCGACCAGGCGCTGCTTCTCTTCAAGCGCCGCGAGGACTTCGCGCAGCCGGGAGGCGTCCTGCTGGCCTGAGATGAGATTGGCTACGCCCTCGACATAGACGGTCTGATGCGCCTGCGCGCTGGCTGGAACGGTGTGCGACCAAAGCTGCTGCACCTGCGTAATCAGTTTCTGATATTCGCTGCGCTCGTGTTCGACCATGCGGGCGATCTCTTCGCGGACGCGCTCGACGCTCCAGCCACGGAAGTGCTCGTTGAGGAAGTTGGCAGCGATTTCGAGCTCGCGCAGGGAGAGGTCGCGATCGAGGGCAAGGACGCGGTCGCGGACCATGCCGGACTTGGTGACGACGACGGCGAGGACGCGGGCTTCTGCGAGGCGCGAGAAGTGGACGTGCTCGAGCATATCGCCGTCAGAGGCGGCGGCGATGGCGACGCCGACTCCACTAGAAAGCGTGGCGAGAACATGCGAGGTGCGCTGAAGGACGGCCTGGGTCCCGGCGAGACCGACGAAGTTCGAATCGATCTGCGAGCGCGAACTGGCTGAGAGGCGGGCCGGCGCTACGCCGCTAAGTTGTTCTACGTAAAGGCGAAACGCGCGGGCGGTGGGTATTCGGCCGGCGGAGGTGTGCGGCTGTTCGAGCAAGCCGGAGTCAGCTAGCTCCGCCATCTCGTTGCGGATGGTGGCGGCCGACATGCCGATGGCCTGGCCGGAGCGGTCGATGACCTGCAGACGAGCTACGGTGGCCGAGCCGACGGGCTCGCCGGTGGCGATGTAGCTTTCGACGATGGCCGTAAGAATCGCCCGCTGACGCGGGGTGCAGTTCAAGCTATGGTTTGCCTCTGCCATCTCTCCTGGCCACCTTTCCTAAAATTTGCGGATCGCACGGCGTCCCACTCACATTTAAGAATACGCCAAGTGTCAAGAGGCGGGGTGAAGCAAAGGTTTAGGGGATAGGGTTCAGGGTGTAGGAGGCCGCTTGCTACACCCCATCCCCTTACACCCTGGTCTTTAGGTTATTTCGAGGACGTCATCCGTTCGGCTGGCGATCTCTACCGCCGCGCTCGCCACTTTCCGGGCAATCGCATAGAAATCCTTTGCAATCTCCGAATCAGGACCAGCTACAGCCACCGGCATTCCCGAATCTCCACCTTTGCGGATGGAGGGATCAAGCTCCAGCGAGCCGAGGAATTCTAGGCCGAACTGGGCCGCTGTGCGCTCGGCTCCGCCGGAGGAGAAGATGTCGATGACCTGCTGGCAGTGCGGGCAGGTGAAGTGGCTCATGTTTTCGACGATGCCAATGACTTCAACCTTGACCTGGTGGAACATCTCGAGGGCCTTGCGGGCGTCCTGGAGGCTGACGTCGCTGGGTGTCGAGACAACGACTGCACCGGTCAACGGGACGGTCTGGACGAGGGAGATGACGACATCGCCGGTGCCGGGGGGTAGGTCGACGATGAGGAAGTCGAGGGTGCCCCACTGCACCTGCTGCAGGAACTGGCGGATGATCTGGTGAAGCATGGGGCCGCGCATGACCATCGGCTTGTCGCCGGGGGAGATGAGGCCGACGGAGATGAACTTGACGCCGTGCGAGACGATGGGCTCGATCATGTTCTCGCCAACGATGTTGGGCTGGCGGGTGACGCCGAGCATCATGGGGACGTTGGGGCCGTAGATGTCGGCGTCGATGAGGCCGACCTTGTAGCCGAGCTTGCTTAGGGCTACGGCTAGGTTGACTGCTACCGTGGTCTTGCCGACTCCACCCTTACCGCTGCCGACGGCAATGACATGCGCTACGCCGGGAAGAGGTTGCGGTGCCTGCTGCGGTGCTCCCATGTGTCCCATAAAACTCCTTCAAGGCCTGATTCTAGTTTGCGCCCTCGTGTGGCGTGCAGAAAGCTGCCCTATCGGGGTAGCCCGGCTTTCCAGAAATCATCGCGAAAGTTCACGATGGATCTGGCTGCACTGTTAATCTCGTCGTCCGTGTACTCTTTGATCGTCGCCTCATAGTCGCCGTAGCGCGTGAACCGGACGCCAAGCGACATAAAACGCTGCTGCAACTCCGTCGATAACGCGCCGAATGCCGGCTGCTCTCGGATGTTGCACATGAGAGAGGACGATGAGACAAGCCGCTCGCGAATGGGGAGATCACTCGCGACCAAGACCATGAATGCCGCTTCTACCGCCTCTCCCATATCGAGGTAACTCCGTTGCTCGATACTCAGCATCGCGATCTCCTGATAAGCATTTTCTAACTCCTATACCTGCCAGCCTGGTGCTGTCTTCTCTCTCATCTCTTTCTTCCTGGCCACCTCACCTGAGCGCATCTCGCGGCGTCGACCGGCATCTTCGTAGCGGCGCTTCTGGTGTTCGGTCTCGGGGATGATCTGCGGGACTTCGAGCTTGTTGCCTGCCTGGTCGACGGCTACGAACGTCAAGTAGGCGGAGGAGACGTGGCGGAGCTTCTGCTGGCGAACGTCTTCGACCATGACGCGGACTCCCACCTCCATCGAGGTCCGGTAGGCGCGGTTGACACTTGCCTTGAGGATGAGCAGTTCGCCGATCTTGACGGGAGCGACGAAGTCGAGGTGGTCCATGCTGGCGGTGATGCAGATGGCGCGGGCGTGGCGCGAGGCGGCCATGGCGGCGACGAGGTCGATGTACTGCATGAGGCGACCGCCAAAGAGGTTGCCGATTCCGTTCGAGTCGTTCGGGAAGACGATCTCACTGCGCTCGGATTGGGACTCGGCGACGGTGCGGGCTGTCTGGGTTGGCTCAGGCATTCCTCTCCATCATACTTCGCCGCCTTCGCAACCTTTCCGCAGTAGGCACGCTAGAATTCAACTTGACTATGGATAGACTCGCCGCCTTCGCTGAAATTCTTGCCGCCGACCCCGCCAATTCCTTTGCCCGCTACGGCCTGGCGATGGAGCATCTGAGCCAGTCGGAGCCTGATGCGGCACTGGCGGAGTTTGCCCGGACGATTGAGCACAACCCGGACTACGTGCCGGCGTACCAGATGTCGGCGCAGACGCTGGTGAAGATGAACCGGTCGGAAGAGGCGGTGACGCTGCTGCAGCAGGGGCTTGCTGCCGCGGCACGGACGGGGAATGCTCATGCCGCGAGCGAGATGCAGGGGCTGCTGGACGAACTCGCCTGATTTCTCCACCTCACGCACACAGGCGAGCTGGGTGCATCTCTCCGCCGTTGTCGACATCTATACTTAGACATGGCGACTTCCCTACCCTCGACCTTAGGCGCTCTTCGCGCCAGTGAATACACCCCGGCCCGTCTTGCACGCTCTGTAAAGGATGAGCTTCGCGACAACCTGATCGCCCGGCTTCGAGCGCGTGCGGGCGCTGAGAGTGCGGTGCCCCTGTTTCCCGGCATCGTTGGGTACGAAGATACGGTGGTACCGCAGATTGTGAACGCGGTGCTGTCGAAGCACAACTTCATCCTGCTGGGGCTGCGCGGGCAGGCTAAGTCGCGCATTTTGCGCTCGCTGACGACGCTGCTCGATGCGCAGAGCCCGTATGTTGCGGGGTCGGAGCTGCGCGACAATCCGTATGCTCCGCTATCGAAGTTCTCGAAAGACCTGATTGCGAAGATGGGCGATGAGACGCCGATCGCGTGGATGACGCCGAACGATCGCTACGTGGAGAAGCTGGCGACGCCGGACGTGACAGTGGCCGATCTTGTCGGCGACATCGATCCGATCAAGGCGGCGCGGTCGAATCAGGACCTTGGCTCCGAGCTGACGATGCACTATGGGCTGCTGCCGCGGGCGAACCGCGGCATCTTCTGCATCAACGAGGTGCCAGACCTTGCGGGCAAGATCCAGGTGGCGCTCTTCAACATCATGCAGGAAGGCGACGTGCAGATTAAGGGCTACCCTGTGCGGCTGGCGCTGGATGTCGCGATCGTCTTCTCGGCCAACCCGGAGGACTACACGGCGCGCGGCAAGATTGTGACTCCGCTGAAAGACCGCATTGGGTCGGAGATTCGCACGCACTATCCGGATAGCATCAACGAAGGCATCGCGATCACGCAGCAGGAGGCGTGGACGAAGCGTGGCGGCGAGTTGAAGGTCGAGATTCCGACGTACATCCGGCAGGTGGTGGAGCAGATTGCCTTCTCCGCGCGTGAAGACAAGAAGGTCGATAAGCGGTCAGGCGTGTCGCAGCGGCTGCCGATCTCGACGATGGAGCTGGTGGTTTCGAATGCGGAACGGCGGGCCCTGATTCATGGTGAGAGCGTTGCCGTGCCTCGGATCGGCGATATCTACGCGGCGCTGCCGGGCATCTCGGGCAAGATCGAGCTGGAGTATGAGGGCGAGATGCGCGGGGCGGATGTCGTCATTCGCGAGATCATTCGCGGTGCTGTCGCTACTATCTTCGATGAGTACTTCACCGGGACGAACACACAGCAGATTGAGCAGTGGTTCAACCTGGGAGGGACGGTCGCGTTGACGGACGAGTTCTCTTCCGTCACCTCGCAGGACGAGTTGAAGCAGATTCAGGGGCTCTTCGAGAAGTTGTCGCCACTGCAGATCAATTCGAAGTCGAAGCCGGAGATTGCGGTGAGTGCGGCGGAGTTTCTGCTGGAAGGAATGTATGCGCACAAGCGTATCAGCCGCAGCGAGGAGCGGACGTTCACGGCCGCAGAGAAGAAGCAACGGAACAACGATGCGGCGAACTACGCGGAGAAGATGCGCGAGCGTGAGATCGAGCGGGACGACTATAAGAACCGGACGCGTAGAGGGTTCAACTAGGGGAGCGGCCAATATCCATGTGGGATAGGGAAGATCATCTCGCGCGGGGTATCCATGCCGTCTGCGCAATTCCGCTTCTTGCGTATATCGCTTTCGTTATCTACTCCCTTGTGAATGGCTATCCCTTCATGAGGTTTGGGCGAACGATGCTTTGGGAGTCATCAACCGGGACTGGTGCAGTGTACCTTGCTTATCGACTTCTTTGGTACGCAGCAACCGGTAGGAATTGCATCAACCGAGATGACCTTTAGGTTTCCAGGGACTGTATTGGCATAGGGGACGGGCTGCTATGAAACGCACACGATACACCAAGTTCACCGGCGATCTATCTTCCTCCTTCGGTCTTGAAGACCTTATGCAGGCGCTCTCCGAATTCCTTCTGGACTCGGGATTTCAGGACCCGTTCTCGCCTTATCAGGACTTCGACGGCGAGCAGACCATGGAGAACCTACGCGAGGCCATTCGGCAGGCACTTGAGTCTGGCGAGCTGTTCGATGAGGATTCGCAGGAGAAGTTCGATCAGCTTGACGCTAGCCAAGTCGAAGAGCTGATCGACCAGATCATCCAGAAGATGCAGGAGCAGAACTTCATCAACGCCGAGCAGCCTCAGCAAGGGCAGGGCGAGAACGGTGAAGGCGAGGCCAATGCGAAGTTCGAGGTGACCGATAAGGGCATGGACTTCCTCGGCTACAAGGCTCTGCGCGAGTTGCTGGGGCCGCTGGGACGGTCGAACCTGGGGCGACATGACACGCGGCATGAGGCTTCCGGCGTGGAGACGAATGGGAGCAGCAAGCTGTATGAGTTTGGCGACACGCTGAACCTCGACATCACGGCGACACTATCGAGTGTGTTTGCGCGTGAGGGGCTGGCGACGGCGATTGATGGCGAAGAGCGCAGCCCGCTGATGATTGAGTACTCGGACATTCATGTGCATCAGTCGGACTATCAGTCGTCGTGCGCAACGGTGGTGCTGCTGGATTGTTCGCACTCGATGATTCTGTATGGCGAAGACAGGTTTACTCCGGCGAAGCGGGTTGCGATGGCGCTGTCGCATTTGATTCGCACGCAGTTCCCTGGCGATACGCTGAACCTTGTGCTCTTCCATGACTATGCGGAAGAGGTGCCGATCTCGCAGCTATCGCGGGTGAAAGTGGGGCCGCACTATACGAATACGCGTGATGGACTGCGGCTGGCACAGCGCATCCTCGCGAAGCAGAACAAGGACATGAAGCAGATCGTGATGATCACGGACGGCAAACCTTCGGCGCTGACGCTGCCCGATGGGCGCATCTACAAGAATGCGTTTGGCCTCGATCCGCTGGTGATCGCGGAGACACTTGAAGAAGTGTCTCGGTGCAAGCGATCGAACATCATGATCAACACGTTCATGCTGGCGCAGGACTATGCACTGGTGCAGTTTGTGCAGAAGGTGAGCGCGATGTGCCGAGGCAAGGCTTACTTCACCAGCCCGGAGAAACTGGGAAGTTATCTGTTGATGGACTTCATGTCGCGGCGGATGAAGACCGTTCACTAGGACCTTGTGAAAGAGCTCGAATAGAACGAAAACCGTGCCTCAGCGGCTAAAGCCGCATAGTAGATGAGGCACTTACGGCACGGCTGAAGCCGTGCCCTTAAGCAGGACCGCAGATTTCGACAAGTTCCGAAAATGAAGAGGCCCGGCGAGATTCGCCGGGCCTCTTCGTTTGGGACAGGGGACTACCACTTATCGTCATGGTCCTTGCAGGCCTTGCCATCGGTGACTGAAGTCAGCTTCTGGTTTGCAGCAGTCAGCGAACGGCTGTAGCAAGCGCCATCGCTGTCCTTGCTGGTGTAGCTGGCCGATGAGTTGCCGACACCCGCCGCAGTCAAGCTGAATGACGAGCTGAACTGCAGAACGTCCGTCGAGTTCACTTCTTCGTCCGACTTCTTCTTGAAGAACTCGAAGCCGTTGATCGCCTTCGATTCGCGGACAATGTCCTTCTGGCTAGAGGTGACCGTCTGGGTATAGCTTCCGTCGGGGTTATAGACGAAGACATAGTTCAGATTCAGCGGATAGGAGAAGTGCTTGGTGGTCTGCTCCGTGAGGTAACCGCTGCGGGTTGTGGTCACAGAGTCGACCGTGGTGGTCTGTACAACATCCTGATCGTCTGGGCCGATGTTCGGGTTTACATCGACGGTCTGGGTGTTGAGGAAGTCGACCGCCTGCTCGACCGTGGTTTCAACTCGTCCGTGCGAGGTGTCGACGTAGCCCTTGATCTCGAACTTGCGCTTTGATCCAACCGCAACGGTTCCGGTGGTGGTGCCGTTGGCGTCGGTGACGAGGTTCTCGGTGACGACGGGCGTGGGGTTCAGCGTGAGCGTGTTGCTGATGAGGCCGCCGGAGGTGTGCTTGCGGCCCTTGTCCGTGTAGGCGAGCACGTTGCCGGTGACGAGAAAGTAGCTGTCCGCGTTGTAGACGCCGATGCCAACCGTGTGGGGCTCGCCGTCGGCGAGGATGCCCGCGAAGGGTGTCAGGTCGACGCGATAGGGCTTGAAGTTGAGGGTCTGGACGCCGGTGATGGGCTCCCACAGGTAGGGATCGATGCCGCCGGTGTAGATCCACGGATAGACCGGAGCGACGCCGGCGGGATTGCCGTCGATGGTGATCTCGGTCTCGCGGAAGGCGGTGCTGCCGCAGCTTTCGAGGTTGCCGGTCTGGTCGTTGGGGACGCAGAGGTACCAGAACTCGTCGTTGGACTGGCTCTGGGAGATGACGTCCAGGAAGACCTTTTCAGTGTTGGCGGGCAGGTTGAGGACCTGAGTGATCTGCTGGCCGGAGTTGACGGTGCCGGCATCACCGCCGGTGCCGTTCACGGGCACGACGACATCAGGAACGACGGGCGCGGGCGACTTCCAGGAGGCGGGGTAGAACTCGAGCGCGGCGTTCGCATAGATGATGCCGGTGTAGGTGGAGTCGACCTCGTTGCCGATGTTGGCCTCGCCGGTCTGGGCCGCCTTGAGGATGGCGGAGAGATCGGTGACGTCGCGCTCGACGTGCCAGGAGGGGCTGAGCGCGCTGCGGGGCTCGGCGGTGGTGCCGTAGTAGATGCTGGCGTGTCCGAGGTAGAAGGCGGCGGTGCGGTCGAACTGGCGGCCGGCGGTGACGGTGAAGTCGGCGGTAAAGACGACCTTCGCCCAGGGACCGGCGCACTTGGCCGGGGGAGCGTAGCTCATGACGACCGGGGTGAAGCCTTCGAACTGCTGTTCCTTGAGCAGAGGGACGACGCAGGGCTTGGTCTCGGGGCGGCTGACGAGGGGCTCCGCGCTGACCGGGTTCGACGATCCAACCTGAGGGGTAGATGGCGGAATGACCACCTGCGCGCCAAGCGACGCGGCAAAGAGGAGCGGAAGAAGGGTTGTTCCAGCGATAAGACGGGGACGGCGCAAGGAGGGATTGGGAGTTTTCGGGAAACGCACAGGAGATCCTTTCAGGCCTAGCAGGATGCTGCTCAAACTAACACAAAAGTTGCAGATTTGTGGAGAGCAAACGTTCAAGCTTCGATGAGGCGGCAAAGATCGTGCAGCGCTCTCCTTGACAGACTAGGAGAGCGTTGATACTTTCTCTCCTAGACGATCAAGGAGAGACGCGTGGGCAAACAGGTTGATCTGCTGCAAGGAACTTTGGATCTGCTGATCCTGAAGGCGGTGTCGCTCGGGCCGCTGCACGGATACGGCGTGTTGCTGCGGATTCAGCAGATATCTGGCCAGCAACTGGAGATTCAACAGGGATCGCTGTATCCCGCGCTCTACCGGCTGGAGCACCAGGGGTGGATCGCGAGTGCGTGGGGCGAGTCGGAGAACAATCGCAAGGCAAAGTTCTACTCGCTTACCGCGACAGGCGAAAAGCAGTTGCGTACCGAAGAAGACCGCTGGAATCGTATGGCAGCGGTGATGGCAACGATCCTAAAGACCACGAGCGAGGAGATATAGCCATGAGCCTGTCTGCGCGGTTGCGTTCGTTTGCAAGATCGTTGGTTCACCGCTCCACTCTTGAGAGCGAGATGCAGTTCGAAGTCCGGTTCCACGTGGAGAGTCGCGCCGCTGATCTTGAGGCCACAGGTCTCACGCCTTCGCAGGCGCTGCGACAGGCGAAGATGGAGTTCGGGCCGGTCGCGACACATACGGACGGAATGCGGCGGGCGCTCGGTTTGAGGTGGGTTGATGAACTGCGTGGAGACATCGTCTATGCGGCTCGCATGTTGCGCCGAAGTCCAGGCTTCGTCCTCGTCGCAGTCGGCTCACTTGCCCTCGGCATAGGAGCCAACACCGTCATCTTCTCCCTGACCAAGAGCGTCCTCCTCGACCGCCTCGCCGTTGCCAGACCGCAGGAGCTCCGCCTCTTCTCCTACATCACAAGCAGATCGGGCAACAGCCCCATCCATAGTCGCTGGGGCAGCAACGATGCCACCGACGATGGCGGCATCATCTCGCCCAACTTCAGCTACCCCATCTATCAACTTCTTCGCGATCAGAACCACGCCAATCCTGTCGTCGAGGAACTCTTCGCATTCAAAGATCTCGGCGAATATAGCCGCCTGACGGCAACCGTGGACGGGCACTCAGATGTCGTCACAGGCCAACTCGTCTCCGGAAATCTGTACGAACAACTCGACGTCCACGCCCAGCTTGGCCGGACCATCCAACCGTCCGACGACGCTACTCCGGGCGCTGGCGCGGTCGCAATGATCAGCGATGCCCTGTGGAGTCGCATGTTCGGCCGTTCGGCCAATGTAATCGGCAAAGTCATCGAGCTGAACCTCATCCCGGTCACTGTCATCGGCGTCAATCCGCCAAGCTTCACTGGAGCAGCCAGCGTTCAGCACTCGCCGGACGTTTTCTTTCCGCTCTCAATGCAGCCCATCCTAATCCCCTGGGATCGTGGCTCACTTCTCGCCAACAAAGGACTCTGGTGGGTCGACATTATGGCTCGCACCAAACCTGGTGTCTCGGATGCGCAAGCGAAAGCGGCTCTCAACGTCTGGTTGCAGCAAGACATTCGCGCGACCATGAAGGTTGCTAAGGACGACGTTATGCCGACCCTCGCGTTCCCGGATGGTAGCCAGGGAGAAGCCGATGTAAGAAGCACCTACGCCAAACCTGTCTACGTTCTGACCGCCCTCAGCGGCCTCGTCCTTTTGCTCGCTTGTATCAATCTTGCAAATCTTCTGCTCGCGCGCTCCGCATCGCGTCAGCGAGAACTAGCCGTCCGCATGGCTATGGGAGCCACGCGTCTCCGCATCATGCGGCAGGTCCTTACAGAGAGCCTGCTGCTCTCATCCCTTGGTGGCGTTGCCGGCTTCGCCATCGGCTATGCAGGCCGCGACATCATCCCGCACCTTCTTTCGGCCTCATGGCAACCGAACCATTTCAGTTCGCGCTTCGACGCCCGCATCTTCGCTTTTTCCGCAGCGATCTCCATACTCACCGCCGTTCTCTTCGGCTTTGCCCCCGCATGGCAGGCCACACGCATAGAGGTCAACACCAGCCTTAAGAAGTCTTCCAACTCTGCCACACGCCGCCGTGAAGGCTTCGCCGGTCGAGGCCTCGTGGCCTTCCAGATCTCGCTTTCCATGCTACTTGTCGTTGGTGCCGGCCTCTTCACCCGCACCCTGTCAAACCTCAGCCACACCCCACTTGGCTTCGACCCAAGCAACATCCTTCTCTTCTCCATCCAGGCACCCCAATCCCGCTATCCCGCGCCCAAGGACATCGCACTCCACGCAGAGATCGAATCGCGCATTGCCGCAATCCCCGGTGTCCGCTCCGTCACTCTCACCGAGGAACCCCTCGTCGCTGGCGCCATCTCCGACACCAGCTTCAATCCCGTCGGTCAAAAGCCCAGCGGACAAAAGAGCGTGAGCGTAGACGTAAACCAAGTGGGGCGCGATTTCTTCAATACCTATCGCATTCCTATTCGCCTCGGTCGCTCCTTCCTCTCCAGCGATACTGCAACCTCTTTCCCGGTTGCTATCGTCAACGAGGCGCTCGTGAAACGCATCTACGAATCAGAAGATCCTGTCGGCAAGACGTTCAAGAGTGACGACCGGACGTACCAGATCATCGGCGTCTCAACCGATGCAAAGTACGACTCTCTTCGCAACGAAGTTCAACCCACCTTCTACAGGCTCTACAACCAATCCAAAGACGACTCCGTTCTGAACTACGCAGTCAAGACCAGCGCTCCCATTGCCGACATACTGCCTCGCCTGCGTGAGACCCTCCGCGGCATCGATAAAGATCTGCCGCTTCGGGATATTCGCACGCAGCAGGAGCAGATTGACGCCACCTTCATGCAGGAGCGTCTCTTCGCGACCCTCACGGGTTCATTCGGTGTGCTTGCCCTCACATTGGCTTGTATCGGCATCTACGGCATCATGGCCTACAGCGTGGCGCGGCGGACGAACGAGATTGGCGTGCGGATGGCGCTCGGAGCGCGCGCTGGAATGGTGCTGCGCATGATTCTGCGCGAGAGCGTCTGGATGGCGGCGGTAGGGATCGCGCTGGGTGTGGCGGGGGCGTTTGGGCTGACGCGGTTTGTGACTACGATGCTGTATGGCTTGAAGGCGATGGACTCAGAGACGATGATCGGCGCGGGGGTTGTCTTGTTTGTCGTGGCGATTGCGGCTGGATATGGGCCTGCGCGGAGAGCTTCGCGGATCGATCCGATCGTGGCATTGCGGCACGAGTGATAGCCGAGGATGGTTGCTGAAGCGGCTTCAACACCGAGGCAAAAGGTTCCGAGAGCATGGGAAGGATCAGCGTCCTCGGGGTCTTTCGACTCAGGCTGGCGCAAGTTCGCGCCAAGCTGCGCTCAGGATGACGGAGTTTAGGAGAGGGTTGATTGCCGCGTGATGCTAGGGCTAGCCGACCAGGTGGCCCATCTTTTCGCGCTTGACCTGGAGGTACTTCTCGAAGGTGGGTTCGCTGGGGACGTCAGCGGTGATGCGTTCAACGACCTCTATCCCCGCTTCGACCAGGGCTTCGACCTTTTCGGGATTGTTGGTCATCAGGCGAACGGCTTTTACGCCTAGGAGTTTGAGCATCTCGGCAGGAAGTTCGAAGTGGCGGCAGTCGGCCTTGAAGCCGAGCTCGAGGTTGGCCTCGATGGTGTCGCGGCCGTGGTCCTGGAGCTCGTAGGCGCGAAGTTTGGCCATGAGGCCGATTCCCCGCCCTTCCTGCTGTTCGTAGAGGAGGATGCCTGCGCCTTTGTCGGCGATAGTGGCGAGGGCAAGCTCTAGCTGCTGGCGGCAGTCGCAGCGCAGGGAGTGGAAGACGTCTCCGGTGAGGCACTGGGAGTGGATGCGGACGATCGGTGGCTCGGAGAAGACATCGCCCATGACGAGAGCGACGGCGGATTCAACACGCTTCAGCGGCGCGGCGATCTCGGAGTTGCAGCTCTCGGGGTGATCGATGATGCCTTCGAAACCGTAGATCCGGAAGTGTCCCCAGCGGGTAGGAAAGTCGGCGTTGGCAACCTGGCGGACGGACTCAAACGGCATTCTGCGATTATACGTTTCTGTAGGCACACCCTTTGGATGGCCGGCACTGCCGGTTCGATGCAGCAACCGTTTCGGCACGGCAGGCGGGTTGGTTAGAGCGGCTTCACGTAGACAAACGCGTCGGTCGCAGCTTCACGATAGAAGTTCTTTTCGGTGCCGATCTGCTCATATCCCTGGCGCTGGTAGAAGGCGATGGCGGCGGCGTTGTCCACGGCTACGTGGAGGCCGATGCTGTGAAGGCCGGACGCTGCGGCCTGCTCTTCTGCTTGCTGCAGGAGCCTGGTTCCGATGCCCTGGTGGCGGAACGATGGGGCAACGTCGATGGTGACGATGTAGGCGTAGCGGTTGCGGCCCTGGCCCTGCATGTGGGCGATGACGAAGCCGAGCAAAGCATCGTCTTCATCAATCACAACGACGATGGCGTTAGTGGCCTCAGCGACCTCTTGCATCATCTCGCGATAAAACTGATAAGGCGCAGTGAAGCAGGCGATGTCGAGGAGATACATGGCCTCGACATCGCCTTTACGGTATCCACGAATCCGAATGGCGGGCCTGGACTAGACCGCGATCGTGAAGGAGTCTTCGCTGCGGGTGACGGCGCGGTAGAGGGTATCGCGCTCGAACGGGACACGACCGGCTTCGATGATGAGCCGCATGAGATCGGAGCGGCGCATGCCTTGCGGCGTGGTGGCACCGGCGTCATGGTAGATTCTTTCTTCGATGACGGTACCGTCGACGTCGTCTGCGCCAAAACGCAGGGCGAGTTGCGCGATCTGCGGAGTCATCATCTGCCAGTAAGCCTTGATGTGGCTGAAGTTGTCGAGCATTAGACGACCGACGGCGATCTGGCGGATGTCGAGCATGCCGGTGGTGCGGGGGATGTGGCCGAGGACGGTGTTGTCCGGGTGGAAGGCGAGTGGAATGAAGGTCTGGAAGCCGCCGGTGTCGTCCTGTACTTCGCGAAGGCGGATCATGTGGTCGACGCGGTCCTCGTCGTTTTCGACGTGGCCGTAGAGCATGGTCGCGTTCGAGCGGAGGCCCATCTTGTGAGCGGTGCGGGCAGTCTCGAGCCACTCACCGCCATCGATCTTGTGGTCACAGATGATGTGGCGGACGCGGTCGGCGAAGATCTCCGCGCCGCCGCCGGGCATGGAGTCGACGCCGGCGTCCTTCATCTGCTGGATAGCTTCGGGGATGGTCATCTTGCCGCGCTTGGCGAGGAAGGCGATCTCGACCATGGTGAAGGCCTTCACGTGGACCTGCGGGAAGCGGACCTTGAGGCCGCGGACGAGGTCCATGAAGTATTCGAAAGGGAGATCGGGATGCAGGCCGCCGACGATGTGGAACTCGGTGACAGCTTCAGTGAGGCCGGTGCCGGCTGTCTCCCAGGCCTCTTCGAGGGCCATGGTGTAGGTTCCGGCGTCACCCTTCTTCTTGCCAAAGGCGCAGAGGCGGCAGGAGGCGACGCAGACATTGGTCGGGTTGATGTGGCGATTGACGTTAAAGTAAGCGAGATCGCCGTGGAGCTTCTCGCGGACGGAGTTCGCCAGCCAACCCACGGCGAGGATGTCGCCGCTGCGATAGAGAGCGACGCCATCGTCGAAGTTCAGCCGTTCGCCTGCCTGTACCTTCTCCGCAATGGGCCAGAGGGCCTTGTCGGCGGTCTGAAAGGAGTGCCTCGCCTGCGATCTCGTTCCTGCGTAAGCCATACTTCTATTCTAGCGCCGCTGGCTTACTTCGACTGCACCATGACGGGCTGAAGTACCATGCCATCGAACATCGTTGCGCCGATGAGGTTCTCGCCGACGGGGCGGAGGAAGCGCATATTCCATCCTGTCTCCCAGTGTTTGACGGTTTTCTCGGGGAGGTGGATAGAGTATGCGATGGTCGAGGCTCCGTTACCGGTCAGGACGATTCGCGAGCCGCGGCTGTCGAAGAAGAGACTGTTCACATCGCTGGTGTGGATGCGATCGAAGGGGGCGAAGCTCGCTCCGTTGTCAGTGGAGAGGAAGAGACCTTCGCGACCGCCGACCCAGATCTCGCCCGTATCGTCGACGGCGATTGAGCCGATCTGGCTCAGGCCAGCGGGAGGCGCGATCGACTTCCAAGTGCGACCGGAGTCGATGGAGATGGCCATGGACTTGAGGCTCGAGAGGACGGCGATGGATTGGGCACTGGCAAGGTAGCGCCACGGTTCAGGCTGAACTCCTGCCATGCGCTGCCAGCCCTTGACGGGATCTGTCGTGGCGTAAATGCCATCGGGCGTGATGGCGCAAAGCTCATCTCCGATTCGCATCAGTGCCAGCACCGCGCCTTCGATGCGCTGACCAGTCGGACGAGGAGCAGTGGCCGGCCGCGCGGGAGCAGCCCGCTTTCCCGGCTTGCGAGGTGCCCCAGGTTCCTTTGCCGGCGCAGGGAGGGCTGCGCCGGTGACGATGCTGCCGACAGGCTGCCAGGCGAATTGCTTCGGGTCATAGGCGTAGAGGCCGCGCTCCGTCCCGGCGATAAAGGTGCCGTTGGCGGCTTCACCAAGGCTGAGGACGTCGTGGCCGTCAAGGCCTTCGGCGCGCTGCTGCCAGGTGAGGCCACCATTGGAGCTGTAGAAGGCTCCGCCCCAGACCTTGTCATTCACGACGCCGATGAAGATTTCGGCGGGGCGATGGATGTCGGAGATCATGGCCGTAACTTGACGCGAGGAGAAGCCTGCATTGGAGGGTGCGAAGCTGAGGCCGCCGTCATTGCTGGCGAGCACGCCCCCGCGGTCGATCGCCATCATGACGCGTTTGGAGTTGGTGGGGTCGACGTAGACATCGTTGACGATGTTGTCGGAGCTAGTCGCCTGCACCCAGTAGCTGCCTGCGTCGTCGGTGCGATAGAGGCCTTCGGTCGTCCCGGCAAAGACAGTAGCGAGGTTCTGCGGATCCTGCATCAGCACGCGGGTGCGGCGGGCGGTCGAGGGAATGCCTTGAATCTTGGCAAACTTTTCGCCGCCGTTCTCGCTCTTGTAGATACCTGAGCAGGCGCTGGCGTAGACGGTCTGTGGCTGTTTGGGGTCGACGATGATCGAGAAGACGTCCGAGTCTTCGATGATTCCCTGCTTGATGTTGTGCCAGTTCGCGCCAGCGTCGGTGGTCTTCCAGGGAAGATGCCAGGTTCCAGCGTAGATGATCTCAGGGTTGGTCGGATCGATGGCGATGGACTCAACCTCGTGAATCTCGGTGCTTCCGCGCGGGCTGATGAGGCTCCAGTGCTGGCCGCCGTCGATGGAGCGGAAGACGCCTTTGAGGGTTCCGGCGACGAAAATTTTGGGATCGGAGGGGGCGATGGCGAGCGCGAGGATGGACTGATGGTCCATGTCCTTATTTGTGACCCAGGTTGCGCCAGCGTCATAGCTAACAAAGAGGCCGCCATCCGTACTGCCGACCACCCATGTTCCCACGATGATGTGCTTTGGGTCGGAGGGGTCGACGGTGATGCTATCGAGAACGAGGTCATCGCGCTTACCGACGCGTGCCAGACGCTGCCAGCTTTGGCCTCCGTTGTGGGTATCGTAGATCCAGCCGTTCGCCGTGCCGAGGTAAAGATGATTGTGATCTCGGGGATCGGCACCGAAGGCGCGGGCGTCGCCGCCATCAGGGCCGAAGGGGAACCAGTTGATGGCGTAGCCCTTGAGGGGAAGAAGAATGAGGCAGAGAAGCAGAGAGAAGCGGAGGCGTTGAAGGATCAATTGGGAACCCATCTTTGAGTTTAGATTCTCGAAGTGCTGGAATCTACGCCGCAGGTGCAGCGTTCGTGCGCTCCGCGAGGATTGGAGCTTTCATGGTTAAAGGTGGAGCGAACCGTCTTCAGCACAAAGGCTGACTGGAGGTTCCCAGTCAGCCTTTGTACCGCGATGCGTTACGAAGTTACTTCTTGTGGACGATGTGCTTGACCTTCTTCTCAACCTTCTTGAAGAGGCTCTCGTCAACCGGCGTAGCGCCGGCCGAGTCGTAGGTCGCTCCAGCAGGGATGAGGGTGGTGGTTGCGGTCTTGGAGTCGGTGGTTCCCGTGTAGAGAGTTACACGCGATCCGTCGATGCCCTTCTCGGTGACAAGGTAGGCCTTCGCGTTGATGGCACGCTCAGCAGCACTCTTGTCGAGCTTCTTCGACTTCATCTCCTTGGCGTCTTCGTTACCAACGATCGCAACCTTCGCGTCGGTGGAACGCTGCAGGCTGAGAGCGATGGTATCCAAGCAGGCCTTGGCTTCGTTGTCGACACGGACCGGGCGGGCCTTGTCACGTTCGAAGCTGATCGAGCAGAGAGCTGAGGTGGTGGGAGCCGGCGGCGGCGCAGGAGCGGAGACCGACACCGAGGTGGTTGCCGATGCAGTCTGTCCCTTGTCGTCTACGACGTTGCAGGTGACGGTGATGGTCCCAGGAGCCGCGCCGGAGGTCGACAGGGTTGCCGTAGAGCTGCTGCCGCTGATCGAACCAGCCGTGGAGCTGTAGCTGTAGGTCAGGGGGCGGTTCTGCGGGCTCATGCCACTGGCGGTGATGGTCGAGGAGTCGCCGGGTGCGAGGGTGGTCGGGCTAGCCGAGCAGGAGATGGTCGGCGGCTCGAATGCCTTCACGGTGAAGCTGGCGGTGCAATCCGCGAACTCGCCGGGCTTCTTGCCTTCGGATACGTGACCCTTGACGTTGTAGGTTCCGGGCGCGAGCGACTTGGTGTCGATGTTACCTGTGCTCGAAGTGCCGGAGACCGTCACACCGGAGTCACCCGACCAGCTGTACTCGGCCGTCTTCTTCGGGGCGATGTTGGTGGCCGTTCCAGTGACCGTCACCGGGTCGCCGGGGAATACCGTTGCAGGCGAGACCGCGCAGGCGTAGGTGACGGGCGGAGGAGGAATCACGTGACCGAAGTGAGCCACAATACCGGTGTTCAGGTCAACCGCGTTGATGTTCGCACGGCCACCGCCAACACCCGGGGTAGGAGCTGCGTTGTAAGGACCGAAGTCTGCGTGAACGTAGCGGTAGTCAGCCTCAAAGAGACGCAGCGAGAAGCGGTTGTTGAAGTACGGAATGTCGTAGTCCATACCACCGCCAGCCGTCAGGCCAACGCCCCACTGGTAGGGGTTGTGCGAGAAGCCAGCCGCTGAATCGTCGTTCGGTCCGAGCAGGTCTGCGCCGCCGGCGAGGCCGTGAGCGAAGACGGTAAAGTTCTGCAAGGGAGCGCGGAAGATCGGACCGGCCGAGATGGTGTAGAGGCTGTCGTTGTTGCCGTCCGGATGGGCTACGAAGACCACTTCGCCGCCGACATACTTGTTGAAGTAGTAGGCAACGCTGCCGATGGCACCGTAGTTATCGGAGCTGTACTGCACTCCCGAGGGATTGAGCGGGCTGTGCGTGCCGAAGTACGAATACCCCGCGAACACATCCACACGCGAGGGATTGGGCCCCATCGGGGCTGCAGTCTGTGCATTGAGGCTTACAGCCCCGATGCTGACTGCGCAGGCAGCCAGTGCGAACCGACCGATATTACGAAACGAGCGATGAACCATTCGACTATCCTCCGCGGAATTCTTACCAGATTGCAGGCTCTGCTTATTGAAGCCTGTGCAATGTCATTGAAAATAAAGTGTACCGCAGGGAACCATCCTTTCGGATGGAATCTGCCGCAAGTTAACCATCTGTACTCTAACAACGATTCTCCGGACTACACCTCCAGAAAAATCGCCTCGTGCCTTTGCAGTAATCGCGTTACGCCTGGGAGCCAGAATTTGTTTCAGTAAAGCAAGCTTGCAATCCAGCAGCATTCCCTGCCATGAGCGCCCCAGCAACTCAGGCAAGATTCAAAGTCTTCTTCACGGTGCCCTTCTCGTGCTGTATCTTCTCCTGCAATAGAGTGATGGCGTAGAGCAGCTGTTCGGGCCGCGGCGGGCACCCTGGAACGTAAATATCGACCGGTATTACCTGGTTGACGCCCTGTAGCAGAGCGTAATTATTGAAGACACCACCCGATGTAGCGCAGGCGCCCATCGAGATCACCCACTTGGGCTCGGGCATCTGCTCATAAAGGCGGCGGATGACCGGTGCCATCTTCTGCGAGACGCGGCCAGCAATGATCATCAGGTCGCTTTGCCGGGGCGAAGGACGGAAGACTTCCGCGCCGAACCTCGCGATGTCGTAACGCGAGCCGCCCATGGACATCATCTCAATGGCGCAGCAGGCGAGTCCGAAGGTCATAGGCCAAATAGAGTTCTTGCGAACCCAGTTGATGGCCGCGTCCATTGACGCCAGGACGATGCCCTCGGGTTGGTCGTATCCCCAGCTCACCTCCTGCAGCTTCTGCTGGTTCTTGCCGAAACTGTCCAACGTGCCGAAAAGGTACCGGTCGTTCTTCTGAGAGGCTGCGGTAGACGGGCCGCCGGACGCGATCTGATCTGCTGGGTTGCTCATGCTTTTGAGTATAAAACCAGTGTCACCACAACGTTAGTTGAATCTTGGACTAATCGTATGGATGTCGTGAATGGTTGGAAAGTTGGCCCAAGGAAAATCTTTCCGTTGGGCCGCATTAACGGCTATCTGGAAGTCGTTCGCGCGGCGAGGGCATCCGCGTCACCACGCAGAGGCTACCGTCCACGATCTTCGATAGCACCGAAAAGGGCCTGGCGAAGCTGGTCCTGTTCCGTGGGCCCCAGTTTCGCCTGGTTCCGCGTGATGTAAAAGACGTCGATCGCGGTCTCTCCCTCGGTATCGACCAGCGCGACGTCGACATTACATTCGTGTGCCGCCAAGGTGAGGCTTAGAGCGCGCAAGAGACCGGGCGTGTCCTGTGCCACGACCTGGAGCAGCGTGCTGTGCGAAGAGGCATGGTCGTCGAAGTCAATTCGCGGGGCGACGACCATCATGGGCGGCTTGCGCTTGCCCCGGCGGCGACCGTGGAGCAGCGTCTCTACCGGCACCGCACCGGTCACGACGTCGTGAACACTCTGGACGAACCGTTCGCGCTCCGAGACGTTCATCTCAAGCGTGCGGAAGGCGTCGGTGAAGCGGAAGCTGTCGACGACAACGCCCTGCCTGTTTGAGAAGGCATCTGCGGTGATGATGTTCATGCCCCATGCGGCCAAAGCCCCGGCCATATTGGCGAAGAGCAGCGGCCGGTCGGGGGTGACCAGCGTGATCTCGTTGACGCTGGGCGAATAAGTGAAATCGAGCTGAACGGGATCCTCAGCGAAGCGGGCGGAGAGTTCAAAGTGGGCGCGGACCTGCTCCGGCGTTCTGGTGCTGAGATAGCGGGCGGGCAGACCCTCCAGAAACTGTTCCACCTCGTGTCTGCGTTTGGGGATCATCGCGGTGACGCGAAGGATCTGTTCCCGTTCGCGGCCGGTGCCTACCCGCTCTTCATCGAGATTGCGCTCGAGATAGTTGGAGGTGGCCAGGTAAAGCCGCCACAGATTTTCTGCCTTCCACGGCGTGAGGGCATCGGGATGGACCGCCTGGATGTCGGCGTAAGTGAAGAGAGTGAGCATGCGCAGCGCCTCGGGGGTCTGCACTTTGGCTGCAAATCCACGGACGGTGTCGGTGTCGAAGATGTCGCGGCGCAGGGCGGCAGACATCTCCAGATGTCCGCCGATCAGCCTCAGGACGAGGTTGCTCTCGTACCCATCGAGTTCGAGGCGAGAGAGGACGTTCTGCGCCATGCGGACGCTCTCCTGGGCGTGGTCGCCGTTACTGCGCCCCTTTCCCGTGTCGTGCAGCAAGGCCACGAGATAAAGCAGGCCGGGCTGCTGCAGGTCGCGAAGAAGCTGGCCGAAGCGGCTGGACCACTCCGACATCGGGTGATGGGCCGCGGAGGTGGGAGGAGACGGTTGCGTAGGAGCAGGCTGCGTCTCCAGTTCATGGAGCGAGTCAATGAGGACAAAGGTGTGCTCGTCGACGGTATAGCGGTGGTAGGCATCCCGGATCACGAGAGCATCGATGCCGTGGAACTCCGGAATGAGGAGTTCGAGAATGCCCAGAGCGTGCATGGAGCGCAGCGCGCCTCCAGCAAAGTGGCCGGTGAGGATGGTCTCCATGTGCCGCCACAGCGCGGGGCCCTCTTCGAGGTCGGCCGAGAGTAGAGGAAGCGCAAGCGAAAGCCGCTGCTCAGCTTCGATGCCAAGCCGGAAGCCAGACTCCGCCATGGCACCGAACATGCGAAGAACCGTGTCGGGATCGTTTGCGGGATCCGATCGGCCGGGCGTGGAATTGGCATCGGAGGCAGGTTCGTCGGCTTCAAAGATCAAAGAACCGCGCACCACGCGGAAACCCTCGCGGCCAGTCTTTTTGCGCTTGCCCGAGGAGACCTTGTTCTTCATCTCGACCAGCTTCAGGAGTCGGGAAGGTGGCTTCGGCGAAGGTGCCGCGTCGAGCATCTGGACTGTATTGCGTTCCACGACGCGAGCATTGCGGAAGTAGAGCCTCATCCAGTAAGCGGCGTCGGGGCTGGGCAGGCCTCTGCGATTCAGTCCGACCGCCGCAGCTGCCGCGGCATCCTGCGCCTGCCAGTCCAGGGTATTGTCGTCCCGTTCATGCCTCAAGTGAAGGAAGCAGCGCAGTAACTGAAGAAAAGCCACCGCCTCTTGAAACTCCTGACCATTGGTACCCGCTTCGAAGATCGACTCGGAGCTTGCGGCGATGCCGATGCCACCCTCCCGTGAACCCGAGAGCAGCCGGGCGATCCAGCCGCAAACATGTACGTCGCGCAGGCCGCCAGGACACTCCTTTACGTTGGGCTCGAGATGAAACAGCGTGTCGCCATACTTCGCGTGGCGCGCCAGAGTGAGTTCGACAAGACGTCGCAAAATCGCATCGCGGTCGCGGTCGAACATCTTCGCCAGGGCCTGGCTATGTAGCCTTTCGTGAAGTGCGGCATCGCCGCCGAGAGGACGTTGATCGAGCAGGGCAAGTGCAAACTCCGTATTCTCCGGGTCAAAACGCTCACACTCCGTAAGCTTCCGGGTCTGCGGCGACAACCTTAGTCCACAGTCCCAGAGAGACTGGCTCATGCGCCGGATAGCGGGCTTTACTGAAGCTTCGAAGACTTTGGCGGGGAGCTTCGGCTCGACAAGAAACATGAGATCTACGTCGGAGTAGGGAAAGAGCTCGCGGCGACCATATCCACCGATACCTACAAGCGCGATGTTGCAGACAAGCTGCGGCTCGGCGGCGCATGCCTCCGTCCAGAGCGAAGCGACCAGCGCATCGACTGCATCCGACCGCGCGCGGACGGTCGCAGCGCCCGAGGCTCCTGCCTCGAAGGCAGACGCAATCTCCAGCATCCTTCGCTGGTATGCTGCGCGCCTGTCGCCATCCTCTGAAACAGTACGGTCATTGGCCATAGGAGTCGTGGATGCCGGCTCGATCTCTTCGTTAAACGTTCACTTCTCGCCAGCGCCGAGCCGGATCCCGGGCGAGTAGGACGGTTGCAGATACACTACACCGGAGATCCGGTACCGCGAGTGTCTTTTGTGAATGCCTTCGCCTACAGCGCGATATCGCCGCGCTCATCGTTACGGATGCGGATGGCCTCGTCGATCTTCGAGACGAAGATCTTGCCGTCGCCGATCGTGCCGGTGCGCGCGGCCGTGATAATGGCCTGAATCGCGAGCTCAGCACGTTCGTCGCTGGTGACCAGCTCGAGCTTGACCTTCGGCAGCAGGTCGACCGAGTACTCGCGGCCGCGATAGAACTCGGTGTGGCCCTTTTGGCGACCGTGACCGCGGGCCTCGAAGATCGTCATCCCTTCGATCCCCATCTCTACCAGGGCGTCTTTCACAGCGTCCAGCTTCGATGGCTGGATGATTGCCTCAATCTTTGTCATTTGCTCTCCATCCTTAAAGTAGACGAAACATACGCCACGCGCCGAGCGCAGACAAGGTTTAACTCTGCTTCAGGGTAAATCTGGCCGGGACAACACTACTCTACGACAAACCGGCGGGTGAAGGTTAGCGAGGCGCTGTCGTCGTCGCTACCGGATTTACAGGAGCATCATTCGCCGAGGCGTATCCGCGCTCTCGCATCCACTTGATCAACAGCTCCGGCCAGACGCTGAGTTGCGGATTGCCTTCTGCCAGTCCTGAGCCGTGGTTTCCATGCTGAAACAGGTGCATCTCGGCTGGCACGCCCGCTTTCACCAGCGCGGTGTAGAAGGCAACGCTGTTCATGACGGGCACAATTCCATCGTCGGTGGTGGCGAAGAGGAAGGTCGGCGGCGTGTCTTTGTTGACCTGGGTCTCATCGGACAGGTTGGCGAGCAACGTCTGCGGGGCGTCATCGCCCAGCAAAAATTTGCGCGAGACGCCATGAGTATTGGGGATGAGCATCGTGATAACGGGATACGCGAGGATTAGAAAGTCGGGGCGGCAGGATGTCTTCTCGATCGCGTCCTGCGACTGCGGATTTCCTGCGTCGTAATGCGTTCCCGCCGTCGCGGCAAGATGTCCTCCGGCAGAGAACCCCCACATGCCGATGTGATCAGGCGTGATGCTGTAGTCCGCAGCGTTTTTTCGCACCAAGCGCAACGCCCGCTGGGCGTCGTTGAGCTCGATCGGATGGTGATAGACCGGACCAAGCCGGTACTTTAAGACGAACGCCGCAACACCGCGGGCGTTCAGCCAGTGCGCGACGTCCTCTCCTTCATGGTGCATGGAGAGGTAGGAATAGCCACCGCCAGGTGCGATGAGAACACCGGTCTTCGTCGTGTTGTGGGCGGGAAGATAGATAGTCAAAGTGGGGACATCGGCGGGCGTCTTGCCAACTGCCTTGGGAGCTCCCTGGGGCCATAACAAGACGGTCTTGCCCGTCAGCCCGGCATCGACTTTCGCCTGCACCGGCGTAGGTTTGGAGGCGGCGGGAACAGGTGGCTTCTCCGCAGCCTGGCCGGCAGCAAAGGTACTGCCGAGAGCGAGGTGGAACAGCATCGCAGATGTCGCCCGACTAAAAATCCGCCATGAGAGATGGCGATGGCAACCCGAGTTCAAACCCTTCATACCACCAATTCTATGTAAAACTTCAATCTGCGGGTGCGAGCATCTTGAGTCGCTGCCTGTGTTCGCAGGACGGAGATGGGAATGAAGTCGGTAGTACAGAGACAGATTGCGCAGTCTATCGCGACGCTCGAAGCGGTGCTGGCAGATGAACGGATCGCCGAGACGCTGGTACAACTAAGCGAGATGACCGCTGCGGCGATGAAGGCGGGCGGCAAGCTGCTGGTCGCTGGCAATGGAGGCTCAGCAGCCGATGCGCAGCACCTCGTTGCGGAGTTCGTGGGGCGATTGACCATCTCAAGGCCGGCTTTGCGGGCCATCGCGTTGACTGTGGATACGTCGATTCTGACCGCGGTCGGTAATGACTTTTCTTTCGACTACGTCTTCGAGCGGCAGGTAGAGGCTCTGGGCACACCCGGTGACATCTTCCTGGGGATCTCCACCTCCGGCAACTCGAAGAACATCGTAAAGGCCGTGAAGCTCGCGAACCAGATGGGGCTGACGACCGTCGGCTTCAGCGGCAACGGCGGTGGGGTCATGGCGGAGGTTTGTCAACTGAACATCGTCATTCCGTCCTCGACCACCATGAACATCCAGGAGTCTCATCTCGTGTTGGAGCACATCTATTGCATGCTGGTCGAACTCTGCTACTTCGGTCCGGAGTTCGGCAGCCGGCCTCAAGCGCTCGCCGAGTAACACTTCCGCCGAGCTTTCGCCGCCCGGGGAAGGTCACGTATCCTGAGTCGAGATGCCCGAGAGCCAACTTCACTTCGTAGAACTTGTTCTCGTCACCCTGGTCGCGTTCGTTGCGATTCTCGCCGCGCTGGCGCAGAGGCTGAAAGTCCCTTACCCGATCCTGATGGTGCTGGGCGGGCTTGTCCTCAGCTTCGTTCCCATCTTTCCGAACATCTCGCTCCGACCAGACTTCGTCTTCCTGGTCATCCTTCCGCCGCTGCTCTTCGCGGCAGCGCTACAGACGTCGTGGCGCGAGTTCAAGTACAACCTGGTAAGCATCTCGATGCTTGCCTTCGGGCTTGTTGCTTTCACCGTCGCTGGAGTCGCGGTGGCGGCCCACCTTTTCTTTCCGGGGTTCGACTGGCGGACAGGAGCCGTTCTCGGTGCTGTGGTGTGCACTACCGACGCCATCGCTGTGGGTGCCATCGCCAAGCGTATCGGCATGCCCCAATATCTCCTGGATATCGTCGAGGGCGAGAGCCTGCTGAACGATGCTACGGGTCTGCTCGCGCTGGAGTTCAGCGTTGCGCTTGTCGTGTCAGGGACGATTCCGTCGATCGGGCATGGTGTGCTTCAGCTTCTCTGGATGGTGCTGGGCGGCTGCGTGGCGGGGCTCTTCGTGGGATGGGTCGTGCGCACGATGCAGCGGCCCCTTCAGGGCTCTGCTCTGCAGACGATGATCTCGCTCGCAACTCCTTATTGCGCCTACCTGCTTGGCGAGGGCATCCATGCCTCGGGCGTTCTCGCGACTGTAGCTTGCGGGCTCTATCTCGGACGTCAGGCCTCGACGACTTATACCTCTGAGGCGCGACTCGACTCGCACGCCGTCTGGAATACGATCGACTTCATCCTGAACGGCCTTGTCTTCATTCTGATCGGCTTGCAGCTTCCAGCCGTTCTGCCGGGGATGCGGCCACTCGACTGGCCCCGCTTGCTGACGGCGGCGCTCTCGCTTTCGCTGCTGCTGATCGGCCTCCGGATGATGTGGATGCTGCCCGGCTCACGCTTTTCAGCGCTGATCCGACGGCGTGTGTTGGGTCAGAACATGGTCCCGCTGAGCGCCCGCCAGGCGATCGTAGTGGGTTGGAGCGGGCTGCGTGGAGTGTTGACCCTGGCCGCCGCCCTTTCGTTGCCGGAGACGACGGCAACGGGCGCGCCCTTCCCTCACCGGGACATGATCCTCTTCCTTGCCTTCTCCGTCATCCTGGTGACGCTGGTTGGTCAGGGCCTTACGCTGCCTTGGATCACACGCCGGCTAGGCGTCTGTGCCGCCACCAACACCGGGGCCGAGGAGCGGGATGCGCGACGCGCCATGACGCTTGCCGCACTTGCGGAAGTCGAAGCGCTGCGCGCCGCCAAACCCGAGCCGTCCTTCCAGAGAGCGCTTGAGCTGCTAGACCAGTCCTATAAGCGCCGCCTCGAGCTGATTCAACGCGAGGACGACCAGACGAAGGAGTCTACGCCTTCAAGGTCAGAGATGGAGACCTTCTCCGGGATCGCAACGCAGGTCCGGGAGGCCGAACGAAAGGAGCTATCGAGGCTGGAGGCCTCAGCGGAGATCGGCGATATGACCCTTCGCAAGCTGGAGCGGGAGCTGGATCTCATGGATGTCCGATCGCTGCATGGCTGAATCACTGCGCCGACTCGACGCGATGGACTCAACTTCCTAAGGCCTTCACGCATCCATCTATAAGACATCTACTTGAGGAGCGGTATGCCTTACACACTCTTGCCCGGCAAACCTTACCCGCTTGGGGCAAATGTGACTGCGAAGGGAACAAACTTCGCAATCTACTCCGAGCATGCCACATCGGTGCAACTGTGCCTGTTTGACGAGAACGGCAACCAGACCGAGTGTATCAACCTGCGCGAGCGTACGGCCTTTGTCTGGCACGGGCTCGTCCGCGGCATTACAGCGGGTCAGATGTACGGCTATCGCATCGATGGGCCATGGGAGCCTGAGCAGGGATATCGGTTCAACCCTTCGAAGCTGCTCGTCGACCCGTATGCGAAGGCCATCTCCGGACAGGTCGACTGGAAGGCGCCGATCTTCGCGCACCGGGTGGAAGACAATAACGACCTTGTCCGCTGCGACCGCGACGACGCCTATGGCATCCCCAAGTCGGTCGTCATCGACTCCGCGTTCAACTGGGGCAAAGACTGTGCGCCGCAAACTCCTCTCTCAGAGTCTGTCATCTACGAGATGCACGTAAAGGGTTTTTCCATCCGAAATCCCGAGGTGCCGAAGAGGCTGCGCGGAACGTACGCTGGCGTCAGTCATCCAGCCAGCATCAAGTATCTGAAGAAGCTCGGCGTCACGGCTGTAGAGTTGCTACCCATCCATCACTTCATCGATGATGGACGGCTGCTGGATCAGGGTCTGAGCAACTATTGGGGCTACAACACGCTCGGCTTCTTCGCGCCAATGCCGCGCTACTGTGCCTGCGGTGACACCGGGGGCCAGGTCGACGAGTTCAAGCAGATGGTGAAGAACCTGCACGCCGCGGGTATCGAGGTGATTCTGGACGTGGTGTACAACCATACCTGCGAAGGCAACCGGTTCGGCCCGATGCTCTCGTTCAAGGGAGTCTGCAATACGACTTACTACCGGGCCGTACAGGAACAACCGCGCTATTACATGGACTACACCGGCACGGGCAACACGCTGAACGTAAGGAATCCTCAGGTGTTGAAGCTGATCATGGACTCCCTGCGCTACTGGGTCACGGAGATGCACGTCGACGGCTTCCGCTTCGATCTTGCCTCGACGCTGGCCCGCGAGTTGCACGCAGTGAGCAAGCTTTCGAGTTTCTTCGATACGATCCACCAGGACCCGACACTCGCCGATGTGAAGCTGATCGCGGAGCCGTGGGACGTGGGCGAAGGCGGCTACCAGGTCGGCAACTTTCCTGTCCTTTGGGCGGAGTGGAACGGCAAGTATCGCGACACGGTGCGCCGGTTCTGGAAGGGCGATGCGGGCCAGCTATCGGATCTCGCGTTTCGCCTGACGGGATCGAGTGACCTCTATCAGTTCGATGGCCGCAAACCATACGCCAGCATCAACTTCGTCACAGCGCACGATGGATTTACGCTCTGCGATCTGGTGAGCTACAACGAGAAGCACAACGAAGCCAACGGCGAGAACAACCAGGATGGAGCGAACGACAACGATAGCTGGAACATGGGCGCGGAGGGCGTCACCGACGATCCCGCGATCAACATCCTGCGCGAACGGCAGATGCGCAACATGCTTACCACACTTCTCCTGAGCCAGGGAGTCCCGATGATCTCCGGCGGCGATGAGGTAGGGCGCTCGCAGCGCGGCAACAACAACGCGTACTGCCAGGACAACGAAGTCTCCTGGTACGACTGGAAGCTGGATGAACCGCGCAAGCGCCTGCTTGCCTTCACAACGAAGCTGATCCAATTGCGCCGCGATCATCCCAACCTGCATCGGCGCAAGTTCTTTCAGGACCGCGAGATTCGCAACACCGAAGGCACCAGCGCTGTGCATGATCTCGTATGGCTTGGCACCGATGGCAACTTCCTCTCCAACAAGGCATGGAACACAGAGTGGAACCGGTCACTGGCCTTCCTGTTGAATGGCAATACCCTGCAGGTCACCGACGATGATGGTGTCCCGGTAGTCGACGATAGCTTTCTCATCATGGTGAACGCTGCCCACGAAGGCGTAGAGTTCACTCTTCCAGCAACGCCCTTCGGAGGGCATTGGCACTGTCTCATCTCGACCGAAAACATCGAAGACCCATTTGCGACGACTGAGGTGGGCGAGAAGGTAATCCTCGGAGGCCGGTCGATGACGGTGCTCTGCGCGCCTCGCAGCAACACGCAGATCTTCTAGCGGGACAGGTTAGTCGAACTCGCCTTCGGGCTCGGGAAGAACGTCGTTCGGGCCCGCGATCCATACATAGAGCGTGGGCAACAGGAACAGGCTGATGATGAGGTCGGAGATGAGACCGCCGACGATCACCACAGCGAAGGGTCGCTGGGAGTCTGAACCGATACCATGCGAGGTCGCTGCCGGAAGCAGGCCGAGAGTGGCGACCAGCATGGTCATCATGATGGGACGCAGGCGAAGCACTGCGCCATCGACAGCGGAGTCTTCGATGGAGTGGCCGCGCACGCGCATCTGGTTAATGTACTCAAGCATGATGACACCGGTTTGCACGGACACGCCGAAGAGTGCAAGGAAGCCGACACCAGACGAAACACTGAAGTTGGTGTGCGTAACCAGGAGGGCAAGGGTGCCACCGATAGGGGCAATAACTACGTTTGCCATGATCAGCATCGACCACTTCAGCGAACCGAACATCATGTACAGGATGAAGAAGATCAGTCCGATGGTAATGGGGACGACGATGGCAAGGCGCTTGGCGGAGCGCTTCTGGCTAGCGTACTCTCCGGCCCAGTCGAGCGAGTAGCCGGGAGGCAGTTTGACCTCTTTAGTGACCTTGTCGATGGCCTCTTCGACCGCACCGCCAAGATCGCGGCCACGGACGCTGTACTTGATGGCAACGTAGCGCGAGTTGCTTTCGCGATAGATCTCGGAGGCCCCGTCGGCGAGAACAGGCTTGGTGAGCTGCGCCAGCGAGACGCGCTCGCCGCTGGGAGAGACCAGCCTTACATTTTCGATAGCCTCCGCGCTGTCACGATACTTCTGGGCGTAACGGGGCACGACGTCGTAGCGTGCCTCGCCGTCGAGGACCTGAGTGACGGCGTTACCGCCGACGGCGGTCTGGATCGCATCCTGCACGTCGGAGACGTTGATGCCGAAGCGAGCGGCCGCTGCGCGGTCCACGGTGAAGTTCAGGTTCGGCTGGCCGATGACTCGGAAGAGACCAAGGTCTTGAATGCCCTTGATCTTGCTCATCACGCCGACGATCTCGTCGCCCTTCTTTTCGAGCGTCTTCAGGTCGTCGCCATAGACCTTGACGGCGAGTTCGCCCTTGACGCCGCTGACCGCCTCTTCCATGTTGTCGGAGATGGGCTGCGAGAAGTTCCAGATGATGCCGGGCATCTTCTCGAGTTCTCGGTCCATCGCGGAGATCAGCTCTTCCTTGTTCTCGTGAAAGACCGGGCGCCAATCTTTCTTCTGCTTCAGGTCGACGAAGTATTCGGTGTCGAAGAAGCCGGTGGTATCCGTGCCGTCGTCCGGACGGCCGACCTGGCTGACAACGTCCTTCGCCTCGGGAAAGTTTGCCAGGACCTGCCGCGCCTGGGTCATCACTCGAATACCCTCGGTCGGGCCAGTGCTGGGGGCGAGAGTGCCGCGAACCCAGACTGCGCCTTCGTCGAGGTGCGGCAGAAACTCGGAACCGATGACGCCGCCTTCGGCGAGAAAGAGCGCGAGGCAGAGGCCTGCGAGCGTGGCTCCAACGACGATCCAGCGTGACTCGACCGCCCAGAGAGCCGCGCTGCGATAGTGCTTGGTCAGAAACTCCATGACCGGGTTGTGCCACTCCTTCGCTCCGTTCTTGAAAAGGAAAGTGGAGAGCACGGGGGCGAGAAACATGGAGAAGATGAGAGCGCCGAGCAGAGCGAAGGCGACCGTCCAGGCCATGGGGCGGAAGAGGCGGCCTTCCACCTGCTGCAGGGTGAAGATGGGAAGGTAGGCAGTGATGATGATGCCGATGGCGTAGAAGACGGGTCGCTGGACCTCATGCGCGGCCTCGCGCACGACGTCCATGGTGGAGCGCGGTTCGTCATGCTTGCGGTTCATGTGGCGGACGATGTTTTCGACCATTACGACCGCGCCATCGACGACCATACCGAAGTCCAGCGCACCAAGCGAGAGCAGGTTTGCGGGAATGTGATTCAGGTTGAGACAGATCGATGCGAAGAGCAGCGAGAACGGAATGGTGAGCGCGACGATAAGCGCGCCGCGAGCGTTGCCAAGGAAGAGAAAGAGGATGATCATCACGAGGATGATTCCCTCTGTCAGGTTGTGCAGCACGGTGTGGGTCGTGAGATGGACGAGATCATCTCGGTCGAGGAACGGGACGACCTTCACGCCGGGCGGCAATAACCCCTGCTTCGCGGCGACAGCGGGTTCTGACGAATGAAAGAAAGGAAACTCCCCGTCGAAGTGGGCGGGAACCGCGGGCTTCGCGTCGATGCCGTTCAACTCGGTCACCTTAGCGTGGATGTTATCCAGTACCTCGTCGGAATTGGCCCCCTTCTGTAGGAGCACAATGCCTTCGACCACATCGGGGTCGTCCACCACGACGCCATCGTTGCGGCGAATCGCTTTGCCGATCTGGCCTAGGCGGATCTTGGCTCCCTGCTCTACGGTAGCGATGTCGCGGATACGAAGCGCGGTGCCGCTCTGCGTCTTGATGACGGTGTTGGCGATGTCGTTGACGTTGGTGAACAGGCCCACCGCCTGGACGTTGATGGCCTGTTCGCCCTCTTCAATGAAGCTACCGCCAGCGTTGACGTTGTTGTTCGTCAACTGCTGCTCGACCTGACCGATAGTGAGGCCGTAGGAGATGAGCTTGTCGGGATCGATGCGAACCTGGTACTCGCGCGTGATGCCGCCAAAGCTGGAGACATCGACGACGCCCGGGACCGACTTGAACTGCTTCTCGAGCGTCCAGTCTTCGAGCGACTTCAACGCCATGTTGTCGTAGCTAGGGTTCTTACTGGTCAGGGTGTACCAGTAGATCTGTCCGACGGGGCTCCAGTCGGTTCCAATCTGGGGAGTCAGGCCCGTTGGTAGAGTGACCTGTGAGATGCGCTCCAGAACCTTCTCGCGGTTCCAGTCGTTGGTGGACTCATCGTCGAAGATCAGCATCACGCTCGAGAGGCCTGCGAGCGTGGTGGAACGGAGATGCGTCAGATGCGGGATGCCGTTCATCTGGATCTCGACCGGAACAGTGATCTGCTTTTCTACGTCTTCCGCCGAGCGACCGGGCCACTGCGTGATGATCTGGACGTAGTTGTTCGCGACGTCGGGATACGCCTCAACGGGAAGCGCGCGGAACGAGATGATGCCCCAGACGAAGAGAAGAATCGCCAAGATGAGGACAAGAAATCGGTTCTTGAGCGCGAAATCTACGAGCGATCCCATTATTGCGTCACCGTGCTCTGAAGTTCGAGGGCGTTGGTTGCGACCATCTTGCCTGCCGGCAGGCCTTGAACGACCTGGAGGTTACCTGGGAGAATCGCTCCAGCAGTCACCTTGGTCAGGGCGAACTGGGCCTGGCCGGTCGCAACGTAGACGAAGTCTTGATCGTGCAGGTGCGCGATGGCCGAGGCCGGAACAACGACATGGGGCTCCTGCTTCTGCGCCTGGAACGATGCGGTCACGAACATCCCGATCTTCATGAAGCCGGGGTTCTTGACCTGCACGCGGACCTTGGCGGTGCGGATGTTCGGATCGAGGATCGGGTCGATCTCACTAATGCGGCCGGTGACGACCTTGTCCGTGTAAGCGTTGAAGTGAATCGTGGCTTCCTGTCCGACGGCGAGGTTGGGGAGCTGATTCTCATAGACATCGCAAACGATCCATACGTCGTCAATGTTCGCGATGGTGAAGAGATTGGGGGCGTTGTCGAGTGTCTTGACGCCGGCGGACTGGACGATGTTTTGCTCGATGATGACACCGGTCGCGGGCGCGAAGACGTCAACGGCGCCAGTCGGCTGCTTGAGGTCCTTGGCTCCAAGAAGCCTAAGGTGCTCCGCCGAGGTCTCGACGTCGACGACTGCCTTGTCCTCGGTGTCCTGGGCGATTTCGAGGGCGCTCTGCGAGATCGCCCCCTTGCTGTAGAGGAGCTTGGAGCGATCGAACTGCACCTTGGCGAGCGCCTCATCGGCGACGGCCTTGCGGTAGTCCGAGTACGCCCCTTCGATATCGCTGCTCTGCACCGTGAATAGCTTCTGTCCCTTGTGGACGAAGTCGCCGATGTGAGCGTAGATTGCGACAACGCGGCCTGAGGCGAGCGAGATGACCGGGATGACATGGGTCACATCGGGCTGCACCTGCCCGGTAACGCTCATCGACGAAGCCATCATCTGTGTTGCCGCCGTGGCCAGCGGAAACTGCTCAGGATGGTCGACGTGGACAGTGTTAATGTCCTGCGCCTGCTCGACCTTCAGCGGCCCGGGTGCCTCATCCTTTATGTCGGCTTTTTTCTCGCAGCCGGCCGCTGAAAGAAGCATCAGGACCACGCCCGCGCTTGCGGCAGCCGAAGCAAACTTGTTTCTCATCACGGAAGCACCTCTTGTCCTACGGCTTCATTCATCTGTGCAGCGGCGGTGAGGTACGCTCCCAACAGGTTCACATATCCCAACTGGATGTTGCGATAGTCGGCCTGCGCCTGCAGGAAGTCCAGCAGAGACGCCCCGCCATGCTGGTAAGAGAACGAGATGGTATCGCGCACACTCAATGCCTGCTTCAAATACTTGTCTTTATAGGGGCGCAGCAGCTTCAATTGACTGTCGACCGTGGCATAAGCCGAGTCGACATCCGCGAAGACCTGCGCACGGGCGGCTTCAGCCTGCTGCTGCTGCAGGTCGATATCCAGCAGCGTGCGCTGCTTCTCGCCCTGATTGCGATCGAAGATTCGCAGCGGCACGTTGACGCTGAAGCCGATGTAACTGTTCAGCGGATTGGGTTGGTGCGCGGCATCGACGCCAAAAGTGGGATCGGTCGAGCCGTTCGCGATCGCGAGCCGGTGATCGATCTTCGCCTTCTCCACAGTCTGCAACGCGGCGAGCAGGTCCGGACGTTCCGAGATCGCCTGTTGGTGATATTGATCGAGCGGCTGCAGTGCGTCGGCAAACTCATAAGGGCCGGTCACATCGAACTGGTCGACCGGAGTGCGGTCGTTGATCAACTGGAGCAGTTGAATCTTGGCCGTGCGGACGTTGACGTCGGCGGTCTCGTTGTCCTGTTCGTATTGAACGCGGCCGAGCTCCAACCGGTCGAGATCCACCTGTGCGATATCGCCTGCGTGGAAGCGGTCCCGGCTGACATCGAGAACATGGTCGTAGTACGAAAGGTTTTCGCTCGTCAACGCGAGCACAGCCTTCGCCTGCAGCGTCTGCACAAAGGCCTGGCGCAGAGAGTACGTCAATGTCCGCTGAAGGTCGGTCTGGTTCGAGATGGCGATCTTCGTTCCCTGCTTGGCGCTGTCGGTGCGCAGTTCGCGCTTGTGGTCGCGCTCATGCAGGTAGTTGAAGGTGATGTTCGGATAGGCCTGCGAGAGCGGCTGGTAGGGATTGCTGTGAAAGAGGGTGAGTTGGTCGACCTGCGCGCCGAAGGTCGGGTTGGGCCGAAGGTGTGCGGTGATCTCCTGAGCTCGCGACTCATCGATGGCGATAGCGCCAGCGCGTAAAGTCGGGTTGGCGGCGCGGAAGCGATCCTGCACCTGCTGCCAGCTCAAGGCGAGAGGAGATGCAGGTGGCTGAAGCTGGGCTGGCGCTTGGGACGGCTGCTGCGCTGTCGCTACAGCGCCAACGAGCCAAAGGCAACCCGACACCGCGCCAATGCGGACGCTCGAACTAAACAATCTCTTTTCTCCGCAAGTACACGTATCGCCGTGAGTGTTGAATCTTCATAGGTTAGCCAAGATCAGGATTGCATAAAAACCGTCAATTTTTCGTAAAGCCGGTACTATCTTTCGGTCAGTCGGAGCTATCAATCTCTACCGACGCAATCGTCTGTCTGGAAGTCTCGGGCTGATACTCTGAAGCCGTGCGGGCATCCTTTCAATCCGCCGTTCGCTGGTTGCTTCTCAGCAGTAGCCGCCGTGCGTTGCTGGTGCGCGGGGCTGCGCTGATCGTTGCTATCTCGCTGGTCGATTGGAAGATCGCTGCGGAAGTTCCTCTGGGATTTCTTTACCTTTTCCCCATTCTACTGGTAAGCCGCGTGCTGAAACGTCGCGAGATTCTGCTCGTGGCCCTGCTCTGCATGGGTCTGACGGAGCTGTTCGATGACATTCAGTGGACGCTCTTGTCGGGCCTTCCCCGCGATATGCTGTACTTCGCGGCGTTCGCTGGCATCGGGTCGTATGTTTATGAGGTACATCAGAACCGACTCACGGCTGCTGCCCATACAGACCGGCTCGAGGCAGAAGTGCTGGTGCGCCGCGGACTCGAGGAACAGCTCGAACACCTGATCGAGACGAGTCCGGTGGCCATTGTGAGCGCGGACGGTGGCGGCTGCATTCTTCTGGCGAACGAGGCAGCGCATCGCCTCTTCACCATGACGGAAGATTGCCGGGGCACTCCTATCGCCAAGCTGTTGCCGGCCTTTAACGTCATTCCTGGTCGACGGGACGCGGCCCAGGGATTTCGGACCCTTATGCAGTGCAAGGGCCACCGCGGGGACGGAAGCATCTTCATTGCGGACGTGTGGTTTTCGACCTATACGACAAGCCTTGGTCCAAGAATCTCAGCGATGATCGTCGACTCCTCGGAAGACTTTCGCGACCGCGAAGAAGAAGGGTTGCACCAGCTGCTGTCGGGCTCGCGTATCGTCGCGGCTGCTCTTTCGCATGAGGTCCGCAACGTCTGCGGCGCGATTGCGATGGTCCACCAGAACCTCGTACGCTGCGACGATATGCAGCACAACCGCGACTTTGAAGCTCTGGGCACACTGGTGCTGGCACTTGAAAAGATTGCGTCGATCGAGTTGGGTGAGGCGCCGGAGGTCGCGGTAAGTGTCCGGCTCGACTCGTTCATCGAAGAGTTGCGGATCGTCGTGGAGCCAACGCTCAAGGAGGCCGAGATCGAACTGTGCTGGGAGATTCCGGAGTCGTTGCCCACGGTCTGGGCCGATCGCCACAGCCTCATGCAGGTCTTTCTGAACCTCGTTCGGAATAGCGTGAGAGCGTTAGCATCGAACGCCGACCCGAAGCTTGTCCTTCGCGTGAGCGAGACGCCGCAGTCGGTCAGGGTCGCGATCATCGACAACGGAGAAGGCGTGTCGCATCCGGAACTTCTATTTCGACCATTCCAACCCCATTCGAAAGGGACCGGTCTCGGACTTTGCGTTTCGCGCGCGCTGATGCGTACACTTCACGGCGATCTGACTTATCAACCTTGCGAAGCGGGAGCGACATTTGTGGTGACTCTCGCACGCTCCGCCACGGCCTAGGAAATTATGCAGAACCACGATAAGATTCGGCTGCTTCTGCTCGACGATCACTCTCTGTTCCGCGAGAGCCTTGGCCGCCTGCTCCGTTCCGAACCGGATCTCGAGGTGATCGCCGACTTCCACTCTGCCGACGAGGCAGTTGCCGCGCTCGAGAAGATCAAGGTCGATGTCATCCTGCTGGACCATGATCTTGGCGAGAAGGATGGTCTTGCCGTCCTTGACGCCATAAAGACATCGCGATTTACGGGAAGGATTCTCTTCGTTACCGCTGGGATGAGCGATGATGAGACACGGAGCGCGGCCCGCCGCGGCGCATCGGGAGTCTTTCTGAAACATAGTTCGCCTGCCGATCTGCTGAACGCTATTCGCCGGGTTGCGGCGGGCGAGCGGTGGTTCGACCGGAAGGCGCTTCAGGCGCTCTCGTTCGGAGATCGTGAAGCCGATCTTCAGCACGGCAAAACTGATGGAGTTCCGCCGTTCAACCCCCGAGAGCAGAGCGTGCTTGATGAGATATACAGCGGCCTTACGAACAAGGAGATTGCGGCGAAGCTCAATATCTCCGAAGGATACGTAAAGGCGGTGCTGCAACAGCTCTTTGCGAAGACGGGCGTGCGCACTCGCAGCCAACTGGTCCGTATCGCGCTCGAGGCGCAGTTCGCACGGCGAACTGCTTCGTAGCGGCTACTCTTCGCGCAACACTTCGAGAGGCTTCTGCCCCAGGATGCGGTGGCTTGCCGCCCATCCCGTAATCACGGTCAGGCCAGCGGTGCCGGCGAGGGCAGCAAACGTCCATAGCCATTGAACGTGATAGACGATGTCGAGACGATGAAGCAGTACGCGAGCAATGAGATTCGCGAAGAACACGCCAACCAACCCAGCGACCAGTCCAAGGACCGCGAACTCGATGGAGAAGACCGTGGCGATACGACTACGCGTCGCGCCAAGGGTCTTCATCACGACGACCTCGCGGATGCGGCGATAGCGTGTTCCAGCGATGGAACTGGCAAGGATGACAATGCCGGCGAAGATGGAGAACGCGGAGAGGAACTGGATCACGTAGGTGATTTGGATGACCACGTTGCGAACGGTTTCGAGGGCGGCAGCGACGTTGATGACGGTGACAGTGGGATAGGCCTTGTAGAGTGCTCTTTGCAGTAGCTCTACCTTTGTTGGATCGACGTGGACGCCGCCGTACCAGACGACCGGCAGGCCGGCGAGCACAGGTTGCGGGAGAACAAACTCCGCGCGGGAGAAGGCGTGCTGGCCGTCGGACTCGGTCAAGGCAGCGACGGTGGCGACGATCTGCTGGTCCTGCGCGGCGAAGGTGATGGTCGAGCCGACCTTCACGCCGAGGCGGTCGGCCTGGCGCTTCGCGACGGCAACTTGGGGAGCGATCGACTCGGGTGCCCACCACTTCCCTGCCGCCAGCTTGGTGCCCGGAGGCGGCGTGGCCGACCAGGTCAGGTTGATCGATTGCAGCATGCGGCGCGGAAAGTTGGTCAGCTTCACCTCGCTGGCAGGAACTCCGTTGATCGCGATGATGCGCGAGGTGACGACGGGAAGGAGTTCGGGGGCGAGGGTCACTCCGGGCTGAGCGATGAGTAGCTTGCGCACGCCATCGATCTCGTCGGTGGTGATGTCGATCAGGAAGACGTTGGGCAGGTCGGGCGCGGAGGCGAGATGGAGCTCCGAGACGACTGCCTGCTGGACAAGATAGACGGTCATGATCTGCATGACGCCCATGCCAACGGCAGCCAATAAAGCGGCGCTCGGATTGCCGGGGCGATAGAGATTCGCGAGACCGTGACGCAGGGAGGAAGGCAAGTGCAGGCGCGTGCGGGAGAGAAAAAAGCGAAGGCTAGCCAGGACTGCTGCGGAGGCTGCCAGAAGGACGGCGAGGACGGCGACGAGGCCAAGCGAAAAGACTTTGCCCACGGTGGCGGAGTCGCTGAGCGTCGTGGCAATAGCGGCTAGACCGATGAGGATGAGGGCACCGGCTGCAATCTGAGCTTGGCTCTTGATCCGCTTCCAAGGTATTACGGCGATCAATGCTGTGAATACCAAAACTCCGATCTCTTCGAGTACCTCTGCGAGCCCCATTTTCCTGAGCACTGCCGTCACCAACGCTATGCAAACTATCGCGATAGTGGCTTTCAGAAGGTTCTTGCGAAGTGAACGAAAATATTCGGACAAGAAAGAGTTATCTTCCTCGTCGACGGCGCGGCGAAAGATCAGGATGGGGCGCACGCCGCGGATATCGAGCAGCGGAGGCAGCGTGAAGAGCAGCGTCGTGAGCACGCCCGCGCCAAGGCCAGTGAGAATGGTTCGAAGTTGGAGATGGACCTCGGTGGGCACGTTGATGAACTTCGCCAGCAGATAGGGGAAGGCGAGCTGCACGCCGGTGCCAAGGGCGACGCCGAGCAGACCTCCGGCGACACCGAGCAAAAGCGTCTGCAGGACGTAGATCTTGATGATCTGGCCGGAGCGTGCGCCGAGCGACTTCATGATGGCGATGGTGTCGAGGCGCTGCTGCAGGTGGGCGCGCATGGCCATCGCTACTCCAATGGCACCAAGGACAAGTGCGACGAGGCTCATCAACGAGAGCAGGCTGGTAGCGCGGTCGAGACCCTGGGTGAGCGCGGGATTGGTCTCGCGATAGTCGGTTACCTGCGCCTCTGGCAGGAGCTTTTCAAGCCGCAGCTTTAGATCGGCAACCGCCTTCTCTGAGATGGGCGCACCGTTGCGCGGGGCCGGGACTTTGAAGAGGTATCGCTGGCCGGAGTGACTGCCGGGTGCGAGCAAACCGCTATCGGCAAGGCCCTTGCGCGAGATGAGAACGCGTGGGCCAGCCGCGAAGTTGCCGGAGAGCCGGTCGGGTTCGTTGGTCACAACCGAGGCGATGCGGAAGATCTTACTGCCCACCGTAAGCTGATCGCCGACCTTCAGATGCAGGCGGATGAGCAGATCATCCGCAACGACCACTGAATCATCTCCGAGCTGCGATTGAAGCCTATCGGCAGGTTCGAGATCGACCTTGCCGTAGAAGGGATACTTGTTGGGATCGACGGCCTTGAGCGAGACGAGCAGCGGGTCAAGCGTCTTTGGCGAACTGGCCATGGAGAGCAGTTCGGTGACGGGCGTGATCTCAACACCCTCGGCGGCGATCTGATCGAGGCCCTTCTGTTGCTCAGGCGTGACCTGCTGGAACATGCGAGCTGCAAGGTCGCCCGCCATGATGCTTCGCGCGCGAGTTAACAGCGCTCCGCGAAAGGAGGAGCTGAACCCGCGCACGCCGGTAAGCGCGGCGACGCCGATGGCGACCGACAGGATGACGAAGAAGAACTTGCCGCGCGAGGAGCGCATCTCGCGGGCAGCGATCTTGATTGCTGAAGCGTAAGAGAGGCTTGCCATCAGCTTGCCACGGTTGCCGTTTCGGCAAGTCCGGCCGGATTGGGATTCACTTCGTCAGCGACGACGAGGCCGTCGCGCAAAATGATCCTGCGATTGGCGTAGGTGGCGAGAACAGGATCGTGCGTGACCAGCACGAGCGTGGTGCCTTCGGTGCGATTGAGGTGCAGCAGAAGTTCGAGGACATGCGCACCGTTGGTGCTGTCGAGATTTCCGGTTGGCTCGTCAGCGAGCACTATGGGAGGACGCAGCACAAAGGCGCGGGCGAGCGCAACGCGCTGTTGTTCGCCACCGGAGAGCTGCACGGGGTAGTGGTCGAGGCGGTCGCCGAGGCCGACGCTGGTGAGGAGATCGCGGGAGCGCGCCATGCCGGCGGCTGCGTCCTTCGAGTCGCTGTTCAACTCATGTGGGAGCAGAACGTTCTCAAGCGCGGTTAGCGTCGGAATGAGTTGGTAGGACTGGAAGACGAATCCGATGGTCTTGCCGCGAACCTGCGCGAGCTTGTCTTCGGCGAGGTAGCTGATGGCAACGCCGTTCAGATGTACATTGCCTGCGGATGGCGTGTCGAGGCCAGCGAGGAGTCCAAGCAGCGTGGACTTGCCGGAGCCAGATGCACCCATGATGGCAACGAACTCGCCCTTCGGCACCGAGAAGTCGATGCCCTTCAGGATGTCCACCGTGCGTGGGCCGTTGCGGATGGACTTGCGAAGTCCTTCGACGACGATCATGGAGGGTGCTTCCTGAATCAAGGAGGATGCTTCGCTCAACTTTGCTGCTCCAGTGGTTCGCAAACTCGATGTCGGTTCGTTTGTGATGGGATGAGACTTTGATAGATTCGACGTATGCGCCGATCCTTATGTCTCATTATTCTAGCGTGTACCGCGCTGGCCGCAGCTGGTTGCAAATCAGAGTCGGCAACGAAACCGGCGGATCAAGCTGAACCGAACGCGAGTGGATCGACGGAGCAAAAAGCGGCTTCGGTGCCCGCCGCGCAGGATCCGCGCCCGCTACTGGTCTGTTTCGGGGATAGCCTGACGGCTGGCTACGGAGCCGACCCCGGCCAGAGCTATCCGGACTATCTGCAGGCCGACCTCGACGCGCGGGGCTACAAGTACCGCGTAGTGAACGAAGGCGTAAGCGGGAATACGACGAAGGATGGCATCGATCGATTGGCCGGCATCGTTGCCATGAAGCCTGCGGTGGTGATCGTAGAGTTTGGCGGCAACGATGGCCTGCGCGGCCTGCCGATTGAAGATTCGCGCTCGCACCTGGATACGATCGTTGGAACGTTGAAGGCCAGCGAAGCGAAGGTATTGATCGCAGGAATCACGCTGCCCCCCAACTATGGCCCTGCGTATATCAAGCAGTTCGACGCGACGTATCCGTTGCTCGCAAAGAAGTACGACGTTCCACTGATGCCCTTCCTGCTGAAGGACGTCTACGGCGTGCCAGGAATGATGCAGGCAGACGACACGCACGCGACGGCGGCGGGCAACAAAATCGTGGCGGGCGAGCTAGTTCCCTTCCTTACGCCGCTGCTGAAGAAGTAGCTTGCTGCTATTTCCTGCTCCCTGGTGGAAAAGCCCTACTCCGCCGCGCAGGCCGTCATTCTGAACGGAGTGAAGAATCCTCGTATTTTCTGCATGGGCCACAGGAGCTGCTTCGCAGCAAAGGCGAAATGCGGAGATTCTTCGGCTTCGCCTCAGAATGACGGTTTTGGGAATCTGTCGTACAGCGCTTAGCTCAGCACCACAATCGGCTGGGTCAACGTCCCGGCGATGCGCTTCGCGATTCCAAGAAGCTCTGTGGGACTGGTGAAGACCTTAATCAGCGGAGCGCTTGAAAACTCCGGCAGATTCACCTGCATCCCGTTGCGCAGCCTTCCAGCGGCCTGATCGTCGACCGTGACAGAAGGCATCTCGGTCAGCATGGCCCGGGGATGCGGCAGCAGAGCGAGGACTGCGGCCTCGTCTCCAGCGACCGCTTTCAATTGATCGACAGTGATGGAATCCGCAAGCGAGAACGCTCCGGCGCGGTTGCGGCGAAGAGACGAGAGATGAGCTCCGCAGCCCGCAAGCTGGCCAAGTTCATGCGCGACGGAGCGAACGTATCCACCGGCAGAGATCGTCATCTCGAAAGTGGCTGAGTCGCCTTCGAGTCCTGTAAGCGCGAAGTTGTGGATGAAGATAGTCGCCGGTTTTACGGGGACTTCGGCACCGGCGCGCGCCAGCTTGTGCGCGGGCACGCCGTTGATCTTCTTCGCGGAGAAGATCGGAGGAACCTGCTGCATGGCTCCACTGAAGTGCCGCGCGAGATCACGAAGCTCTTCGAGAGACTTCGTCAGCGGCTGTGCTTCGGAGGCGGGCTCGCCATCTGCGTCGAAGCTGTCCGTCGCAAAGCCGAAGCGAATGGTGCCGGTATAGCTCTTCTCCGCATGCCCGAAGAACTGTGCCAGCCGAGTGTACTTGCCCAGGAGCAGCGGCAAAACTCCGGTGGCCATGGGGTCCAGCGTGCCCAGGTGTCCGATGGAGCGTTCGCCGGTGGCACGGCGAACGATTGCGACAACATCATGCGAGGTCAGCCCCGCGGGTTTATCCAGTACAAGAAGACCGTTCATCTTCTTCTAGGATACGTGGTTCCAGTCAGCTGTTGCGGCGGACGAGCGAGAGAAACTCGTTGCGCGTGCTCTGCTGCTCTTTGAAGACGCCGCGCATGGCGGAGGTCGTGGTCTCCGAGCGCTGCTTCTCCACGCCACGCATCATCATGCACAGATGCTGCGCCTCAAGGATGACGGCGACTCCCTGCGGATTGATCGCCTGTTCGATCGCCTCCGCGATCTCTCGCGTCAGCCGCTCCTGCACCTGTAGACGGCGGGCGAACATATCGACGAGTCGAGGAATTTTGCTGAGGCCGATGACCTTGCCATTAGGCACATAAGCGACGTGTGCCCTGCCGAAGAACGGCAGCAGGTGGTGCTCGCACATGGAGTAGAACTCGATGTCCTTGACGATGACCATCTCGTCGTACTCGACGTCGAAGAGCGCGTTGTGAAGAACTTCGTTCGCGTCCATGGTGTAGCCGCGGGTCAGGAACGCCATCGACTTTGCCATGCGCTTAGGTGTATCAAGCAAGCCGTCGCGAGTGGGGTCTTCGCCGATCCGCGAGAGCAGTTCGCGGTAGAGGTTCTCGGTGGAGAGAGATGCGAGCGTTACTTCTTCAAGGGAATCAGGTGTGGTTGCCAATGGAGTTGACCTCTGTAGACTTCTATCGCCCAGCTTCAGGCGGCGTGCTTCCCTCGCCCGCGTAGTCGAAGGAGTTGTTGCTTGTCTCTTCCACGTGAACGTTCTCGAGCCGCGCGAAGGGGAAGCTATCGAAGATTTTGTGACATTCGATTGCTAGATTCTCTGTTGTAGATACCTTCTCCGCAAAGCACTTGAGCGTGTTCAGATTCGTGTGGTCAAAGCGATCTAGCAGATTCGTGCGTGCGAACGCATCGAGGTCGCCGAGGTTGCAGACCATGCCCGTTGTCGCATCCACAGGGCCTTTGAAGGTCACCTGCACGACGTAGTTATGGCCGTGGCCGTAAGGGTTGTTGCACTTGCCGAAGACCTCGCGATTTCGCTGCTCGTCATAAGTGTTGCTGTGTAAGCGATGGGACGCGCTGAAGTGATACCGCCGCGAGAGGCTGGCAACGGGCGTCTTCTTCACGATGGCGGACGATTCAGCCGGCATCTTGCTCTCCGTAGCAATCGGCGAAGAGGTCAGGCATCTCGTAGACACGGACGCGATGCAGCTTCGCATTGGGAATCTTGCCGTCCAGCCGGTGCCAGATAGAGATTGCGATGTTCTCCGTCGTCGGGATAAGCGTCTTGAACTCTGGAACCTCGAGGTTGAGGTGACGATGGTCGTAGACACTGACTACCTCGCGCTCCAGGATGTCTTTCAACTCTTTCAGGTCGACGACAAATCCGCTGACAGGATCGACCTGGCCCCCGACCGTAACCTCCAGCGTGTAATTGTGCCCGTGGCCGTTACGATTGGCGCACTTGCCGAAGACGCGCTCGTTCTCTTCCTGCGACCAGGCATCGTTCCAGTAAAAATGTGCCGAGGAGAACTCGGCCTTGCGGGTAAGAAAGATCATAGTTTTCCGTTTCGCTGCAACTTAGACGAATCTGCGGTGGAGCGCGATTCAACCCTGGCGGGCCGTAGGAATGCTGCGGCCCTTCCACTGCACGTTCTTTTTGATGCGGTGATGAATGTCGCTGCGAACCAACAAGTACACGAACAAAGGAATTCCGGCGATGGCCAGAGCGCAGTCGAGCGCGGGAAAGTTGGAGCGTGCGACGCGAGCGTAGAAGCGCCAAAGCGTACGCAGCCAGATCAGGAGAAGAAGTCCACGCTGCAGGCTGGTCATGAAGGGCCAACTGAGCGCGATAGCGGGAATGCCGAAGAAGAGCAGCACGTCGAGGATGCGCCAGAGCGCAAGGTAGATTGGGCTGGGAAAGAGGAGCGCGAGGTTCTTCGTCCAGCCTTCGATCATCTCCGGCAGCGTCCGATACATGCGCGCCGACAGCGCATCCGGAGCATAGCGGAAGCGGATCTTTCGGTTGCTGCGCTTGATCCTTCGTGCGATGGCCACGTCCTCAAGCACTTCGGGGCCGACACCGCGGTGGCCTCCGATCGCAAAGTAGGATTCGCTTTCGACCATAAGAAACTGCCCGTTGGCCGCGGCGATTCGTTTCGAGGGATCGTTGACCTGTTTGGGCGGATAGACGCTGGCGAGCTCCGAGAAGACCAGCGGCATGACCGCGCGCTGCCAGAAACCTGTGACGATCTGGTGCGGCGAGTAGGAGAGCAGATCAACCTGATTCCTGCGGGCCTCGTGCAGTGCACGCGAAAGATCGCCGGACTCGTGGATCGTATCGGCGTCGGTGAAGAGCAGCCACTTCCCTTTTGCCTGTTGCGCCGCCGCCCAGCAGGCGTTATTTTTGCCCGTAAATCCACCGCGGTCAGAGAGATCGAGCGGCGGTGCGGCGATCACATGGACACCGGGATTCCCTGCCGCCGCTGCGGCAACTATCTCGGCTGTGCGATCGGTCGATTCATCGTCGACAAGCAATATCTCCCAATGCTCGCCCAGGAGAAATCCGCGTTCGCTCTGCGCCAGCAAAGAGGCCAGGCACTCCGGCAGAGAGATCTGCTCGTTTCGGGCCGGAATGACCACGCTCAATTCAAACGGAGGAGCCTCGTCTTCGACAACATCTGTACTATTCGCCACTCGTTCGCCGGTTTCACTCACAGCTTCGTATTATAGGAAGAGGGAGCAAAACGTGCCGCGAAGCAGAATTTCAGCAACCATGATGGGGTTTGTCGTCTCCGCCGTTCTGTTTACCGGCTGCGAACGTGGCGACCATCCGGGCAACATCGGGAAACCAGCGCCGCAGTTCTCCGTCTCGGATGGCGTGCAATCCGCCGACCTGAGCAAACTGCGCGGCAAAGTCGTCGTGCTGAATCTGTGGGCCACGTGGTGCGCCCCTTGCGTGGAGGAGCTTCCCAGCTTGCTCGCCATGCAGAAGGAGCTTCCTGACGTTGCAGTCGTCGCCATCAGCATCGACCAGGACGACGCAACGTATCGCAACTTCCTGGTGCGCCACCATGTCGATCTAGTCACCATTCGCGACGAAAGCGCGCGCATCAACACACTCTACGGCACCGCTCAAATCCCAGAAACCTACGTAATCGACCGCGACGGCATTCTGCGGCGGAAGTTCGTCTCCGCCCAGAACTGGACCAGCCCGGAGATCATGGATTACCTGAAAAGACTTTAGCAATCGAAGTCGAACCCGCTGATAACATAAGCCTATGACGCAACTGGACGTTCTTTACCGCTACGGAGTTCCGCCCACCGAGCCGGCAGTCGCCGCCATCGCACGCCTGCGTGAGGTCTACGGCGTTCGCAAGCTCGAGTTCAACGAAGCTGAAAAGACGGTTCGCATCGAATACGACGCCACCCGGCTGACCGAGCCGGTCGTCCACCAGCTCCTTCGCCGCGCCGGACTGGACGTAGTCGAGACCATGCCGATGTTCGAGCCGCCTGCTCCTCCGCCACCCGCCAAAGTTCCTGCAAGCTAACTGTCGGATTTCCCACACGGGATGGTTGCCCTGAAAGGCCATCTCCGGTATGCTTAGAGAGTTGCAACCCTGCAATGTGCGCCCGTAGCTCAGTTGGATAGAGCAACTGGCTACGAACCAGTAGGTCGGAGGTTCGACTCCTTCCGGGCGCACCATCCAAGCCATCTCCCAGGCAAGCGGACCCAAAGTAAAACAGACCGGCAAGCCAGGAACGGGCGCATAACTCAGCGGTAGAGTGCCACCTTCACACGGTGGAAGTCGTAGGTTCGAATCCTGCTGTGCCCACCAACTACAAGTCGTTGAAAATGAAAGACTTGCAATCCAGGAGCGCTCGCAAAATATGTCGAAGACAAGGGCACTAAAAAGGCACTGAAGTTATAGTAGCGTCGACCGTGCTCATAGTCGATAAAAAAAGCCCACCGTTCTCCGGTGGGCTTTGTGGTTTAAGCGAGAGAGAGCTAACTTGCCTTTGGCACAACAAACAGACTGCCTACATGGGCCTGGGCCTGCCGCTTCGCATCTGCGCCCGCCTGCTGATACAGGTCCATCGTGATCGACGAATTCGCATGGCGCAGCAGTTCCTGAACTACCTTGACGTTCTCTCCCTTGTCCGCAAGTATGGAGGCCAGGCTCCGGCGGAAGGTGTGCCAGCCAATACACTTCATGACGCCCGCTTTCTTTGCGGCTGGCTTGATGTAGTTCTGCATAACGACATCGAGCCATACCGGGGACTTCCCTTCCTTCGCGGGCGAGGCGAACACCCAATCTTCATCGGTTGGGTAAGGAGTCAGCCGTCTCCATTCCAGAAGCGCGTCGGCTAAATCCTGGGTCACCGGCACCCCCTTCCTGCTTCCCTCGGTCTTTAGTCTCGTCTCCAACTGACGGACTATCCCGCGTTTGAGGGAGAGCCAGAGACGGTCGAAATCTACGTCGGACCAACGAAGCCCTCGAATCTCGGATCTGCGGATGCCGGTGACCGCCGCCACGAGGATCAGCGTGCGATGCATCGGTTCGGTCAGGCCAGCGAGGATAGCCTGCATCTCCGCAAGGGTCAGGATGTCAGGGATATGAACTCGCGCCGAACCTTGTCGCACACCTGCACCCTTGACGAGGCCTTTGATCGGATCTGTGTGGGCCAATTTGTGTCTAAGACCATGCGAGTATACGCAGGACATCTGATTCCTCAGTTTTGCCTTAGTCGCCGGGGCGAGATTACGCTTGTCACCCTCTCGCGTAGACTTCAAGGATCGGAGCCACTTCTCTACATCGATGGTCTCAATCTCATCCACGTATTTATCGCCCCACTTTGGCAGGATGTGGAGCTTGAAGTTGTCGAGGTAGCACTGGATGGTCGTGGGCGATCGTTTCGTCTCTCCGTCCTCGGGCTCTCCGTCCTTGAGGATGCTCAACTCTTCAGCCTGAAAATGCCCGATCAATTCCCTCATCGTTACTTTGCCCAGATGTTCCTGCTGAGCGTTGATCTCCGCACGCAGGTTCTCCACAGCGCGTTTGACGTCGTCCTTCGTCTTCAACCGCCTGACGTCGCCGATCGTCTTCTTCCGCTGGACGCGGGTTCCGTCCGCCTGAAGCTCGCGCCATCTATAGACCCACACATCTGGGCCTTTGGCGCGTTTGACGCGCTCAATCGTTCCTTCTTGGTATCTGTTGCTTCGAGTGTTGGTCATTGAAAGCTCCAATCACTCGCCGAGCTGGCATGACGACTTTACCCTAGACTCGGCCCAGGCGACAAGATCAGCGCGACGGAACCTCCAGTGCTTCCCCAGGCGGAGGGCTGGAAGCTGACCGAGGCGGGCCATCTTGACCACAGTTTTCGGGTGGACACCGAGGTAGATCCCTGCGTCGGCTGGAGTCCAGAGCGGTTCAAAGGTTGATTGCGAGGTAGTGCGCAGCGTGTCCATGAGGGCTAATACCCATGGGGGAGGGGTTTAACCGATTATGTCCGCAAAAAAATCCGACCGCCGTGGTGGGCGGTCGGGTCGGGGCCTCGAAGAGGCGGGGTCGGATCTTCACCTATGACATAGGGTGCGTCTTGTCGGACACTCGTTCGCAGTGTGTGGAGACTACTCATGCATGTAAGCTGCTGCGTCTCACCCGGTCCAATCGTATTAGCAGGCCGGAAGCTGTGAATTCAGAACGGGTAAACTTTCGAATCAGAGTGAGTTCCGGGACTCAGGTTCGATCATTCTTCCGGAAGCCAAAGTGGATCGGCGGCACTCTGTACCAATCGAGCATCCGGATGCGAACCATGGTTGGCTGTATCGGGCAGGAAGCCGCCCACTAGCGAAACCCGTTGAATCTCCTCAGTGAGTAGATTCAGCAGTATTCCGTGAGCTCCGGGATAGATATGCGAGTCTTGAACGCATCGCAGCCGTCTTTAGGAAGGGCGGGGGGGACAGATTGAAGACAAGACAGACAGCCAGGGAACGCAGGGCGGTATTGGATCGCGCCGCGTGGGCGATCATCGATTCGAGCCTCCCCGCCCTTTCGCGCGATGAGTGTCGCTTCCGCCGCCCTTCAAACTACGAGGAGATGTGGGAGGCAGTGGAAGCCTACGTTCCGCACTCGGACGACGCTCTACCCTTGCCTGGCACATGGCCAGCGTTCGAACACGCCTCTAGCGAATTCTTGCATGAATTCTACGGTTCGCGTCGCGCGTCTCATTTTCGGTTGCGCCACCCGACGGATTCGGGACCGAACGATGCGCGTTGTTGGCGGGCGTCGCCGACTACCTGTGTAGGCGATACGATCTGGATCTTCCTGGCTGGATCGGAGACCCAAGATACTGTCTGCAGGCACTCTGGGACCCCTTGGAAGACATCTGCCCTGATCTGCGCCCGACCAGATACCGGCGCTGCCAGATGACGGAGCCCGAGTTCCTTCGACGCAACGTCGTCTTCGAGACCCGCAACCTCATCACACTCTGAGAGCGCCCTCGCGGCAACTCCCGTTACTCGAACAGCGCAACATCTGAAGCGGCTTACCTGCTCGGGAGCGGCGTTCGTTCACGTTGGCGCTCCACACGAGCGGAGTGCCAACGTCAGCCGAACCTATCATTGGCGGCTCTGTACGTTCGGCACTGACCCAACAAAAGGCTTACGCTCTCTGCCGGGCAGCCTGATGCTCGTATCGGCGAACCGGTTCTAAAGCCATACCTCCGTTAGGTCACAACCCAGTAAGGGACGAAGTCTATTCGCTGCCACAGACTGGCGGTCGACAGATTTCGGATCACATACCTCCCAAAAAAATCTCTCTCCACTCCACAAATGGGCGCGGTCCGGTGAGGTTTCAGGTGTGAGGCAGCCGTGGTCTCCACGGAGCCTCAACACCAGGAGGTACGCACATGAAACCAATCCTTGTTGCAAAGTGGCGCATCGACGAAGATCCGATGGCCGATCAGCCGAGCAGTGTGAAGTGGAGCAATGGTGCTCCCGCCGAATACGAGGATTACCTCGAAAACGTGAATGGCACCCATTCGTGGCTCCCGGACGAGGATGGGATCGAGCTCATTATGTTTCCCGATGTAGTCGCGGACGTTAGCTTTGACTCGGACGCCCGGACCTGGGTCATTCGCGGAGTAGGTCCGCGCACGTTCGCACTGGATGTCACAGATCCGGTGGCCTCCGACGATCAGATCATTGCAGCCCTCCACTTACGCAGGATCGTCTACAAGGCCCGCATCCACCGTTGAGTAATTGGACCCTCCCGGCTTGCTCTTCGCGTGCGAAGCGAAGGGCCCACTAATCCGCTACAGAAGAACTGATTCGGCCAGCGCGGTGGCCACGCCACCGCCGCGCTGAGCCTCGCCTTCAAGAAAGCTGACCATGACAATTGAAGACTCGAAGCGCCACGAACGACTTCTCTATATAGATACAGAATCCACGTTCTGGGCCGGACCGCCGCCCCGAGGCCTCTCCCACGAGATCATCGAGATCGGCGTCGTGGAGATGGACACCGCAACTCTGAAGATCACAAGAGAGCGGTCCTACTTCGTGAGGCCGAAGCGATGGGAGATCAGCCCACGCTGCGCCAAGCTCACGGGGATCACTGCGGATGACATTCGCACCGCACGGACGTTCCCCGAAGTGATCGCGAAGGTGGTGAAGGAGTTCTCCCCCTCTACGGCGTTGTCCTGCACCTGGGGCGATGACGCCGCACTCATCGCGGCGGCCTGCCACCGGCATGGCCTGCCCATGCCGATCCGCAACGTGCTTGACCTCGCGCCATTGTTTCAAGGCCTGTTCCTCTTGAAGCAAATGGCTAGCCTTCACAATGCGGTCTTGATGCTGGGCCTCAACTTTGACGGTGTGCCTCATGGAGCTCTGCCTGACGCCCGCAACACGGCGCTTCTCCACGCGGAGGTTCTTCGACGGATGCGGCGTGAGCCCGATCCCGAAGCGTCGGTTCCAATGACTGATCTGCCTCCTGCGATGACAGCGTTCGGGGAGAAACTCCTCGCCGCCCTTGAGCGGCGTTGAACGATGGTTGCCCTCGACATGACGGCCTGCGCTTGTAGCACTTTTGTGTTATCCGGGCCGCTCCATTCTCGACGGTCACATGCCCGCAGCATCGTTTTATCAACCCATCACCCTCGTGGAGGACGCACGACATGGAGCAAGCGATGAAGCAACTATCCAAGGTCAAGCCCCGGAAAGGTTCATGCCGGATTGTGATGCCGACCGGGAAACCCGATGCCGAAGCTCTAAGGTCTTTCATGCTCGACTGCGTGGTCCCGCTCCTGGCCGATGAGTTCTTGAAGCACCGGTCTGCGATGTCCCCGGCGGCAATTCAAGTAAACGGAGACAATCCGACTTCCCAACTGCTGGGTAAGGAGGGCGGCCTATGAGGCCGTCGTACACCATGCTCAACGAAGTTCAGATCAATTCCGTTATCTCGGCAGCCAATGGACGCATCCGATGCGCCATCTATGCCCGCTACTCATCAGACAAACAGAAGGGAGCGTCCATCGACGTTCAAATCCGGAACTGTCGCGCAGCCGCTGCGCGGAAAGGTTGGGAAATCGTGGAAGAAGCCATCTTCTCTGACGAGGAGAAGTCGGGGACCACGCTCTTCCACCGTCCCGGCTTCGAACAACTCATGATCTGCGCCAAATCGAAGCCGAAGCTCTTTGAATATATCCTGTTCGACGACCCCTCACGAATGAGCCGAAACACTGCAGATGCTCTCAAGACAATCGAGATACTTAACCATCACAGGGTCTACGCACTCTTTGTGGAGGACGACCTTGACTCGAAGTCGCCTTGGTTTGACGAGGTTTTTCCCGCCATCGCCCAGCGCCATGCAAAGTTCTCAAAGACTCTTGGGTACAAAATCAAGGGTGCGAGAGTAGACCTCTTCGAAAAAGGATACAACCCCGGGGGCGATTGCTATGGCTATGAGAACGTCCGTGAGGAAGATCCGTCTCGACGAGGGTTATATGGCCACCCGGCCATTCTTGGCATGAGGCAGGTGGTACTTGCCGAGGAAGCCGCCATTGTCGTTCGCGTCTTCGAGATGTACGCGTCTGGCCGTTCCCTGCTACAGATCGCAACCATTCTTAACGATGAAAGAGTGCCGACTTCTCAGAACCCGCGTACTCGTCGCAATGCCGCCTGGTGCAAGACCGCGATCAGGGAGATCCTCCGCAATGAGCGTTACTGTGGACGGACGTATTGGGGACGTACAGTGGAGGATCGGGACCCGGAGACCGGAAATAAGACGAGGTCCGACGTTTCAGAAGACAAGTGGAAGCGCAAAGAGCTTCCCCACCTGAGAATCGTCTCAGACGAACTCTTTGCACAGGTGCAGGAGCAGTTTGTTCGAGCGACGCGCGGCTTCGGCGTCAAGCGACTGGGCGGGATGACTCGCACTGAAGCTTGCCGTAAGTACCTATTCAGCGGCCTCCTGAAGTGCGGTCTCTGCGGGGCAAACATGACGATCACCACAACGAATCCGGCCCGCTACGGATGCCGCAATCACCGAGAAAGTAAAACGTGTAGTAACAAAGCTACGATACTGCTGAAGATTCTTGAAGACACCTTCATTGCGGCTCTGAGCGACAATTTGAAACCAGGCTTACTTCAAGAAGATGTTGTTCAAGGCGTGATGCGCTGTCTGAAGGAGGCCATGGGCAGAAGTCGTCAACAGCGTTTGGACGCGGAACTACAACAAGATCAAATGGAGGCTACGCGACGGAAGCTCAGTAGCCAGATGGAAAACGTGGTCTCTGCCGTCCGTGAGTGTGGTCATTCTCGGAGCCTGTTAGCGGAGCTCAAGGAGATTGAAACCAAGATCGACCGCATCGACGAGACGCTAGCAAGCACATTGAAGCCACCAACAGCCGATATCACTGAACTAGAGGTGCGGTCGTTCATTGCAAACTCGGCGTCTTCGCTTGCGGAGATCCTTGCCGGATCGCCCGAGACCGTTCGCCACGAACTCCAAAAGCGAATGACCTCTATAACGCTGACACCGTCACAGGACGAACGCGGCCTTGTCTATCAGGTGAGCGGTGATGTCTCCCTTTTTTCTTCGCCAGAAGGTGTACTGCAGAGCAATCAAGTCCTGCTGTGCCCACCATATAATTCAATAACTTAGAGCAAGCGCCGGTGAGCTTCAGTGGGCCAGCTTACTGCGTCGTCACCTGGACCGAGTCGCCGACTGAATTGACCAGTGTCACTGTCACGTTCTGAATGGACGATGCATCATCGTTCAAAGTGAAGTCCTGCGTGTACACGAACGTGGATCCATAAGGTGCCGAGACAGACGAAGTAAAGTAGTCCGCAAAGATAGTAGTCGCGGGGAGCGTGATATCCGGGGTTGAGACGCTGTTTCCGGGAGCAGCCGTGAAATGGAACCTGGCAGTCGAAACCTCGCGCGTATTTGAGAATCCGTGCACCGCCACCACCAGCGTCGTGCCCGACCGCGTCAGAGCTGCGGTTGTGATCATTGGAACGGCTGGCGGAATCGTAATCTCTACGGGCACCACGTTCGCGGGCGTCACGTTGACTCCGTTCGATGTCACCACCAGAGTCACCGTTGCGACTCCGGCTACGGTGCCGCTCTGAATCTGCACGGTCGGCGTGACTTGCGATAGAGCTGGAATGGTGTAGAGCTGGGTCCGCCCCCCGGTCGAGAACTGTACCGCCGGATCATCGACTGCGTTGGTGACAGACGGTGTGAAGGCGAGATTCAGCGAGCCGGCGATCGGGAAGGGATATGGGTTGACCAGTTGGAAGGTCAAGGACGGCTGTGACGCGGGAGCCGCAGTGGGAGGCCCGGAGAAGTTAATATCCGGCGCAGCGAAGACAGAGAAACTCTGCGCAGCCGTGGTGGACTTGGTTACAGAATCGAATACCGTGATCTGCCCCGTTCCCGTCGCGGCCAGGAAGCTGGCAGGAACGATCGCCGTCAGCGTCGTGGAGCTGGCAAAATTTGTGGCTATTGCCGCGCCGTTGAGTTGTACCGTGTCTGTGGAGACGAAGTTAGCCCCGGTGAGCGTGATCGTTGTTGCCCCGCTGCCGATCACCCCACCCGCCGGAGTAATGCTGGCCAGTGTTGGAGCCGGCGGCGATACGGTGAAGGTCTGTGTCACCGAGGTCGCCGCGGCGTAAGTGGTATTCCCTGCCTGCGCCGCCTGGATAACCACCGTGCCCGCGCCCGTCAACGTCACCGTGCTGGCCGAGACGGTCGCCGGGCCTGAGATCACGGAGTATGTCACGGCCAAACCGGAAGAGGCCGTCGCAGATAGAGTGAACGGAGCGTCGCCCAGCGTGTGGTTCGGGATTGACGGAAAGGTGATGGTCTGCGACTGTAGCGATACCGTGAAACTCTGGTTGACCGGTGTCGCTGCCGCAAAGTTCGTGTTCCCGGCCTGCGTCGCCTGGATCTGCACCGTGCCCGCACCCGTCAGGGTGACCAAGTTGCCCGCAATCGTCGCCGGGCCGGAGTTGACAGCGTACGAGATCGCTAGCCCGGAGGAAGCCGTGGCGTTGAGTTGGAACGCCGGATCACCTGCTGTGTGGTTCGGGATTGGCGCGAAGCTAATCGTCTGCGTCGCCTTTGCGACTGTGAAGCTCTGCGTCACCGGCGTTGCCGCAGCAAAGGTGGTTGCATTTCCTGCCTGGGTCGCCTGAATCCCCACCGTACCAGCGCCGGTAATCGTCACGACGTTGCCCGACACCGTAGCCGGACCGCTGGTCACTGCATAACTGACAGGCAAGCCTGAACTCGCCGTAGCGTTCAACGTGAAGGGCGGGTCTCCGAACTGATGGTCCGGAATGGGGGCAAACGTGATCGTCTGCGCCTTGGTTGTTACTACCACGGTTTGGTTAGGCGACGTGCTGGCCTGGTAGTTGGCATCGCCACTGTAGCGCGCGTTTAGAACGTGCGTTCCCACGGTTAGATTGCTCACTGCCAGCACGGCAGAGCCTCCGGTGCTGGTCGACGTCACAGCTACAGTGCTCAAACTGGTGCTAGCGGTAGTGTCGAAGAAGTTCACTGTGCCGGTCATCGCGGGGCTGCCTGTTCCTCCGGCGATCGTCCCCGTCAACATCTCCGTCTGGCCCACCGCGAGAGTCGCAGCCGAAAGCGCCAGCGTCGAAGTCGTTGGATCCAGACTCACAGTGACCATCTGCGCTGGACTTGTGCTCGCGTCAACGTTTCCATCGCCGCCATAGCTCGCCGTGATGCTGTGCGTCCCCACTGTCAGCACCGTCGTCTGAAACTGCGCAGTCGCCGTCCCGCTCTGCTGCGACGCACTCAAAACCTGCGTCCCGACCAGGTTTGTCCCGTCAAAGAAGCTCACGTTACCGGTCGGCGTCGGTCCGCCCGTCGCGGCGGTGACGACGGCCTGGAAGGTCTCTGCCTGTCCCGCATTGAGCTGGGTTGGCGAAACGCTCAGCGCAGTCGTACTGGACGCCTTGGTAACCTGCCCGCCCGGAATGTAGACGGTTCCCATAGCGCCTGCGTTGCCGCCATCCGAGCTGCCGCCGGTGGCGGTGGCCAGCGTCAGATTGAAGTTGTTGGCAGAGGTGAAATAAAGGGCGACTCTGCCGCCACCGCCGCCCGCCTCGCCGCCTGAGCCGCCGTTGGCCGCAATGCTTCCCGAGCCCGCAAGGGTGGTTGTATGGATGTTTACCGATCCCCCCGAGCCGCCCCCGACCTGGAGACCGGTCCCGTCTCCGCCGTTCGCGGAGATCACCCCGTCATCGGTGAGCACTCCCGAGACGGTGAGGAGAAGGTCTCCGCCGCCCGCGCCGGGAATCGTTCCGCAACAGCGCGAGCCGCCCCCAGAGCCGAGATCGACGGGTAGCATCTTTGAGCCGTAGGTCGGGGATGGAGAAGCTCCATCGCCCACTCCACCGAGCCCACCGTAAGAGCCACCCGCGCTTGTACCAGCCGGAGAGCCGCCCGGTCCCGCGCCCGCGACATACCCCTGCGTATCGGCGTTCAGCGAACCGGCGCTATTGACGGTGATCGAGCCGGCGGTGATCGCCACGCCCGATCCCGCCCACACACCGTTGACCTGAGCCGTATTGTTTGCAGATTGCGCGACCACAGTGCCGCTCACCGCCAGTGCGTTGGTCACCGTCAAAGTTGTGCCACCGCCAATCGTCAGCAAGGCACCGGGCTGCAAATTCACGGTGTTGTACGTGGGAGAGCCCCCAGCTGGAATCGTGAAGTTCTGGTAGATCGCAAGATTGTTGTTCGTCGCCGAAGTATCGAAGAACGCCGACGTACCATTGCTGCCTGGAGAAGCTGTGGCGCTGGTGCATTGGGTGCCGCAACCGCCGCCCGAGGCCGTCGATGCGGAGAAGCCGGTGAAGTTGCTGGAGGGTGCGTCGTAGTAGACGGCCACACGACCACCACCACCGCCGGCCTCGCCGCCCAGACCACCATTGGCGGTAAAGGCCCCCGCCCCCGACAGCCCTGCGGTCTTAACGTAGACGGTTCCGCCGGAGCCGCCCCCAGCCTGGTACCCGACGATGGCCGCGCCATTGGCAGAGATCGTTCCGTTATTGGTGAGAGTTCCCGATACGTTGAAGAAGAGCGCACCGCCGCCCGCGCCCGCGGAGGTTGAGCAACAACGCAGACCGCCGCCCGAACCGAGGTCGACGGGAAGAGTCGCCGAACCATATGTGGCGGCCGAGGGACTTCCATCGCCTGCTCCTCCTGCTCCTCCGTAGGAGCCACCCGCGCTGGTACCGGGCGATGCACCGCCGGGACCGGCACTTGGGACATATCCCTGGCCATCGGCGTTGATCGAACCATTCGCGTTGACGACCACCTCTGCGGCGTTAAGGGTCACACCTGCGCCTTGCCACTTCCCGTTTACCAGGGCCGTATTGTTGATCGATTGCGCGACCACCGTACCGCTCACCGTCAAGGAACCGGCAACCGTAACCGTCGAGCCGCCGCCGATCGTCAGAACTGCATTCGGCTGCACCGTAATCGAGTTGTAGCTGACGGTTGTACCTGCCGGGATCGTGAGGTCCTGATCCACCATCAGATTGCTGTTGGTTGCCGAGGTGTCGAAAAACGCCGCAGTCCCCACTCCGCCCGCGGACGAAGTGCCGTTCGAGCACTGTGTCTGGCAGCTGCCTCCGTTGGACGTGGATGTGGAGAAGCCGGTAAAGGTGCTGGTCGGCGCGTTGTAGTAAACGGCGATCCGTCCGCCGCCGCCAGCTGCCTCGCCTCCTGTTCCGCCGTTGGCCGTAAAGACGCCCGAACCCGCCAAGCCTGCTGTCGTGACCCACACCGATCCGCCGGAACCACCGCCGCCCTGATAGCCAACTAAGTTCGCTCCGTTCGCGGAGATGACTCCATTGTCCGTGAGAGTTCCACTTATGATCAGGCGAACCAAGCCGCCGCCAGTTCCGGCAATCGCCCCACAGCAACGAGAGCCGCCGCCCGAGCCAAGATCGTCAGGCGTCGTGTTGGAACCATAGATCGGAGCCGGCGGAGTACCATCGCCCACTCCGCCCAGACCTCCATAGGAACCGCCGGCGCTCGAACCGGCCAGACCTCCGCCCGGGCCCGAACTAGCCAGATACCCCTGACCGTCCGCATTGATCGAACTGCCTGCATCCACCTGGACTGAGCCTGCGTCCACCGTCACGCCCGAGCCCTGCCAACTGCCACTCACCTGAGACGCATTGTTGATCGACTGCAACACCATCTGCGAATTGCCCGTGACCAGGATCGCGCCGCTGATGTTCAGCGTCGAGCCGCCCCCGATAGTGAAGTTGCCACCGCCGGTCACCGTGACACTGTTGGAAGCCAGGGTCGTGCCGCTGCCCACCGTGAGCTTCGCCCCATTGTTGACCGTGACACTGTTGAAGCTAAGGTTCGCATTCGGCGGGAGTGTCGTGTCGTTCGAGACGGTCAAGTTCGACCCGGAACCGAGTGTAAAGACCGTTCCGACCGCACCGGGATTGCCGTTGCTCGATGTGCCGCCGTTCGAAGTGACCAGCGCAATGTTGAAACCGCTGTTTGTGTTGTAGTAGATGGCAACCCTTCCGCCACCGCCGCCGGCCTCGCCGCCCAGGCCGCCGTCAACCGCAACGCTGCCTGAACCGGTCAGGGTCCCAATCTGCATGGATACGGTTCCGCCGGAACCCCCACCCACCTGCAGCCCGGTCCCATTTCCACCGTTCGCCGAGATGATTCCGTTATCGGTCAAAGTTCCCGAGACGGTGATCGTAAGCTCTCCACCACCCGCACCCGGAATCGTTCCGCAGCAGCGCGTGTTGCCTCCCGAACCGAGGTCGGTCGGCGCTGTCGTCGAGCCATAAATACCGCCCGGAGAGACGCCGTCGCCTACACCCCCAAGCCCGCCATAGGATCCACCCGCGCTTGAGCCGCCCGGTGCACCTCCTGGACCCGCGCCCGCAACGTATCCCTGGCCATCTGCGTTGATCGAGCCGCCGGTATTGACCACCATCGACGTCGCATGGAGAGTAACGCCACTTCCCTGCCACTTTCCGTTCATCAGAGCCGTGTTGTTGATCGACTGCGCAACCAGGGTGCCGCTGACAGTCAAAGTATTGGTCACTGTAACCGTTGAGCCACCGCCGATTGTCAGGATCGCGCCCGGCTGCACCGTAATTGAGTTGTACGTAACTGTAGTACCTGCGGGGATCGTAAGGTCCTGATCCACCATCAGATTGCCATTGGTTGCCGAGGTATCAAAAAACGCCACAGTGCCGGTGCTGCCTGCCGAAGCCGTGCCGTTCGAGCATTGCGTGCCGCAGCTCGCACCGTTGGACGTGGACGTTGAGAACCCTGTGAAGGTGCTTGTCGGCGCGTTGTAGTAAACAGCGATCCGTCCGCCGCCGCCGGCTGCCTCACCGCCCGTGCCGCCATTGGCTGTGAAGACGCCCGAGCCCACAAGTCCCGCCGTCGTGACCCACACCGACCCGCCGGAGCCACCCCCGCCCTGGTATCCGACCAGATTCGCTCCGTTCGCGGAGATAACCCCGTTGTCGGTTAGCGTTCCACTTACGATCAGACGGACCGCGCCGCCGCCAGTTCCGGCAATGGCTCCGCAACAGCGAGAACCGCCGCCCGAGCCAAGGTCGCTGGGCGTCGTGTTGGAACCATAAATCGGACCTGCGGAAGTAGCATTTTCCCCCAGTCCGCCCATCCCGCCGTAGGAGCCTCCGGCGCTCGAGCCGGCCGGAGCTCCGCCCGGACCTGCACTCGCCAGATACCCTTGGCCGTCTGCATTGATCGAGCTACCAGCATCTACCTGGACAGAGCCTGCGTTCACCGTAACGCCCACACCCTGCCAACTGCCGTTCACCTGCGCGGCATTGTTGATCGACTGCAGCACTACGTTGGAGTTCGCCGTCACAAGGACCGCGCCGCTGGCCGTTACAGTAGAGCCGCCACCAATCGTCAGCGTTGCGCCATTCTCAACCGTGAGGCTCGTCAGGCTATAAGTTCCAGTGGCCCAGGTTGCGTTGGTGGAAATTATCACGTTGCCCGTCTGCGCAACGAGAGTGGGCACGAGAGCCGAAATCGATGCGAACAAAAAGCAGAGGTTGAAAAGAACTGATTTCCAGGAGTTCCGAGTCTTGTTGTCGGTCGCCGGCTTCGCGAAGGTGGGGCGATTCATGAGTTGATCCCAGGCAAGCTGAATGTTCGAGTTGGGACTCGCTTGCGCGCTCGTGTCAACCTGCATTTGGGCCTCCACGATTCGATTCGGTGTACGGCGTGCAACCGTGACACGAGGACCAATCGCGGCGATGCGGTGTGCCGGACGCAGAACGCCGGAACACCGGAATCTTGACCGGGACAAATCACCAGTGGAGCATGGGGGCCGACGCGGGAATCTTACCACGGCGAATCCCGAACGAGCTGTTTTTTGCCAGAAATTGCAAAGCTCGTGAAATCGCTGACAAGGAGGCGTCATCCACACCATGGCTCTCCGGAGGAAAGCTCATGGTGCTACGACGCATCTGATTCGACAAATATGCGATGACCTAGAACGTGTAGTGGGCCGCAAGTTGCAAAGTTCGAGAGGCGACTCCGCCTGGCTGGAGTGTGCTCACCTTCCCGAATGTTGCGCTTCCAAACTGTGTGTTTGGATTCCCGAGACTCGCGTGGTTGAAGACGTTAGATGCCTCAAGACGAAACTCTATGGCATGGTTCTCGCGGATGTTCACCTTCTTCAGCAGCGAAGCATCCGACGTCACCAGCCGCGGTCCACGCCCAAAGGTGCGAGGAGCATTGCCAAAGGTAAACGCAGCGTTCTGAGTGAACGCACCCGTATTGAACCACTGCGCGATCTTTGCAGACCGCGCCCTTGAACTTGAGAGACTATTCGGATTGCCGTCGAGATTCGGGCGAACTCCATCCGAGTAGGTGCCGGTGTTGTTCGTCGCGTCGATCACGCTGAGCGCTGTGCCGGAGTGGATCTCTGTCAGCGCACCCACTGTCCACCCGCCCACCAGGCTATCCAGCCACCGAGACTGCAAGTTCACCAGCTTGCCGCGTCCGAAAGGAAGCTCATACAACGCATTGCCCATGAGGCGCTGGCGAACATCGTTGCCTGACAAACCATACCGTGTCTGCGGATGGTAGTAGTCGGTGTAAGTATCCGTGCCTGGATATCCGGCAAGCTCGTTGCGCGCCACTTCATTGTCGACGAACTTCGAGAAGGTATAGTTCACCTGATATTGAAGTCCGCGCGAGTAGCGCTTCTGCACACCGATGTTCACGCCGTTGTACTTGGACTGGCCGATGTCCGGATAGAGCACCTGGACGTTGCTGAACTGCGGGAAGGGCCGAAGCGTCTGCGTGTTGAAGCCGGCGGGCAAGGTAGACAGAGTCGCTTGGGCCGTCGGAGTGATCTGATTGATGCTCTCGGCGCTTACGCTGGCGAGATGATGGCCGTAAGTTCCGAGATAACCGACATCCAGCAGAAGACTTCCCTTGAACTCATGCTGCACGTCGAGATTCGCCTGGTACAGGTATCCGGTATGCCGCTTGGGCTGAATGAATTGTGGCGCGACGGTGGGCTTCTGCCCAACGGCAACTGCGCCAAAGCCCGGGGTCAGTTGATCGAGCGTCGGGAACACCGCCTTGCCCGTGCCATCTGTCGCGTTATTCTTCAACAGAAACGCGGGTGTTCCAACGCCAGGGTTCGCCGACTGTAGCGTGATCGCGTTCGAAAAGCCGGTGTAATCGACGATGGGAGTTGCCTGGTCGTACTCGCCGGGGAACAGGATCGCTCCACCACCACGCACTACAGAGTGTTCGACAGGTGTGTAAGCAAAGCCGACGCGCGGGCCGAAGTTGGTATAGTCGAAGTTGTTCGCGTACTTGCTCTGACCGTTGATGCCGGAGAAGGTGATGATGCCCGGCGTGTTGGAAATGGGGTTGATCGCGTTTACGTCGAAGGAGTTCTGCCGGTTGTTGGTGAGATAACGAGGCGAGTCGATGTCCCAACGAAGCCCATAGTTCAGGGTCAGCTTGGAGTTCACGTGCCAGTTGTCCTGCGCGTAGAGTCCCCAGCTCCAACCAACCGAGTAGAGCAGTTCCGTCTCCTGCCGCGTGGCGGAGGCGACGCGACCCAACACCAGGTTTGCCAGGCTTCCAGCCGCTGCGTTCGTGCTGATGCCCGTGTTGTTGAAGGTGAAGAAGCCGCCGGCTGACGGAGAGTAGAGGTCCCCATCGGCGGAGGTGCGATAGTCGACGCCGAACTTAAATTGATGATTGCCGCGCTGCCAGGAAAGATTATCGGTGTACTCGTTGCTGATGATGGGAGTCTGCAAACGCTGTTGCTGGGAGTTGTTTCCGATTGCAGCCAGGCCGCTCAATGAGACGCCAGGGAAGAATTGGGAATTGATTCCAGGCAACGCCAGCTGAGAGTTTACTGCTGCATCCACGCTGTGCGAGATGCTGAGCGACTGCCTGCGCGAGTAAGTGAATCTCGCTTCGTTGATCAGGCTTGGCGTGAAGATGTGGTTCCAGGTAGCGGACGGGTTGTAGTAGTAGTTGTGCGATAGCGCGCCGTAGACGTCTGTACCGGGAGTTGGAAACACATCGGAGGTGACAGTGTGATCCGGCTGGGCGAGGAAGCGGCCATAGACTGTGTCCTTCTCGCGGAAGACGTGATCGATGCGAACAACGTAGTCGTTGATGATTGCGGTCGCTGGATCGTTCGCGGTGAAGTTATTGCTGTTGATGGGAGCGCCGGCGATGTTCGGCAGCGGATAGTAGGAAGCCAGCTTGAGGCCGTAGGGATCAAGCTCCGCGCTGGGCAGCTTGTTGAGAGTCCCATCATCTCCAATAGCCTGCTTGCCGGTGCTGGGATCGATAACCGGGGTTGCGATGGCCGAAAAATCTCCCAGGCGCTCTGCAGCAGACGGAACGCTCAGCGTGAGAACGCTCGTCGTAGTCGCGCGCTTACCTTCATAAGTGAAGAAGAAGTGCGTCTTGTCCTTGATGATCGGGCCACCGATGCTTCCTCCAAACAGCTTGTACTGTAGCGGCGGGTTAACGGTGGCGAACAGTGGCTTGGCCTGCAGATTATTGCTGCGATAGTAGATGTATCCGCTGCCGTGGAACTGGTTTGTGCCGGATTTCGTGGTCATCTGGATAACGCCACCGCCAGAACGTCCAAGGTCCGCGGTGTAGTCACTGACCGTGAGATTAAACTCCTGCAACGCGTCGATGGGAAGATCGAACATCTGGGTCGGAACACCTTGCAGCAGGTTCTGCGTGGTTCCACCGTCGACTGTGTAATTCGCATTGTTGCCGCGGCCACCCGCGATGGCGAAAGTCGATCCCGATCCTGTGCCGGTGCCGATGACAAAACCGTTGAGGCGCTGTAGCTGCGTGGCCCTGCGATCCAGTAGCGGCAGATTCACGATCGTCTCGTTTTCGACGACATTCGAGATCGTGGAGGTCGTCGTTTGCAGCAATGGAATATCAGATTCGACATCGATGCTCTGCTGCACCTGGCCCGTCTGCAGAACGAGATCGACTGTCGATGTCTGACCGGTAAGCACCTGCACGCCGGTCTTCGTCTCGGAACCGAATCCATCTTTTTCGACGGTGAGGTCATAGTGTCCAGGGATAAGCACTGGGAAGATGAAGAAGCCATCGTCGTTGGATCTAGCTTCGCGATGTTCGCCGGACTCGGTTCGTGTGATGCTGATCTTCGCTCCGGAGATCTGGGCCTTCTGAGCGTCCTGAACGGAGCCTGAGATACTCGTCGTCTGGGCGAATGCTCGGGTTGAGGCGAAGCCAAAAGCGATGATCGCCAAGGCAAAGACAGATCGCAGTGCGTATGCTGCGGCTCGAAGATTTGAGAGTTTCATGACGGCCTCATAAGGGATGATGGAACGGAAGAATCTGAACGCTGCGCACGTGAAGAGGTTGCGGAGCTGAAGCTGTCGATAGCGGTGCGATCGCGCAACAACAGCGCATGGGCTTGTGCATCGATGGGGTGTAGATCGTCATGTCGATTCCTTTTCGTACTGGGTTATGTTGCGCAAGCTCTAGGCAAAGACCTGGTTATTGACGACCCCGGCAACGTTCGTCAACCGGAAGTCGCGGCCCTCGTAGCGATACGTCAGTTGCTCATGGTCGATGCCCATCAACGCAAGCAACGTCGCGTGCAAATCGTTGATGTGCATGCGGCCGTCGACTGCGGTCATGCCAAGCTCGTCGGTTGCCCCATAGCTGAAGCCCTTCTTCACGCCCGCGCCCGCAAGGAACATGGAGTAGCCCGTGATGTTGTGGTCGCGGCCATCGGCACCCTGTGACGTAGGCAGACGGCCAAATTCGGAACCGAAGAGCACGAGCGTGTCCTCGAGAAGTCCGCGCTGTTTAAGGTCGGTGAGCAATGCCGCAGTCGGCTGATCGACGCGGCGCGACTGCTCGATCAATCCCTGGTGCAGGTTGGTGTGATGGTCCCATCCAGCCTGGCGGATCTCGACGAATCGCACGCCAGCTTCACTCAGTCGACGCGCCATGAGGCACTGTCGCGCGAACGACCCCTCCGGCCCGGGCTTCACGCCGTAAGCATCCTGCACATGCTGCGGCTCGCCGGAGATATCTAGAAGTTGCGGAACTGTGTCCTGCATGCGGAAGCCAAGCTCGTAGGATTTGATCACACCATCGACGGCATCCGGTGCGCCCGGTCGTAGAGCCACGTCATGGTTGAACGATTGGATGAGGTCAATCTGTTCACGCTCTAGTCTCCTCTCAGTAGCGGCCTTGATGTTCGGCATGAAGCCCTGGTCGGTGATCGCCGTGCCCTGATAGTAAGCGGGCAGGAACGCGCTGCCGTAGTTCGCCGCGCCACCAAAGGCAATTGGTGGATTGATGGTGATGTAACCGGGGAGGTTCTGGTTCTCCGTACCTAGCCCATAGAGAAGCCATGATCCCCAACTCGGTCTCGTGAGTGCAGCATTCGCGCTGCCTGTATGCAGTTGCACGACTGCCTGCGGATGCGCTGGAGTATCGGTGTAGAGTCCACGCAAAAAGCTGAACTCGTCTGCATGCTCCGCGATGTTCGGAAGTAGTTCAGAGAAGTACGCTCCGGACTTGCCGTACTGCTTGAACTTAAATCGCGAGGGGGTGATGGTGCCGCCTCCGGGGCCGGACTTGCCGCCGCGCTTCTCCAGCTCTGGCTTGTACTCGAAGGTGTCCACGCTCGACATCGCGCCTTCCATGAAGAGGAAGATGACGCGCTTGGCCTTCACCGGTAGCGGAGGCTTCTTCGGAGCAAGAGGGTTGTTGACGTTCAACTCCTGCGCAGCGGCCTTCTTCGCGACCGAGCCGAGCAGTCCAGCGAGAGCGAGGTGCCCGAAGCCTGCACCAGCAGACCTCAACAGATTTCGACGAGAGACTTGAAAAGGATTGTTCGACATCTTCGTGATCTCCAATATTCCGTTGTTGGTTAGCGTGCGAATTGAAACTCGGCCGAGCCATAAAGCGACTGCACAAACGCTGCCCAGGCAGCCTGCTGTGAGGAGTCGGGAATGACGAGCGGTGGTGTCTCGTCCGCGAATTGTTTGCTCGTATCGTCGGGATCATCCTGGCCCAGGCTGTCGGAGCGAACGATGCCGGCCGTGACATCTTTCGAAGATTCCGAGGCAGTTGCAGAACCGATCGCTAGACTAGCTTCAATCAGTTGCGCCTTGGGAGGATGGCCACTCGCCCACGTCTGTGCGTACTTCGCGAGAAAGACTCTCACCCGTTCGGCCTCCCCCTTAGTCGGCTCGCGTCCCAGCACTCTTTCGAACGCTACGCGGATGCGTTGTGTATCGTTTCCACGCCTGTCGGCGAGAAGCCTTTGTGCGAGCAACAACGACTGCTCTCTTACAAATGGGGAGTTTAGAAGGAAAAGCGCCTGTGTTGGCACGGTCGTCTCTTCCCGTTGACCACTCACTAATGTCTGCGTCACGGGATCGAAGGCTGCCAACGCTCGAGGAGTCTCGCCGCGCAACTGCGGCAGGTAGATGCTGCGATAGGGACTGCGGTCGGCGGCTTTCAGGATCGAATGCACCACAGGGCCGTCGTCACGCATCTCGATCACTCGCAGCGCCATCGTCGGGGAGCCATGGGGAGGGCTCAAGTTCAGAGTGCCCGCCGACTGCAGAATCGTGTCGCGGATCTCTTCCGCTTCAAGCCGCCGCGGGGCATGTCGCCAGATCAGATGGTCCGCCGGATCGATGTCGCGATATCCCTCAGGCGTCTCTGAACCGAGCTGATACGCGCGCGTCAAAACGATCTCGCGCACCAGATGTTTCGTCGACCAGCCGTTGTGAATCAGGTCCTGCGCAAGATAGTCCAGCAGCGCTGCGTTCGCAGGAGTGTCGCCCGTCGAGCCAAAGTTGTCCACTGTACTGACTAACCCGGTACCGAACAAATGTTGCCAGACACGGTTTGCATAGACTCTCGCCGTCAGCGGATTCTCTGGATCTGTGATCCATTGAGCAAGCTCAAGACGTCCACTGTGATTCGCGGGAATCTTCGGTGTATTGCTCAGACTTACGAGCGAGAGAAATCCGCGCGGCGCGATCGGGCCGTGGCGTTCTTCCACCCCGCGAATCCGGACGGCTGTGTCAATGATCTCGCCATCGCGAGCGCCCTCGATGCCGTAACCAAGTTCACCGAGATCGTTGGTCAGCTTCAGCTCTTCGCTCAGGTGAACGAAGTTCCGTTGCAGGTCTGTGTGGGTCTTCTTGTACGCATCTGACTGAGCCGGGCGGTTGGGATTCGCTTTGAACTCAGCTGCATCCTTTTCGTTGAAGGCATCGAGCGCAAACTTGGCTGCGGCTACCTCTGCCTTCAGCTTGTCTACATCGGCTTGCGAAGCCTTCGGCGCCTGCGAGGACGAACTGAGGTAGTTCAGCAGCTTCGGTTCGTAGTACTGCAGGCTCGCTCCACCCATTCGGCTACCGAGTCCCGCAGCATCGACGGTGCTGGTAAAGATGCTCGCCAGAGCGTAGTAGTCGGTCGCGGGTATCGGGTCGAACTTGTGGTCGTGGCAGCGCGCGCAGGAGACAGTCAGCGCCATGGTCGAACGCGTCACCGTGTCGATCTGATCGTCTACGTTGTCCATCTTGAACCGCGCTTTGAAACGCTGGTTCACATCCTTCGGCCCGAGCGCGAGGAACCCAGTCGCGATCAGTAGACGATCATGCTCCGCCGGTGTGGCCGCCGGCAGAAGATCGCCGGCAATCTGCTCCTGCAGAAAGCGGTTATACGGAACATCGCGGTTGAACGCGTCGATGACATAGTCGCGATAGCGCCACGCGAAGGGATAGGGCATGTTGCGGGACGGTCCCGAAGACTCGGCATAGCGCGCCACATCGAGCCAGTGCCGTCCCCAGCGCTCGCCATAGCGCGGTGATGCAAGCAGGTGATCGACCAGCTTTGCGTAAGCCTGCGATGAATGGTCTTTCTCAAATGCCTTGACCTCTGCGGGTGTTGGCGGAAGTCCCGTCAGATCGTAGCTCAGGCGGCGAATCAACGTGCCGGCATCCGCGTCCTTCACGGGTGCAAGCTTCTTCGCTTCAAGGCCAGCCAACACAAACCTGTCGATGGGCTGGCTCGACCATGCCGCGTCCCTGACTTCAGGCACAACCGGGATCGTCATAGGCTGCCAGGCCCACCAATTCTTCTTCAACTTCGCGTAGTTCGCAGCGATGCGCGCTGGCGTCTGCGGCAGCTTCTCTGTCTCGTCAGGCCACGCCGCTCCATCTTTGATCCAGTGTTCGAGAATGGCGACCTGGTCAGCGGGCAACGCCTCCTTGCTCTCCTGCGGCATGCGCTTCTTATCGTCGCTGGACTTTACCCGCTCAATCAGCAAGCTTTTTTCGGGATGTCCCGGAATAATTGCCGGTCCGGAGTTGCCGCCGTTGAAGATCGCAATGCCGACATCGACCCGCAGCCCACCCGCTTCCTTGAAGGCTTCGGAGTGGCAGTTGTAGCAGTTATTCACCAGAATTGGACGGACGTTCTTCTCGAAGTATGCAAGCTGCTCTGCTGTTGCTGGTCGGGGATAGGCCACCTTCTGAACCTTCGCACCACCCTTGGCATTGGTCTGTGCGACAGCTTCGGTCGCGGGCTGATTCTCGGCGGCGACCGCTGCGACTACGGGCCAGAATGCCCCTTCTGCAATCCACTTCCTTACGTTAGCGACAGTCGCCGCAGGCAGCGGATCGTCCTCGCCCTTAGGCATCCGCTTCTTCGTATCCGTTGAAAGAATCCGCTGAAGGATCAGGCTCTCATCCGGCTTCTCCAGGTTGATCGCGGCACCGGACTTTCCGCCCGTCAATAACGCATCGCGATCATCGACGCGCAGACCTCCGGCAGAACGTGTGGAAGTTGAATGGCAGTCATAGCAGTGTTCCGTGAGCACAGGACGGACCTGCTTCTCAAAGAACTCAGCCTTTGCGGAATCGCCGCCGTTGCCGGACTGCGCCGGGCCCGATGCTGCGTTTACGACTGGAGAGTTCCAGCTCCAGATGACTGCCAGTGCCAACGCAATGACCGGTAGGGATGCAAATGCTACGCGCAGACGCGCGATCCTGAGCTTTACGATGGTGCTCATGAGGCGGAATTCCTATCGTGGGCACGCGAAGATGCACACTGCTGGGCCCATCAGACAGAGTCAAACGCAATCTGGCCGATACGAGCCAGATGACGCGACGACTCACGCGAGGGCAAGCGAAAGAGGACTACTGGAATTTAGGGGATTTTGTTACGCAGGAATCATCAACACGAGCAACAACAAAGTGTCAGCTCGAAAGCGGGAAAGAGGGTCACCGAAATGGATTCGCGCTTAGACATCTTGATGTATGAAACCATGACTCGGAACGAGCGTCAACCCTTAGCAACAATAAATCCGCCTTTGTGCTGAGCCAGGCACGTCGCCTCAAGGCCTCAGATCCAGAGCTCTCCACCTGCGGTTGGAGATCAGAATCACTACATGGATTGGCGACATTCGCAGAGAGCCTCTCTAGAGTTCCGATGTCTCGAAAAACCGAATTCCAGAGGTCGCAATGCAAGTCTCCTGGCGACATAAGTTGGCCACGCACGTCATCCTTCTCTTGTCCACATGTCTGGGGCTGTCGCAATTCATAAGCGCCCAGGCACCCACAGGCACCATCGAAGGCACGGTGTCGGACGCGCACGGTCTCATCATCACCAGTGCCCATATCACGCTTGAGGGGAAGACCTCCGGCATCCACCGCGAGTTACATGGAGAACAGGACGGGCGCTTTCAGTTCTCTGCCCTTCCAATCGACGCCTATTCGCTAACGATTCAAGCAGAAGGCTTTGCCAGGTTTATCGAAGACCCCATTCGCCTCTCCATTGGCGATGCCTATCGACTTGACGCCAAACTATCTCTCGCTAGCTTGCAGGAGACCGTCCTTGTTGAAGCTGGTGCAGCCAACATCGACCTTGCCACAAACAATCTCGGCAAGACAGTTACCCAGAGAGAGATCGTCGACCTTCCACTCAATGGAAGAAACTTCGCTCAGCTTGGCCTGCTCCAGACAGGCGTTGCGCCGCTTACTGCAGGCTTATTGACGGAGGGAGGATCGCTTCGCGCGGGCCAGTCCTTCGTGGTCAACGGACAAAGACCAGAGGCCAACAACTTCATCCTGGACGGAGCGCAGAACGTCGACCGGATGGATGGAGGCTTTGCGCTGCGAATCCCTATCGACGCGTTGCAGGAGTTCCGCATCCTCACGGCCACGGCTTCGCCGGAGTACGGCGGCAACATCGGCTCCGTGACCACTATCGTTACGCGAAGCGGCGGCCCTCACTTCCACGGCGGCGTCTACGACTTCTTTCGCAACGACATCTTCGACACACGTAACTACTTTTCGCAGCATGTCGAGCCGCTCAAGCAGGACCAGTTCGGCGTAACTATCGGTGGCCCGGTAGCTGCAGGGTCCCTCGCGGGGAAGCTCTTCTTCTTCAGCTACTACGAAGGTCTTCGCAATCGCGCTGGCATCACGACTTCCGCGACCGTCCCGACGGCGGCGCAACAAGCGGGCGACTTCTCCGGCGACAGCACACCGCTGCTCAACCTCGCTGCGGGAGGCGTGCCCTTCCCCGGCGGCAAACTGCCCACGGCAGCCATCAGTCCCGTTGGCTTGAACGTCGCCAAACTCTACTACATCGGGAACACTTCGCCATCGGTGTACACAAGCACCCTGGTGGGCACGAACAACTACGACCAGACCGGGCTACGCCTCGACCTGCATCGGACAGACGCCGACTCCTACTTCCTTCGCTACTCCTACTTCACCGGCCTGAACCTGAATCCGATCTCGGTCCGCGGCTCTGACCTTCCCGGCTTTCCCACGCGCGACGACTACACCGTTCACTCGGCCGTCATCGGCAACAGCCACCTCTTCGGAGCGCACGTCAGCAACAATATCCAGACCTCCTTCTTCCGCTATGGCTTCCTCTTCGATCAGCGTTTGAATCGCAATGGCCCGCGCACGCTAGGCTTCGACTACGATTCTGCTTCAGCAATAGGTGAGGGCCCACCGTTCTTCAACCTAAGCGGATACTCGCCGGTCGGCGGCGCGATCACCGGCCCGCGGACCTCGGTGCAAAATACGTATGAAGTATCGGATACCGTCTCGGTCTCGCGTGGAGCACACCTCTTCCGCTTCGGCGGCGACTTCGTGCGCAACCAGTTCAACCTCTTTCAATCGATCGCCCCCAACGGCTTCTTCGTCTTCGCCTCTTCGTTCCCGACGAACGATGCCTTTGCCAACCTGCTGCTCGGCACTCCTGTGCTGTTCTACCAGGGGCTAGGCTCATTCGATCGCGGAGTCCGCCACTGGGGAATGTCTTCGTTCTTCACCGACGAGTGGCGTTTGACCCGCCGCTTCACCTTGAACGCGGGCATTCGCTACGAGATCATCAACCCGAACACCGAGATCCACGACCGGCTGAACGCCTTCGTTCCAGGGCAGCAATCCACAGTGCGCCCGGATGCGCCCGCAGGGCTGCTCTATCCCGGTGACGCAGGGATTGGCAAAGGGATCGCGCACAGCTACTACAAGGGCTTTGGGCCGCGCGTTGGCTTCGCCTGGGACCCGTATGGGAACAATAAGACGTCTATCCGCGCCGCCTACGGCATCTTCTATGACCCGTTCTCCAATGGGTCGAACGTCACCGCGCAGACCCCCGTCTCGTCTCTACCCTATGCGCAGTTCGTAGAGATCTCCGGCAAGGTCAACTTTCAGGCTCCCTACACGGGTCGAACCGTTCCCACGCCGAACACCTTCACGCAGCCGGCCACAGCCTTCACGATGGACCCGAACTCCAAGCCATCGAACGCACAGGATTGGGACCTCGGAATACAACAGGAGCTGGGGAACGCCTTCGTGCTCGAAGCCCGCTACGTTGGGACCAAGGGTACTCACCTGCCGCGCAACATCGAGGCGAATCCCGCGGTCTTCGGCCCGGGAGCGACGTCTTCCAATGCGGATCGACGCCGCGAGTATGCGAACTGCCAGCCCAATAACGGGCCATGCGACTTCGCCACGGTGGGCGAGTTGACCTACGGGCAGAACTCAACCTATCACGCAGCGCAGTTCTCGGTCTCTCGCAACTTCCAGCATGGCTTCGGCGTGAACGTCTCGTACTGGTGGTCGAAGACGATGGACTATCTCTCGTCGATGAATCTTCAGGGCGCTTCGGCCAAGCCACTCAGCGGAGAGAACGACCTCGCGCAAAACCCCTTCGATCTCAAGGCGGAGCACGGCCCATCGCTCTTCGACGCACGCAACCGTTTCGTGGCCAGCGCGATATGGCAGGTCCCGTTTGCTGCGCACATGAGTGGCACATCGAAGCTGCTGCTCGACGGATGGCAGTTGAACACCATCGCCATTGCGAACGCGGCGACACCCTTCACCGTCTACGACAGCACCAACGTGTCGCTCCAGGCGAGCTCTCCGCCCATCTCCGGCTACTTCGCCAGCCGGCCTAACCTCTTGCACAATCCGAACCATGGCCCGCACACCGTGAACCAGTGGATCAGCCCGTCGGACTTCCAGCGTCTGAACCCCGTGACCCAGGCAGGACAGTTCGGCAACTCGGGCCGCAACGTCGCACGAGCACCGGCCTTCACCAACGTGGATGCATCGGCAGTGAAGAACTTCCCGCTGCGCGAAGCGACCTACGCTCAGTTTCGCGCGGAGATGTTCAATATCGCGAACCACGCGAACTTCGGTGTTCCTATCGCCGACCTCGCCTCGCCCAACTTCGGCCGCGTGCTTCAATCAGGCTCCCCTCGTCTGGTTCAGTTCGCCGTAAAGATCGTGTTCTAAGGAGCCTTATGTCATCGACCGTAATGCCCACTCTTGAACCAATGTTCCTGCCGGGAGTTGAAGCGAACCCCCAGCCCAGCAGCTATCTCAATCTCATCGAACGCGCCCGCGCCAACGGCCAGGAGAACTGGCAGATCTGGAATCTATTTGCCTTCGCGCCGGAGATGACGATCCACATGGGCCGCTTCACCCATGCCGTCATGCATGAGCCCGGGCCTATCTCGCCCGCTCTGCGCGAGCTCATCGCGACCTATACCTCTTCACTCAACCACTGCGAGTTCTGCATGCGCTCGCACGCCGCAGTCACCTCGCATCTGACGGATGAAGCGACCGTCGCGGCGGTCGTTCGCGATCTCGACACCGCACCGATCACTGACGCTGAAAAGTCGCTCCTCCGGTTTACGCGCAAGGTCACGATGGACTCCGCCAACATCACTGGCGAGGATACCGCGTCGCTCCGCGCACAAGGTTGGGACGATGCCGCGATCTACTACGCCATCACTGTCACGGCTCTCTTTAACTTCTACAATCGTTGGGTCTCGTCGAGCGGCGTGCACGCGGTCTCGCACGAGGGACACAAGATACACGGTGCCATGATTGCCGAACGAGGATATGTCCGTGTCTGAGACCATCGCCGAAGAGAACTCTCTTTCGTACGCCGGGTGGCGAGTGACGCTTGCCGCATTTGTCGGAGTCATGGTCAGCTTCGCGGCCATGGTTCCCTACACCTTCAGCCTCTTCCTTGGGCCATTGCACGATGCCTTCGGCTGGAAACGCGAGGCCATCTCGAACGCGTTCGCCATCACCGCACTTACCGTCGCGGCATGTTCGCCGACCATCGGCTCGCTGCTCGATCGTCTGCCACCGCGACGAATCATCCTGCCCTGCATCGTCGTCTTCGCGTGCGGCATGGCCTCGCTCTCTCTGCTTCGCGGGCATATCGCGCAGTTCTACGCGAGCTACCTGCTGCTCGGAATCGTAGGCAACGGCACCGCGCAGCTCGCCTATTCACGGGCTGTGCTCACATGGTTCGAGCAACGTCGCGGACTTGCCCTCGCCATCGTTCTTACAGGCAGCGGCACCGGTTCCATCCTGCTGCCAATCATCGCGCAACACGTCATCACCACGAATGGCTGGAGAGCTTCGTACCTTACCCTCGGCTCAATCGCTCTCGTCGGCTTCCCTCTTACTGCATTGCTCGTCCGCAATCGCAAGATCGTCGAGACTGAGTCCACGCATAGTGCGGTCGCAACGAAGATCGGAGCCGTCCTGAAGACGCGTATCTTCTGGCTGATCGCCCTTCCGGTCACACTCTCTGCCTTCAGCCTCAACGCGGCCATCGCACACCTCGCGGCTCTGCTCACCGGCCGCTCCATCACGCCGGCCAGCGCGGCCCTCGCACTCTCGATGCTCGGAGTCTCCGGCATCCTCGGACGTCTCATCACCGGGCACCTTCTCGACCGGCTCTTTGCACCCTTCGTATCGGTGGGAGTCTTGTTGATCGCTGGCCTCGGCGTCCTCACCATCGCCTACGCCACGACCGCGTCTCTCGGTATCGCGGGAGCGTTCCTCATGGGCTTTGGCGCTGGCAGCGAGGCGGATGTCGTGCCTTACCTCATCGCGAAGTACTTCGGCCGCTCGCGCTTTTCAACGCTCTACGGCCTTAGCTGGACCGCCTACGCGGTCGGCGGCGCGATCGGTCCCGTCCTCATGGGTCACGCGTTCGACAAGGCCGGCACCTATCTTCCCTCAACCGTGCTCTCATTCGCGTTGCCGCTCTTCATCGCGGCGGTCCTGCAATTCTTTCTACCGAAGTATCCACGCACTTCCTCCTCAAACTTCATCTCATCGGCCAACCTTCAGGCTGCGGTCGACACGGCCCTCTAACCCGTCACTTCATCTCAAGGAGATCACCATGCCCCACATCGCACTTCCAAACCTGCCCGGAATCCGCGGCCCTATGGCCTTTCGTCCCGAGACCTCAAAGCCGCTCAACGAACTTGTCGAGGTCCTGCTTCGTCATCCCAACTCTCTCACGCAAGGCGAGCGCGAACTGATCGCCACCTACGTCTCCTCGCAGAACAACTGCCACTACTGCCAATCGATACATGGTGCTATCGCGGCCGCACATCTCGACGGCAACGAAGATCTGGTTCAGTGCGTCAAGCGTGACTTTCACTCGGCCGATGTATCGCCAAAGCTGAAGGCGTTACTGAACATCGCAGGCAAAGTTCAGCAGGATGGCAAGAAGGTCACCTCCGAGGATGTCGAACTTGCTCGCAACGAGGGTGCGACCGACATCGAGATCCACGATACGGTCCTCATCGCCGCGGCGTTTTGCATGTACAACCGCTACGTCGATGGCCTGGCCACAGTCCAGCCGCAGGATCCCGATCTTTATCGTCAGCGCGGTAAGATGGTCGCACGCGACGGCTATGTCGCCGCCAACCTGACGAACGTAGCGACCCCGATCGTTTCAACAACTGAACCAGAACTGATCGCGAGGTAACATGCCACACATCCATCTTCCCGCAGATATTCCCGGAATAGGCGCAGCTTTCGCCTTCCGCCCGGAGACCGCGAAGCCCATGCGAGAGCTGGCGCATATTCTCCTCTTCGAGCCCGGCAGCGAGGCCAGCCTCAGCTCACGCGATCGCGAGTTGATCGCAAGCTTCGTCTCTTCGCGCAACACCTGCTACTTCTGCCAGACCAGCCACGGAGCTGCTGCCGCAAACCACGTCGGCGGCAGTCCGGAACTGGTCGCTGCCGTATGCAGCGACCCCTCTACTGCAGAAATATCTGAGAAACTCAAGGCGCTCCTGGTGATCGCAGCCCATGTTCAAGGAGACGCAAAGTCCGTCACCCCCGGCATGGTTGAAGCCGCGCGAGAACATGGCGCTTCAGACGTTGAGATACATGACACCGTTCTCATCGCCGCAGCCTTTTGCATGTACAACCGCTATGTTGATGGGCTCGCAACATGGCAGCCGCGCAATGAGGAGATGTATCAGACAATGGGAGCGCGGCTCGCGGAAAGTGGCTATGCACAGCCCAGAAGCTGAAATGGCCGAGCCGACACTTGGCCCAATCTTTCCGGAGCATGTGAAGGACTTTAGGGCTGAGAGTCCCTGGACCCTCGGCCCGCACGGCCTTGCGCAAACTCCCCATCACAATGCGGTTGGATTTTTAGGACCCAGGTAGTCGACTTTGACGTAGAGGCGCGCGGGTAGGGCGGCTGCGTTCGTGAGCTTCGCGGTCAGGATGTGACGGCCCTCGAGGCCAACCTCGAAACTGGCCACGAGTGGATGGTCCGGCCCGGCGGTGCCAGTGAAGCCAGGTATTGCTGCTGCTCCCTTTGGAGGCAGGATCAGCAACTCTACCTGCTGGGGCGCGTCGGCATAGACGAAGAGGTTGACCTTTGAACCGGTGGCCGGCCAGACGGCTCCCGCGGTGCGGTGGACGGCGGGGATAGCGAAGCCCCCGTATCGCGGGCTGTTCGGATTGCTGTCACCAAGGTCGTCGGCCATCTCAAACTGCTGGAGGGTACGGCGTGGAGTGGGTGCAAAGCCGCCAGTGATGCCTGCGGGCCCCCAGACGGAGTAGGAACAGGGCGGGACGGCGATGTGCGCCCAGCCGTCCTGGTTGGTCCAGATGTCGTCCTTCATGGAGCCGCTGTAGTCGTGGAGTTGGGTGTTGGGGAAGAACGCGGTCGAGATCCACTGCGACTGCCAGTTAGCGCCGTCGTTATTGATGGCGACGATGGCCCGGGCGCCGCGCTCGAGGATGAGGAGTTGCTCCGAGCCTTGATAGCGGACGAAGTACTCTCCCGATTTGAAGGCGAGCTTCTGATGACACCAGAGCAGGTTGACCAGCCACGGGCGCGTAGTATGCCGGTCGGCGGGGAGATTGAAGAGCGTGTTGAAGAGATCGAGTATGAAGAGCTGGGGGCTGCCGTCGACGGTCATGGCGACAGCGTAAGCGAGTTGCGCGCGCCGGTCGTCAGGATTGATATACGGCCCGAGGGTACCATCCTGGGTATCGTGATTGTTGAGGAACGGTACGGTCTTGAAGCGATTCTGCTGCTGGAGAGAGGGGAGATTCCCGACGTTATAGAAGCCCTGGCTACTAGCAAGGTCGCTGAGAGCGTAGCGGAAGCTGTAGTCGAAGGTTCCGGAGCGGTTAAGGGTTGCGTTGCACCAGTTGTCCAGATCCGCAGAGGAATAGTCCGGAAGGTACTCGCCTACGCAGAAGTATTCGAGGCCTGGACCCATGGCGTTGTAGAGGACGTCTTCGACGACCTCCGGCGGAAAGCCTTTGACGTCGTCGAAGCGGAAGCCGTCGACCCCGGACTGCCTGACGAACCAGACAAACCAGGCGCGGGCGTTAGCGCGGACGGGGCAGTTGGACGGAGCGTCGCCGGTGTCGCTGCATCGTCCCTGGTAGCAGAAATCAAAGCCGAAGTCATTCTCTGGGTTGGGCGGCGGCGTCCAGTCGCTCGGGTTGTGCCAGTGCTGCGGGTTGTAATGGAAGTCGAGCCAGTTGCGCGGCCAGCGTCCGGTGCCAGGACCGGCAAAGCCTACGCCGTGAAAGCTGCTGTAGTTGTGTTCCGGGTCTTTGAAGGGCGAGTCCGGGTCGGCATCTGCGGGGGAGCAATGGTCGAGTACGATGTCGGGATAGACTTCGAGCCCATTGGCATGGCAGACGGCGACCATGCGCAGGAATTCATCCTGAGAGCCGAACCAGGTAGCGACGCCGCCCTGTTGATTCTTTTGGCCCAGATCGTAGTAATCGTAAGGCTCGTAGGCCATATTCTGAGCAATGCCATTGCCCTTACAAGGAGGCGGCGTCCAGATCCCATCGAACCCCATGTTTGCGAGGGTAGGAGCCAGTCCGGCCAGGTAGTTATAAAAACTGGAATAAGCAGTGTTGGAGCAGTTCCACCAGAAGACCTGGAGAACAGCTTTTCCGTTCCATGGATTCGTCATAGGCTCCTGTCACAAAGTGGATGGGCCCGAGTGCAAACAGTATGCCGCCTGAGTTGTGAGGACGCAAGAAAGATTTACAGGAGCGATAAGATAAGAAATCCACCGTCCAGATCGAGTCCGGATAGTGTCGGCGACACTTATCGCATCAGACGAGAGATCCATTGCGCAAGAGATTTCGCAGATGATGACTGTAGGTTCGGCTCACGCGGAGTAAGTTGCCGTTCGCCAGGGTTACAACGCAATCGCGGTTTGGACGCGACTCCACGCGCACGATGCGATTGACCCGAACGATCGCCGAACGGTGGATGCGGAGAAAGCTCCCTGTATCTAGGCGGCTCTCCAGATAAGTAAGTGACTCCCTAAGAAGATACTCTTTGCTTCCAACGTGCAGTTGAGCGTAGTCGCCCTGTGCCTCGATCCAATCGATATCTTCGACGGAGACGAACGTGACGCGCCTGCCCGTGCGGACGGAGAACTCTCTTAGCGGCGCAGGCACCGGGATGTTCGCGTCCTGCGTGAGTAACTCGCGCAATCGCTCCTGGTAGGTAGCGGCCTGCGTGCCACCGAGCACTCTGCGAGCATGTTGCAGTGCCGCGTTGAAGCGCGAGTCGTCGATGGGCTTTAGCAGATAGTCGATCGCATGGACCTCGAACGCCTGCATGACATATTCGTCGAAAGCGGTGAGAAAGATGGTGTACGGGGTCTGATCGGGAGGAAGTGTACGCATCACTTCAATGCCGCTGAGCAGCGGCATCTGGATATCGAGAAAGACCAGATCAGGCTTGCGCTCAAGGATTGCGTCCCGGGCCTCCTGGCCGTTTGAGCATTCGCCAATTACGGCCATGTCTTCATGAGGCTGCAGGCGCAGCGATACTCCCTGCCGCGCGAGCGGTTCGTCATCAACGATAAGGACGCTAAATTTCATAGACTTCGATAGGGCTCGAGGTGCTATCCGAGCTGTCCGCCTCGATGCCCGGCAGCAGCAACGACACCTCATAGTTCCCGCGCGCGTTGGCGGAGGCGTGCATGCTTCCAGCCTCACCATACATCTCCTTCAGGCGAAGTCTTACATTCTCGAGCCCAAGACCGCCGGGACGCACGACCCGATCGAGCAATACGGAAGCCTTCTCTTCCGGAAGCTGGTTTTCGATATGGACCGCGAGACTCGTCCCGACACGGCGCGCCGAGATAAGAATGAAACCGCCATAGGGCCTTCTTGCCACGCCATGCCGCACCGCGTTTTCCACCAGCGGCTGAAGCAGGAGGCGCGGAACCAGAACATTGCGAACGACGGGGTCGACGTCCCAGCGGACCTCAAGACGGTCGCCGAAACGCACCCGTTCAATGTCGAGATACTCCTCGGTGACGGCGAGTTCATCGGAAAAAGGAAGCCGGTGCAGGTCGGGCGAATCGAGCGTGCTGCGCAGCATGTGTGCGAGCTTGCCGATCATCTCGGTAGCAGGTTTGATCTGCTCGCTCAGCACCAGGGTCGAGATCGCGTTCAACGTGTTGAAGAGGAAGTGCGGCTGCAACTGGTATCGCAGCGCCCGAATCTGCGCCTCGCGAGCCAAACGCTCGATGGCCAGCAACTGCCGGTGCTTTTCCTTCAGCTCCAGATAATGCTTGATGCCGAAGTAAAAAGACGACCACGCGATAAGCGCAAACCAACCGCTTGGCGCTGCGGTAATGACGTCAGCCCACGTAAAGGGCGGACGGTGAGTGCTGAAGACGATCCCTGCCTCGAAGGCTGCCGCGGCACAAAGAAGGCCCAGTGGATAAGACGCAATGATGCAGAAAGCCGCGATAACGCGTATCCGCGGACGCTGCTTCCATAGGGCGTGGCAGAGCCAATACATCGGGAAGCTGGCAAGGAAGCTACTGGCAAGGAATGCACCGCGAAACGCAATATAGTCTGCCCTGTGTCGATAAGGAATCGACGAAAGGACATTCATCAACAAGTAAGTGCCCCACCCCGCAACCTGTAGTGGCCAGAAGGCAAGGTATTGCGGATTTTGCTTAATGCGTTCCAATAACTTCATTTTAGGTGCAACCGTATCTCGAAGCCATGTACAGCTGAACTTCAGTGCGACCTCTTTCCGGCAAAGCGGGAACAGGTGCTGTTCCCGCTTTGCCGGATGGACTCTTAGACCTACTGCACTGTGACATTGACGGTTGTAGTCTGTGCTGTGCCAGCGCTACCGGTAGGCGTCGCCGTTACAGTAATGGTGAAGGACGTCTTGCCAACAGATGCGACGGTCGGTCCGCCCCCGCTGCAGCTTGATGCTCCCATAACCGCTACTGCGAGCAACGCCGCGAACAGCACGCCCCTCAGCCTCTTCCGCGGCCTGATGAAGCACATCAGGATCAGCGACGCGACGCTCACCACCGACGCCTTACCCTGCCACGGCGCAGAGGGCGGCATCTGCATGGAGGTCTTGGTTCCGGTAGTTCCGATCACCAGAGCCGCAGTGGCCGAGCTTCCAGCCGTAAGGACGACACTATTGCTACTGAAGCCGCAGGATGCGTTGTTCGGCGCGCCGGTGCAGGTTAGATTGACGGGCCCACTGAACGTAGCGTTGGCGGTCAGCGTCAACGGCACAATTCCATTAGCACCCTGTGCGAGCGTAAGCGCACTGGAACCGCTCGACAGCGCGAACGCAGGCGCAAGCGATGTGACCGCAACCGCCACAGTGCCGCTGGTGTTGCGGTTGAAGTTCGAATCGCCAGAGTAAACTGCGGAGACGGTATGCGTCCCCAGAGCCAGCGCAGCCGTGCTGAAGCTCGCGCTGCCCCCGCTCACAGGAGCACTCCCCAGAAGGGTAGTGCCGTCGTAGAACGAGACCGTACCCGTCAAGGCGGGACGACCGGACATGGATGCGGCGACCTTCGCTGTAAACGTCTCCGAGCTTCCGTAGACCACGGACGGCACCGATGTTCCGAGCGTGAGAGTCGTGCCTCCCTGCCCCAGGAAGAGATCGACGCCATAGAAAGTTGTCGTAACGACGTCCGGAGCGTTGTCATCGTAGAAGTTCCCTACCAGTGGCAAGACGCCATTCAACGGGATGAGTTGATTGAACGGTGCGCTGAAGCCCCCATCACCAAGCCCCAGCAGAGTCGAGAACCCGTAGTAGGTATTTGGTTGCGCCCCATTGGTATAGAGCGACACTTCGATATCCGGAATTGAGTCGCCGTTCATGTCCGCGACCTGTGTCTGGAGGAAGACATTCCCGCCCGCGATCAGGCTGTGGTTACCGAACGTCCCATCGCCATTGCCGTTGATTAGAACCAGTCCCGCTGTAGTGACGTCGCTGCCATAGACCTCTTCGGCCGCGAGCAGCACGTCCGGATTGCCGTCCAGGTTCATATCCGCAACCTTCACGTCGGTGACCACGTAGTTCGTAAGCAGCGTCGACTCCGCGCCGAACGTACCGTCTCCGTTGCCCGGCTGTAGCGTCAACAGGAAAGTACCCGAGGTTGCGGTAGGAACATCATCGAGAATCAGGTCGAGGTTTCCGTCGAGGTTCATATCCGCAAGCGTCGCCGAGTAGAGCTGCGTGCCGCTGGGAAAGAAAACCGGTGTCTGAAAGGTGCCGTCACCCTTGCCTGCGATGACAAAGTACCCGGACACAGTTGTTGTTCCCCCACAGACAGAATCGCCACCATAGGCCACCACGATGTCCTGCTTGCCATCGCCGTTCAGATCGCCAGCCGCGCCGTAGGACAAGGGGCAAGTCAGCGTCGGCAGATTGATTGCAAGCGGTGTCGCGAAGGTGCCGTCGCCGTTGGACAGCGATACCCAGAGTTCGCCCGCCGCCCCCGCCATCAGAAGGTCCTGTTGCCCATCTCCATTGAAGTCTGCCTGCACCGGCTCGACGAAGTCGAAGTCAACAGGCAGTCCCGCCGTAAGCGAAGGCACGTAGCTGAAGTTCCCTTTGCCATCGCTCAGGCCCGTCTGCAGCGAAGGCGCAGTGCCACCGAGGTTAAGCACAACCAGGTCGCTGTAGGGCCTGGCCGTCGCCTTCAGTACATTCTCCAGCTCGGTATCGAAGCTTGCACTATCGGTCGGCAGGCTGAGTTGTAACGCCCCATGCAGCGTGCCGTCTCCGTTGCCGAAGAACATCGAAACTTCTTTATAGTCCGAGCCGAGTTCCGCGATGTCCAGCATGCCATCGCCGTCGAAGTCGGCGGCGACAACGCCCTGAGGCGTTGCAATGTCGATCGCATACTGCCCATTGATCGCTGGTGCAGCAAAGGTCCCGTCGCCCTTACCGAGATAGACCTGGAGACCAGCAGAGCCGCAGACTGCATCAGGATAACCGTCGCCGTTGAGATCGGCGAAGGCCACCGCATATCCGCCCTGAAAGTCCGAGCTTACCTGCGCGCTGAACGAGTTGTCTCCCTGTCCCAGAGCAACATACAACAACCCGTTCATGTCGACCTCGAGATCCAGCTTGCCGTCTTTGTTCAAATCAAGAATCTGTACACCCGCGCTATTGAACGACAGGTCGAAGACTCCTGACACGTTCGCCGAGATCGGGCTGTTCACATTCAGCGCCGCGAACGTTCCATCGCCAGTGCCCAGCGCAGTCGTTACCACGAATACGCCTGCTGAACGCGAGTTCTGCTCCTGCAGCAGTGCGGCGATATCGAGCTTGCCATCACCGTTCAGGTCTCCCAAAGCCACCGGAGCCAGGCCCGACAGCGTGAGTGACGTCGGCACAGAGATGGTCGCCGCGGTCATCGCGGTGAAGGTCCCATCCCCCTTGCCGATGAGCGACTGGATCGACATCTGCGAGCTGGTCCGCGACAGCACGTTATAGTAGGCGACCACCACGTCGGCCCTGCCATCGCCGTTCACATCGCCCACCGTGATGCCGGCGGGGTTGCCGTAGTCTGTGCTCAGGGTGATCGTCTGTGCCGTGCTGAAGGTGCCGTTACCGTCATTCAAGAATGTCAACAGAACGAGATTCGCCGCATCGAAGGCGACGATATCCGGATACCCATCACCGTTCAGGTCCGCCGCAAAGGACTGCGCCACATTCTCCGATCCAACATTGGGGTTTGGATTGATATAGCCAGCAGGCGCTGCAAGCACCCCGCCACCGGTATTGCGCAGGATGTTGAGTGTGCCATCGAATTGGATCACCGCGACATCCGTAAGCCCGTCCTTATCGAAGTCCGCCGCAATCGCCGTCTGCACGCCGTTATTCAGTGGATCGTAAGCGATGGAGTTCGACGCGCGCGCCGGATACGCTGGAGCGGAAAGGTAGCCACCAAAGTTAGGCAAGGTCACGCCAGACGCATTCGGCGAGGCGCCGCGAGTGTTCTCAGCACGGCTCGAAGCCGGAAATTTGAGCTTGCCGAGAAGCGGGCTCATCGTTCGCTCAAACGGTGTCGCTGGCGTGGTCCTGGTAATCGTTCGCGGCTTCACCGTGCTCTGCGCACTTGCGGCGCCAAGAATAGAAGAGAGGATAACTATGGCCGCGATCCATGTACGTGTTGATGTCAATACCATGCTGATCTACCTCACGTGAATTTAGGAGATACGTGATCCGGATGACACCGCGCGCTGACGACCAATTCTGCCGGCGCGCGGTGAAGAAGTGCTGGAGTGACAGATCAGTTCACGGTGACGCTCACTGTCGTTGTCGCAGGAGGTACGCTCGACGCCGTGCCGAAGATCGTCACCACGTACGCTCCCGCAGTGGTGCCCGGGTTGGCCGTTGTAGTCGTTCCGCTGGAGGAAGCGCTGCAGCCCGTCATCATGCCCAGCCCCGCGAGTAGGGCCATGCAGAACAGCGGGGCGAACCCGCGTCGCCGCAGCGGCAGAATAATAAGCATCAAACCCAGCGCGATACCACCTCCGCCAAATCGCTTCTCCAACGAGGCCGTGGTTGCCGCGGTAGAACCGATCGTTACCGTAGCGGTTGCAGCCGCGGTTCCCGTGATCGTCACCGTCGGATTCGAGAGTGAGCAGGTCAATGGCTCGACTGCTCCAGCGGGAGACGAGGTCACCGCGCAAGAGAGCGCCACCGCTCCGGTAAATCCGCCAGCAGGGCTTATCGAGATCACCGACGTGTTGCCTGTCGAAGCCCCGGGTGCGATCGTGATGCCTCCAGCGCTGCTCAAGGTGAAGGCCGGTGTCAGGGTCGCACCCGTCACCGTCACGCTGGATGTAGCCGTAGCCGAGAGCTTGCCCGTCAGCGCATCCACCCCGGTGATCGTCACCACGTAGCTGCCGCCGGTTGTCTCGGAGGTCGTATTGACCGTAAGTGTTCCTGCCACCGCACCCAGACCCGAAACATCCACCGTGGCGGGGACGGCACAGGTCACAGGGCTGGTTGCTCCCGCTGGAGCGCTGGTTACGGCGCACGTCAGATTGATGACGCCGGTAAAGTCATTGAGCGGCGTCACCCGCACGGTTGTGGTGTCGCCGGTCGTGCTTCCAGCCGTCAGGCTGATGGGGCTCGCCGAGAGTGAGAAGGTGGCCTTGCTGTTTGTGAGCACTACGCTCGCCGTGCCGCTGACGTAGTTGCCGTCGCCCGTGTACGTCGCCGTCAGTGTGTTTGCGCCCTGCTGCAGCTGACTACCCGCGATGGTGATGGTGGCGAATCCAAGAACCAGTCCATTGCTCTGTGACCCTTGCACAATCGTGCTCGTCGATCCCAGCGTCACACCATTCGCCTGCAGCGTCACCGTTCCGGTTGGGAGAGCTCCCAGGCCCGTCGTGGCGAGGTTCACCGTGATGATGTCGTTCGTCACGGTGTTGGTGGCAAGCGACGCCGGTACCACCGACATCTGTGTAACTCCCTTCAGTACGGTAAAGCTGACCGGGGCACTCACGTTCGCCTGGTAACTCGCGTCACCCGCGTAACTCGCGGTCAAGACATGTGTGCCAGCGGTAAACGGATAGACTCCCTTCGAAAGTCCGGGAAAGGACGCATTGTCCAGGCTCGTGATGTCCGACGTTCCGATTGCGCTCCCATTGTCGAGGAAGGTCACCGTGCCGGTTGCCTGCCCCTGGGTGGCCGTCTGCCCTTCCGCAGTGCCGAAGATAATGGCATCTGAGAAGATGTACGACCCATACGGGATGGCGTTGTTCGTCGTGATTGTGGATGCGGTAAGCGCGGTGTAGGCGTTCACCGTGAGGTTTGTGGTGCTTGGCTCGGACGCGATGTTGAGGCTGATCGGCGTGGAAGAGCTCGCCGCATCGGTGGCATCCCCGGTGTATCGCGCATACAACGTATAAGTTCCGCCCGGCAGGCCGTTGTAGTGGGTTTCGCCAGCGCCGTTCGTCAAGGGGATTGCAAGCTGCCCCCCGATAAGACTCGTGTTGGCTACCAGCCCCGCGCTGCCGCTTGCCGTCGTAGGCGACACCGCCACGCTGATATCGAGAGACGTGCCATGCGCCACGCTCACAGGAGTGGTTGCTCCGTTGATTGTCAGCGTGGTCCCGGTAGAATTGCCGGGTGCCGAGCCCCAGTTCGACACCAGCGCCGCAACATCCACGCTGCCAAGGCCGCTTGCCAGGTCATAGCCGGGCACCGCGTCATAGCCGGTCGTGAAGCCGTTGCTGCCGCAACCCGAACTCCCAGCCTGGCAGACAACCGCATTGTCGCCGGTCACAACATCGTGAAATACAGTCGAGTACTTGTTAGCGGCAAGCCGATACAGCACGTCATTCGCCTGCCCCAACCGCGATCCCGTCGACTGCTCCACCAGCGCCAGCATTCCCGCAAACGCCGGGGTCGAAGCCGATGTCCCACCCGCACCACTGAAAGTCGATGCGTCCGTGAACTGCCCATTCGTCTGCAGGCAGTCATACCCGAGGATGCCGCCCTCGCAGAGCACCCAGGTCGCTCCATAAAGACCGTTGGCCGCGAGAAACGAGACATCGGGCATATCGCGCGCGCCATCGGGCGGGGTCAACGCAGTCTGAAAGTCGGGCTTGGCGTAGACCGAACTCACACCGCTTCCCGCTGCGATGATATTTGTCGAGCCATTGATGAGAAGCGGCACATTCGCGGCAGTGGATGTGTTCACACGAGTCGAGTCATTCCATGGCCGCTCCGGAATGTACTGAAGCGCTGTACGGAAGTAAGGAGAAACCCCGCTTGTGGTCGTGTCGACGTAAGTGCTGAAGTCCGAAGCGAGCACATCGAAGTCCGTGCCTCCCACCGAGATGTTGTAAGGAGTCGAGCCCAGCGCATTGACCACCAGGCCGTTCGCAGCCACATGTTCGGCATTCGGAGAGTCGCAGTTCGCCGGACCGCTGTCTCCACTCGAGACCGTGATCGTAATTCCCTGCGCGTCCGCCTGTTGATAGAGCTCTGCGAAGAAAGCATTGCCCGCTGCTCCCTGGTTCGCCTCGCAACTGCTGTAGCTGATGCTCAGGATGCTGACGACATTGTCTTCAATCGCGCGCCCAATCGCATTCACCAGTCCGGAGCTCAGATCGCTGCTGTCGGATGTGTAGTAGTACAGCTTCGCCTTCGGCGCGATCCCACCCAGCACCTCAAGGTCGAGAAAGCTCTCGACCTCATCGCCGTTGATGCCAGGATCGCTGCCGTCGATGACGATCGTCGGAAGATTGACGTTGTTCGCAGTCTCGTTCAGGAAGGCCTGGCGATAGTTGCTGACCGAGGTGAGATCGACGTTCGAATCCCCCACGATGCCCACATTCACGCCGGTGCCATCGTAGGTAGTGCCAGAGAAGTTCGCGTTCAATAAGGCGTTCGGGGTGTCGTAAACGGTCGCAGCATCGGCCGGATCCATATACAGAATCGGATCTGTCCCACTACTGTTGAATAGCGTAAGGTCCGGCTTGATCCTGTGGGTCGTCGAGTCGTAAGTAGCGCGCGCCGCCTGTGTCACCGAAGCGTGAGGCTTGGCGCTATCGAGATTCACCAACCCTTTGATGACCGGAGCAAGAGCGCGCGGCACCTGCACTGGCGTCACACTCGTCATCGTCGATGTGCCATCTGCGGACAGACGATGGATCTGCGTGTTGAAGGCCTGCTGCACCTGCCCCAGGTTGCCTGAGAACTCGATCACGTTCCGGGCCTTCGCGACCTTGGTCACCGTGAAGCCCTGCGACTGCAGCCAGCTCGTCACGCTCTGCACATCGTCGGCATTTACACCAAAGGCCTCGCCAAACTGCGCGGGCGTAAGCCAGTGGTGATACCGGGGCGATGCCGGGTTTTGCAGATCGCTCAACATCTCCGAGAGAGCCTGCTGCTGTGCGGAGCTGCGACTCAAGAGCAACAGCATCTTCGGCGCAGCCGTCGATGCCGGCGCCGCACCGAGGTCCTTGGCATGGGCGACCCACGGTCTCACCGGTGCGTTCAGCGACACACGGTCACTGGCATCGACCGCCTGGAGCACACGCCGTGGGGATACCCCGGAGACAGCGCTCTGGGCCATCGCCGCTGCCGATAACAGCACTGTTGCAACCACGCCAAGAGCCGGACGAAACATCTTTCGAGTTCTTTTCAACTTCATAGTCATTCCTGGTGAGACCTGGGATTTCTCCGCAGCCGCCGAAGCCTGCTCGTGTCGTTGCGATCTCACCGAACGACCCTCGTGTAGGAGATCGCAGGCCGCCGGGGCGACATGAAAGACCGCAAAGTTCTCGGCCTTAGCTGGATATGGAGTGCGTTGAACCAAAGCGTAACCCGACGTTCATCAACTTTTCTTGATGACAGCCGCATTTGCGCCAGACCGTGCACTTCCTGCGACGGACGGGTGGATCGGCACTCGGAGATTGATCCCTTTGACCAAAAGAAGATGCAGGGCATGCCTCGGAATCCGAAGCCTCGACTGCCTCGAGCGTGGACGCGCCTCATCAATTGCCGCTTAGGACACGGCCAGCAAGATGGGACCCTCATTGTGGATGGGCTAACAGGACCTAACAGTCGACGCTGGATTTGAGAATGACCCGAGCTTGTCCACTGTAGGCTTGAGGCATCTTCGCTTGGATCTTGATATCTGACGCAACAGCAGTCGAAGCCCATTCCGTCTATCGACTCAATCTAAAGCCCGTTTACGAGGCGCACTACCTCATCGATCTCAGCGGCGTGATGAACCGTGCGGATGCGCTCGACTCTCGGGAGTTGGAAGATCGATATGCCTTCGTCTCCGCGCCGCCGACCAGAGAGTTGAGACTAGCCACAACGCTGCGGATCGATTCAGACTGGGCTGCAAGTTCTTCTGAGGAGGCGGCACACTCTTCCGCGCTGGCTGCGCTCTCCTGCGTGATCTTCTCGATCTGTTGGATGGAACTGGCAACCTGGTCTATACCGCGTAGTTGCTCTTGACTGCCGTGATAGATGTCGTCAACAAGGTGTTTGATCTTGCCGGAGTCACCTGTAATGGTTCTGATCACAGTTGCGACTTGCTCCACCTTCTCTTTTCCAGCCGCCGACTTGACGATGGAGTCCTCGATAAACATGGCTGTGTCCTTGGCGGCCTGTGCGCTGCGCTGCGCGAGACTGCGAACTTCGTCCGCGACCACCGCAAATCCTGCGCCTGCCTCTCCCGCACGCGCCGCTTCGACTGCCGCATTGAGCGCAAGAATGTTGGTCTGGAATGCAATCTGCTCGATCACCTTGATGATCCGCGAGATCTGCTCGGTGGAGGCATTGATGCCGTTCATCGCAGTCTCCATCTCAACCAGGCACCGGTCAGCCTCGTTGAAGCGAATCTGCGAAGCGGCGAACATGGATGCGGTCGACTGCGAGGCGTCCGTACTGCGTCTGCTCATGGAGCTGATCTCAACCGTTGCAGCAGAGGTCTCTTCGATGAAGGCCGCTTGCTCGTTCGCGCCTTGCGCGAGATTAGTGCTGAGAGCTGCAACCTGCCCCGAGGCTGATGCAATCTCTTCCGCGCCTTCATTCAACGAAGTGGCTGCATATCGCAGTTCCTGATTTACCTGTCGCACAATGAACAGAACGAGACCGCCGATTGAAAGCGAGATGCAGCCTGCGACGAGCGAATACCACCCTGCCCTGACCATTGCCGCACCTGACTCAGCCGCGGCCGCCTCAAGTGAGCGATGCTGCTCTTCGACAATCTCTGTGGCACCGGCGTGCATCGCAGCCGAAATCAGCTTGTTTTGACTGCGCAACGCGTAAGCACTCGTGATGTCGCCAGACTCGCAGGTCCGAACCAGGTTGGCGAATCGCGGCTTCCAGCTCTCTCGATTCGTGCTTACGGTTTCAAGAGCGTTGCGTTCTGCTTCACTCGTGGCAAGAGTCTCCATCTCATGGAGAAGACTGTCGATCTTCTTGCCTGATTCCTCATAAAGGCTCACGTACTGGGGTGCAGAGGCCGCATCTTTCGCCTCGTACGAGAGCATCAGTCCTCGCTGCGCTCCCTGCATCTCCGTCGTCGCGAGTTCGATCGAAGAGCCTATCGCCAGCTTTCTGTTGTAGACCTCAATAATCTTCTTCAGTTGCTTGTTGCTCTGCTGGGTCTGGTAGACAAAGAGCATCAACAGCGCGACGATCAGTCCAAAGGTTACTGCGAAAGCACCCAATACCCGCTTACTTACGGTCCATCCGCTCATGGCATCTCCCGCGAGTCTTCACCGTGATCCTGCTCCGGCATCTGCCGAAGGGTGAAGCGATCGTTTCTGATAACTCTTCTGGCTCTCATCGTTTCCTGTTTTATCTTTCCGGCGCGGCACAAAGCCAACTCGTTAGAAGCGCTTATCAAGACCCGCTGAAACCCCTTTTAGATGGCCACCCGCCCAGCAATGAGGATCGGAGGACTCACCTCCAGTCGCATCGCTTGCATCGTGGCAATCCGTTGTGACGCCGCGACCACCAGCGCCCAGATCGTAGTGCGCGTAGGGCCCGTTGAAGGTAGCGGCCCAATCGACATAAGCGGTCAATCCCCCGGCGAGACGGTGGCGATACGCGACCGTATACATGTTTGCGGAGTTGTCCTGGGCTCGTCCGCCTGTCGCGTCTCCTGGGGAGCCTAACGGCGGCAGTTCAAGCGAAGTGTTGTGCTGTCCCGGATCGCCCGGCGTCCTGTAAGCGCGGCCCCAACCCATTGAGATGCTGTCGTCGGCGGAGATTACCTGGGTCAAGGCCAGCCAGCTTCCAGACCGTTGACGTTCATTTTGAAACTCAAGGAAGTCTGGAACGTAGCGGTGCAGCATCTCATAGATCGCACTCACCGTTGTCTTCCCTGCGAAGGTGTACTGCGCTCCTAGCTTGGCGGCATCTTCATCCGCGACGTCGGCGTTGTAATACGCCGTAGGGACGTTCGCATAGAGGCCCGTAAGATCGCTCTGACGGTTGACCTTCATGTGCCGTTCATAGGCCGCCACCAAGTAAAGTGGCTCCTTCGTATAAGAGACGCTCGCGCTGACCGCATCGCTGAACGCTCCGTCATTGCAGGCATAAGGTAGGCTTCCACCGCTACCCGGAATGTCTATGCCGGTGCAATCGGACTCCCCTGCAGCGAGGTTATCGCTCGTGCTGGAACGGTTCTGCCCAGGAGAGAAGAGCACATTCGCCTCAAAGCCGTTGAGCCTCTTAGACGTGTACCAGATGGAGTGATCGAGCCTCGTGCCGAACTCGACACGATTGTCTCCGCCGCTGTTTCCCATAATTACCTGGTAGTCGCCGATCATTGCGAAGAAAGGGTTCAGCCTCGCCGTCGACTGCTTGTAGGGAGCGTCTGTCTTGCCAAAGACAAGGGCACCGAACTTGGTCGAACCCAGACCGATGTAGCTGTTCCTCGACGTCAGTCCACCCTTTACCTGGTTGCTCTCGGAGCTGTTGCTTTCAGACGTGCCCGAGGTCGATGAGATATCGATCTGTGTCTCGAGCTGATACACGAAGTCCAGGCCCTTCAGGCCGGTGGCCTGCGTACCCCGTATGCCGACGTAGGAAAGATTGGTGGAAAGATCAGGCAGCCAGCCGTTGTTGCCTACCGGAGGAAGTCCGTTTGCATCTCTCAGGTCACGGATGCCCTTTGTCATCACATCAAAGGAGACGTCGAGGTTGCCATAGGTCGTGAGTTCGCCGGCATGCGTGTAGAAGGTAAGGTCCTTGCCCGGCTTCCGCTCGAAGAAGCGGTGAGTTTTATTGATATCGGTGGGCAGAGTCTCACCTCTGGTCAGATTGGCGACGGCCTCCGGATCGACTGCCTTCACTGAAGGGGTAGTCAGACCGGGAGCACTCCCGGGTGCAGCATGTTGAGGTGCCGCACTCGCGGCCGTCTGCTGTCCTGGAGCAGGGTTAGCAGGTGCGCCGAGTGAACTCTTGATCGCGTCGAGTTGAGCCTGCACTGCGGCAAGCGTCTCTTCAAGTTGCCGGACCCGCGCAGCAAGGGCAACCTTATCAGAATCAATGGTTGAAGTCTGCGCCGAAATGGGCAGGGCCATTCCTATCAGTAGAGCCACAACCGCAGAGATCGCCCATCGCGACATCACCGCCGTCGCTTCTTTGCCTCTAGCTGCCAAAACTTTCTTACCCATCGAATCAACTGCCTCTCAACCACAGAATGAGCCACCGCCTCGCTATCGCCATCTTTGGTTGACTTGATCAGGTCTACAAAGGCAATCTGTCTCCGAAGTTGTACGTCTCCAGTGCGTAAACGCACGCAGAGGTTGGAGATGTACTGGCGGGCAAGACAGTCCGAACGTGACCGCTCCAGGCATCACGTTCACCTCGCCGTCCAGCACTAAGCAGACCGCTTGATTGCCTGCGCGCCCTTCGAGACCAGCTTCACGATAGCCGCTGGAATTCCCGGCAACGGCAGCACCTGTTCCACCGCCTTGAGCCTCTCGGCCTCTCTCGGCATTCCGTAGACGACACAAGTCTGCTCGTTCTGCGAGATCGTTCTTGCGCCGGCATTCCGCATACTTAGCAGACCCTGCGCTCCATCAGCACCCATCCCTGTAAGCAACACGCCGACCGCGCGTGACTTCGCCGTATTGGCGACCGATGCGAACATAACGTCGACTGCAGGCCGCTGATAACAGATCTTGGGGCCGTCTTGAACCTGGACGAAATAACCTCCGGCCCTTGCGCGCAACACCATGTGGAAGTCGCCGGGAGCCACGAGCGCGCGTCCCGGACGAACTTCGTCTCCGTCCTCGGCCTCCTTGACTTCAAACGGGCATGAAGCGTCCAACCGTCGGGCGAACGAGGTCGAGAACTGTTTGGGAATATGTTGGGTGATGACAATCCCCGGTATGTTCGCGGGCAACTGCATCAGAACATCGCGAATGGCCTCGGTGCCTCCGGTCGACGCACCGATAGCGATGACCATGTCATTCTGCATCAGGCTCGGCGCTTGGGGCGGTGGCGGCGGTACCACAAATTGCTTCGATGCGGGCGCTGAAACCCTGGCACCAGCGGCCGCGCGTAGCTTCTGCGCCAGTCCTTCCCTCAACTCCCCAATGGAGTAGGGGCCGCCGGGCTTTTCCATCACTTCAACCGCGCCACTTGCTAGCGCCTCAAGAGAGATCTCGCAGGAAGCCTTCGTCAGCGAACTTATAATAATCACGGGTAGAGGATGAAACTTCATCAGCTTCTTCAGGAAGGTCAAACCGTCCATGCGCGGCATCTCGATGTCGAGCGTGATAACGTCCGGCTTCAGCGCCAGGATCTTGTCACGTGCGACATAGGGATCCGGAGCCGTAGCGACAACTTCCATGTCCGACTCCATGGCGATCGTGTCCGAAAGTATCTTGCGGACGATCGCCGAGTCATCCACCACCATTACCTTGATCTTGCCGTTCGGTGCGCTCATGCGGTGGCCTGAAGTTCCAGCCACGTGTAGATGAGGCCTTCGTCGGTTGCGTACGTACCTTCAATTCGACCGTTCTTCACGGGCGATTCCGTGCCGGGCAGAACATGCCTCGGAGTGGACAGCGTGAACGCCTGCCTGGAATCAATCTGCGCCAGCAGGGTGCCGCACACCATATTCGTGAGCTCACAGACAACCTCGACCGTCTGCTTATCGTTGAGGTCTATCTCGTCTTCTCCAAGGAAGTTGGCAGCCATCACAGCAGCTGTTGAAGGGGGGACCGCTATGCCAAAGGTGCCTCCCGGGAGACCGACAAATCCTAGCTCGCCGCGGATCCAGTCCGAGCGATCGCTGTCGCTCGCATCCGCCGCCTCGCCCTCGGAGGAGATGAAGCACATCGATTCGAGGACCTCAGCAACCGCACTTTCCATGAACGGCTTCAATTCAATCGCTTGCATCTTAAGCACACCTCGCCGTCATCTTTGTTAGTGCATACCCAAGCGTCCTCGGTACAAACGGCTTGGTCACATAACCCTTCGCTCCCAGGGCCATCATCCTTTGCATTCTTTCCTCGCTGCGATCGGTCGAGACAACAAGCACGAGAAGATGCTGGTAGTCCGGAGTGACTGAAATCCGCTCCATCAGCTCCTCACCATTCATGTTGGGCATATTGATGTCCGTGAATACGATATCCACGCGCTCCTTCTCAAGGACCGTCAGAGCCTCCAATCCATCGCCGGCTTCCAGGCACTGTTCCGTGACGAAGCCAGACTGCCCCAGCATCTTCTTAATAACCTTCCGCATCCCCGGTGAGTCATCGACGATCAGTACGTTATAGGCCATATACTTCTCTCCGCTCCGTGTGTCCCTGATGAATCTCGTGCTGCCCTCGACCGAATGAGACGACAATCTTTCCGGTCGCGATCTCGAGGCGGGCCGTCCTCGGGGCCGTCCCGCCTACCTCTTCGTGATGAAGCATGACTCCAGCCTTCCATAAGATCTTTCGCATCGACGTCAGGTTTCGCTTGCCAATGCTAAAGGAGTCATTCGTCCCTAAAATCTGTGCTCCGCCCAACGCGGTTACTTGGATACGTTCTTTCTTAGCGCCCGCCCTATAGGCGGTGTGAAAGAGAAGCGGAATTCCCGTGTCTGCGAACATAAATGGCTTTTGCTGGGCTCGCTCCTTGTCCATGGTGGAGTCCGGCAACATGTAATGCAGCAACCCTCCAACGTGCGATACAGGATCATAAATAATCAATCCAACACAGGAACCAAGAGCGTGTGTCGCGATCACAGCGTTAGGATCTCCGGATACGGCACAGTCGCTGATGCCTACAGTAAGAACATTGCTCATCGCGTTCCTGTCGATACTCTGCGTGGAACACCCGCCTTCCCGATTCTCGATCCACCTGGCTTGCGGTACGTCGCCGTGCAGACGTACTCCAGTGAATGGGTAATTCCGTTCAAGCTCTCAGCATGCCCAATGAACAAATACCCTCCTGGGAGTAGCCGCGATACAAGATTGTCGACAACGAGCTGCTGCGTCTGTTGGTCGAAATAGATCATTACGTTTCGGCAAAAGATCACCTGAAAGGGTCCAATCGATGGACATTGCTCCAACAGGTTCCACTGACGGAACGTGATGAGCTTCTTCGTCTCCGCCTTCACCATGCACTGGCTGGCATATTGGCCGGTGCCTTTCATAAGGCACTCGCGGCGCATCTCGGGGGACACTGCTTCCACTGACGTGAGGGGATACAACCCCTTCTTGGCCTTCTCAAGAACGCGGGTCGAAATATCGGTAGCGGTTATCGCGAGTCTGGAGTAAGCCTTTTGCCCCAGAGCTTCGATCACCGTGAAGGCGATCGTGTAAGGCTCCTCGCCCGTAGAACATGCCGCGCTCCAGATAGCGACCTCGCCCTGCTCAGGCAACTCCGGAAGAACAACCTCGCGGATGAAGTCGAAGTGGCGGGACTCACGATAGAAGCTTGTATGGTTCGTCGTCAGGGCGTCGATCATCTCGGTGAACATGGCTCCCGAGGAATCTGCCTCCACCTGATCGCAGTATTGCGTGAAAGAGGACAGTTGCAACAACCGGATCTTCTTCCCAAGACGCGAAGAGACAAGAATGTGCTTGCCCTTAAGGTCGACGCCACAAAACTCGTAGGCCATCCGCCTTATCCGCTCAAACTCGTTGGGGCGCATCTCGACAGCGCTTGAAGGTACGGGAGAGGCTTCAGCAATCATCGTCTTCTCCCCCTGTAGATTCCGTCTGTATCGAGGATGAGTCCCACTCTCCCGTCACCAAGGACGGCACAGCCTGAGAATCCTGACGCATCCTGGAACGTCTCGCCGAGGCTCTTGATGACGACCTCCTGCTTACCCAACAGATCGTCGACGAGCATGCAGTAAAGCTTGCTTTCAGACTCAACGACCACCAGCAAACCTTCGCTTGGAGTGTCGATCTTTGACTTCACCCCTAGCCTCTGATTAAGCCTGACAATGGGGAGAAGCTGTTCGCGCACGAGGACCATCTCTTCCTTACCCTCAACGCTGAACAGCGTGCTGGCCAGGGGCTGGAAGATCTCGCGTACAACCGAAAGCGGAACAATATAGTGATTGTTGCCGACCGCGACCACGAGGCCGTCGATGATGGCCAGCGTCAGCGGAAGCTTCAACAGGAAGGTTGTGCCTTTACCAAGCTCGGACTGGGTCTCGATACGTCCACGCAACTTTTCGACGTTCCGGCGCACGACATCCATGCCAACGCCTCGTCCCGAGACGTCGGTGATCTTCTCGGCCGTCGAGAAGCCCGGCGCGAAGATGAGTTGGTAGACCTCGAGCTCGGTCAGTTGGGCGTTGGCCGAGATGATCTCTTTTTCTTCAGCCTTTGCGCGGATCTTTCCTGCGTTGAGTCCGCGTCCGTCATCAGATATCTCGATGACAATCTGTCCACCCTGGTGATAGGCAGCCAGCTTGATAATTGCCACCGGAGCCTTCCCGGCGGCGACGCGCTCTTCGGGCGACTCGATGCCGTGGTCGACCGAGTTACGAACCATGTGCAAAAGCGGGTCGGAGAGCTCTTCCGCAACCGTCTTGTCGACTTCTGTGTCGGTTCCCGAGGTCTGCAGCACAACCTGCTTCCCAGCCTTGCGCGATAGGTCACGAATAACCCGCTCAATCTTCTGGAACAGATTCGCGACAGGCACCATCCGCATGCTCATCGTCGCGCGCTGTACCTCAGCGGTGACACGGGCCAGATGCGACAGGTCGCCGATCAGACGGGAGTCTGTGGAACTCAACAGAACGTGGCTATGGCGGATCAGCGACTGAGCAATCACCATCTCGCCGACCATGTCCATCAGGTAGTCGAGCTTGGCCGTCTCGACACGCACAGATCCGGAGTCAGGGGTCTTCGTGGGTTCGGGCGGCCGAGCGGCCTCGACTGGCTTCGCAGGAACGACAGCGCGAGACTCTACGGGGGCTGGCTGGGTTGGTTTCGCCGGGGCAACTGCGACTACTTCTACCGGTGCGACCTTCGGAGCCGACGCAGGAGGCGCAGGGGTAACGGCAACTGGCTCACGCTTTGGGGCCTCAGGCGCTGCAACAACAGAAGGTGCCGCTGGGAAGAAGTCGTCTTCCTCCTCGTCAGCCTGTTGAACTGGCTCAGGAATAGCTGCCGCTGGTTGCGCTGACTGCGTGCTCGCTGAGCCTGTTGCCTTCTTCGTTGTCTTCCCTTTGGCTGCAGCTTTCTTTGTCTCTTTGACCGCGGCTTTGGCGACGGAAGCTGCGGGTTCTACTGGTGCTACGGCTGCAGCTGGTTCGACCGGAGCGGCCTTTGCGACGGGCTGAGCCGGCTCCGGAGGAGCAGTTTCCTGTTGAAGCCCTTGGCTTGTCAAGGCAACCAACCGGATCCTCGCGACCAGGTCGCTGCTATCCGCCGGGTCAGCAGATTCCGCTCCGCCCAGTACGCGATCGATCGATGCCATCTCGACCAGAAGAAAGTCCGCGCTTGCCAGGACAACATCGACAATGGGTGTATCGATTCGGATCTTTTCATTACGCGCCAGATCGAGCAAAGTCTCCACTTCATGCGCTACCGACTGCATGACGGAGAAGCCGAGAAAGCCGGCTAGCCCTTTGATCGTGTGGAAGGCGCGAAAGACCGCATGGATAATCTCCATCGCCCCTGGATCGCGCTCCAGCGTAAGAAGCTGTCCCTCGATCAGCGAAAGGTGCTCGCGCGCTTCGACCAGGAAGTCCGCGATCAGCTCTGCATCGTCACCAAGAGAGGCGTAAGGAGGTGCCGCGTTAGCTGGAAGGCCTGCTTTTTCATTGCTGATCATAAGGCGTAGCTCATCGATCCCAGTCTTAAGAATTCCTTCGATATCTTTCCCGGTTCCGTTGGTAAGAGAATCCACCAAATCAACCGTCCGGTCTGCGAGCTTGTCGCAATCTCCCTGTCGCGCTTGTTCACCGAGCTGCCGAAGATCTGCAAGAACTGTGGCACCGATTCCCTCCACCATGATGCGGACCGACACCTGATTGAGGGACTCCTCCAACGCCGCAGCGGCGGTAGCCCTCGATTGATCCTTTGCAGACGCCGGCATATTCTTCTCTCTCGATACCGCTTGGTGACGCTCGCAACTACGACACTGACCGCCTCATCTATCTCTTTGAGGTCAGATGGCCCGGCTAAAACGACTGGAAGCTCTCTTCCATCGGAAACGGATCTGCTTCAGTGGCCGCCGACGTTGCCGGCGAAGGGGACTTGATGCTCGGACTCGTCGTTCGCAGACGATCGCTGGCAAAGCTCTTCGTAGAGGTCTTGACGGGAGGACGGTAGAGTTTCACAGCAGGTTTCGGACGACGTGTGCTGCGAAGGGAGACGCTCGGCGCATTCGCATTGCCACCCACCATTTCGTGGAGGCGGGCGATGACGTCCTTCAACGTCTCGGACTGCGCGCTGAGCTCCTCGGCTGCCGCCGCGCTCTCTTCCGCGCTTGCCGCATTGGTCTGCGTGACCTGCTCCATCTGAACGATGGCCCGGCCGATCTGGTCGATTCCGCGAGACTGTTCTTCGCTGCCGAGGCTGACCTCATCGACCATCACCTTGACTTTGGCAGAGTCCTCGGTCACTGCGCGAATCGCGAGTGCCACCTGGTCGACCTTTACCTTGCCTTCGCCCGAGCGCGTGATGGAGTCTTCAATCAGGGAGGCTGTGTCTTTGGCCGCCTGCGCGCTGCGTTGTGCCAGACTACGAACCTCATCGGCTACGACTGCAAAGCCCATGCCAGCCTCACCCGCCCGTGCCGCTTCAACTGCAGCGTTCAGCGCAAGGATGTTGGTCTGGAAGGCAATCTCGTCGATCACCTTGATGATCTTCGATATCTTGCCGCTCGAATCTGTGATCAAGTCCATTGAGATGACCATATCCTCCAGATACCGGTTCGCCTGGTTGACCTTTTCCTGAGAGCGAGCGAGCAGCTCTGCTGTAGAACGCGAGTTGTCTGTGTTCTTGCGGGCCATGGAGTTGATCTCCTCGGAGGACGCGGAGGTCTCTTCGAGAGATGCAGCCTGCTGTGACGCGCCCTGGGCAAGCGACTGGCTGGACGACGAGACCTGGCCAGCGGCTGTCGCCACTTGCTCCGCACCGTCGTTCAGTTCCGCAATGCTGCCCTGAAGGACAGTATTGATGCTCCGAACGACCCAGATCACCCCGCAGCCGACTGCAATGGCAAGCAGCATCATGGTGATGTTCAGGTAGCGTGCTGGCGAAATGCCGCTTACGGCTTCAGTGCCGTACGCAGCAACTACCTTATTCTCTTCCTGCGCTATCTCATCGCCCGCGTCGCTGATCGGTGTCGCTACTGGTGAAACCTTGTCCCGGAATAGAGCATCTGCCGCTGGGAGATTGCCCTTTTCAATTGAATCGTAGTCTTCAGATATTCCCTGAGAGAGCGTTGGTATCTTATCTACGATATTCGACTGCAGCTTCTGGCGGAGATCAGCGCTGGATGTCAGTGTCTCGAACTCTTCGGCTTCCCTTTTCATCCGGTCTAGCTCGGTCACGGCAACCTGATGAAGCCGGTTGACCTCCGCAGTCTGGTTCGTGTGCGCATTCAGGTTCATCCCTCGCGCGGAACCAAGGATATCGGAGCTCAGATTATTGATGTCTCCCGAAAGGTAGAGGCAGCGCGCACTCACCACGGAAAGGTGCGTTACGTTTTCTCCCAGATTTCCCAGATTGCGGAGAGAGACGACACCCATCAGCAGGCTAATAAAGAGTGCAGCTCCAAATCCAGTGTAGAGTTTCTTGGCGATTGTCATCTCTTTCCTCACGCTCCTATGACTATTTCGAATCTATTTCTAAGTACCTGCCTAGTTGCGCATCCCGAGACGTTCGAGTTGATTGCCATGGAGCACCTGGTCAATATCGAGCACGATCTTGACGCGGCCCTTGACCTTCGCCATGCCGCTCACATAAGGCATTACGCCATCGAGCCCAAAGTCCGGGCTATCTTCGATATCTTCAGGGTTGAAGGTGAGCACCTCCACTACGCCGTCGACCACGATGCCTACCGGCTGCTCGCCTCCGTCCACCTGCATGCGAACCACAACGATGCACGTGAGCTCCGTATCTTCGCGGTCCTCGATCCCAAACTTGCGACGCAGATTGATCACCGGAATGATCTTTCCGCGAAGATTGATGACGCCCTGGACGAAGGATGGAGTCTGCGGCACGGTGGTGATTGCCTGCATCTTCATAATCTCCTTCACGTTCATCACGTTGATGGCGAATTCCTCGTTGCCGAGCTGAAAGATGAGGTGCTTTCCGCCAATCTGCTTGACGGGTAGCGGAGCGATCTTGATGGATGGGGTGTTGATTGCGGTTGCCATAGTGTCCTCGGGCCTTATCTATCGGTAATTTTCTGCTGTTCCCTCAGCGCTGGTAATGGTACTTCCGGGTGATTTCGCGGGCCAAAAGGGTGTAGCTTATCGAGACTTGACGCTTTTTGTGAGTGCGCAGCGCCCTGCTAGCGTCGACTGACATGGGCCAACCGGGGGAAGAATCCGTCATGGCGGATCGAGTAACCGACGGTGATGAGCGTGTGATAGCCGTCCGAGTCTTTGAGATATCCGGTGCGAAGATCGAACTGCATGAGGTTCTTGTGGATGAGCGCAAAGCCGCCATCGACAACATACTCCAGGCTTCCGTTCTGCAATACCGTGGGAGCATACTCGGCGAACGCTGTAACAGTGCTAGTCAAGCTGCGTCCCCCCGCCACGCTGGGGGCCCAGCTCGGTCGACGCGCACCGGCGAGACTGGTCAGCGTGGCCCCGGCGACTTCATTGACGAAGTATTTCTTGCCGATGGTCTGCGTCCATATCGCGGTCGCAGCGGGATCATAGCTGCCGGATGTCCATTTCGGGCCTCCAAAGGGGAGGCTCAGTGCAACGATCGCGGACCTTGGAACCACCTGGTTTGCCTTGCCCAGGCCCAGTTTCACGCTGAAGGCGGGGTCCATGATTTGAAAAGATGCGCTATGCGGCGTGGGCGACTTCTGATACATTTCATCGCTCCACATATAGCGGATCTCGAAACGTTCGGACAATCCAAGACGCACAAGGGTTTCGGGTAGGTCACCAGTAAATTGCGTTCTCTGGAAGCTGACACCGGCACCGTTCTCGAACTGGAGGCTCCCAGGGGGAATCAGGTCGGGGGAATCTCCGACGGTTGGCCGTTCGGTAGAGATTGCGGGCGATTCGATCTCTTGCGCATTTCCCGCGAGGGTGGAGATAAGGATCAGACCTAAGAGGCAAATTGCGCTGACGTTCGCGCTGAATAGGTTCATAGAGGGCATCTTGAGCTCGATTCAGGTGTTGAGCTTTATAAAATCTTTACAAGTTAGAGCCCCTCCCTATCGGCACCTGCGATTGCTGATTCATATCACTATCGTGTTATGGGAACCGCCTTTCCACCCCCGATCAGCAATCCTCGCCTGAAATTTCTAAATGCAGATGCCGATAGAAGTCATGCTTACGGCGCCGTCGATTTTCGAAGACGTTGGCAAATCAAGGAGTAATTGGATGGACATTCTACTGGTGGACGACAGCAAGACGATGCGTATGCTTGTGCAGCGGGCCATTCGTCAGGCAGGTTACAGGGGCCTCTCATTTGGCGAGGCGGAGAACGGCGTCCAAGCGCTTGAATCGATGCATCAGGAGAAACCGAAGCTCGTCCTTTCAGACTGGAATATGCCTGAGATGTCAGGCATCGAGCTCTTACAGTCACTGCGCAAAGAGGGAAACAAGACTCCCTTTGGATTCATCACGTCGGAGAGCTCCGCTGAGATCAGGGATATGGCCATCAGCAACGGAGCAAGCTTCCTGTTAACCAAGCCCTTCAATCCGGACGATGTGCAGGCTGCCCTCGATCCCTTTCTGGAAGGCTGCTGATCATGGCCGAACCGAAGCCGTTCACTATCGCGAAGCTGTTCACTGATCTCACTGGACAGAACGTCAATTTCACGCAGATATTGAAAGCCCCCTTGACAAAGGCCGCTCAAGCCTACGGGGTGTACCTGATCAAGCCCATGGATTCGATCCGGGTGGTTCAAGTTGACCTTCCCTTGCTCGGCTCGTTCGGCGGCGCTCTGTTAGGTCTTCCCTCACAGACGGTGAAGGAAAGTCTGGCAGCTCCCTCGCTCGATGAGCCATTACGTGATGCAATCCACGAAGTGCTCAACGTGGCTTCTACGATTGTCTCCATCGACGACAGGGCGGTATTCCAGACGATGCACTTTGGTGCCGATTCACTCCCAACGGGCGTCGCAGATTCCTTGAAGAACCCGGCATTCCGCTCCTACTTCACCGTGACGATGAACGGCTATGAAGGTGGCGCGTTTTCGATCTTTGCTCCAATCTAGATGTTCGCGTACGAGAGAGCTCCGATCAATCGCCTTAAACCGATCGGAGCCAACCTATTAAGGCGGTTAGGTGAAAGATGCTGACAGTCTATGACGTCGAGGTGTTTCTAAGCGCAACCGCAAACATAGCCGATGTGAACAAGCTGAAGGATCACTTCAAAGCCTTGTCGATCAACTCAATCGGCCTGGATTGCGATGGCTCCCGATCCAGGTCCGAGAACTTGTCCTTCTCGATTTATGGGGATATTGGTCCCTTCATGATGAAGAGAATGGCGTTGGAGTGTACGGAAAACGTCTTTCCCGGCTGCATCGTCGATCTATCGGAGCGCCGATAGCTGTCGGTCGCGTCCCAGCGAGTTCATCCGGATTTCGATGCAGGCCTGCGGAGCAGGGTTTGCATAACCTTCCTTCTTGGGCCGTGGGGCACCAAGAGCTTCCCTTCACAAGCTGCTTCTGTCGGCGTTCCTGGTATCGCGCAAACCAGCGCGCAGCTACGTCAGCGGTCGTCCGACTCTCCGCCTCAATCTCCCACGGCCATGGCTGCGCTCTCGCGGCGCAGACGTTGCCTTAATTTCATCGGCCACTGATGATCCATGCACGGCTTCTCCACCAGCAGGAAGAAGATCGTGCAGCAGACCGAGATCAGTCCCAGGCTCACCGCCCATATCATTGCGGCGCTGTGCAGCTTCATCGCCACGACGCCAATGATCTGCTGGTGGATCAGATAGATCGAGTAGCACATCCCGCCGATTGTCGCGGTAAACCTCGACCGGAACAGAACGTTGATCAGCTTCCCGGCAAACGCCGACCAGTACACGGCGACCAGCCCCAATGGCATCATCAGATTCCACCACCGCTTGTCCGTCGCCAGCACCAGATACCAGCCCACCACTGCTGCAACGTCCCAAAGATACGTGCGCCGCTTAGGCGCATCGAGCAGATAGAGATCCGCCAGCAGGAACCCCGCGACAAAGAACTGTAGCGTCCCCACGATGCTGTGGTCCGATCGATAGTGCCCGTTCAGAGACAGCCCAAACGCAGACAACGCCAGTGTAGCCACCACCAGCACAGTCCTCCGCACCCGGGTATTGCGAATCGCGAAGACATAGACCAGCAGCGGCACCAGCAGATAAAACTGAATCTCCACCTCAAGCGACCACGCCACCGGATTGATTGTGCTCAGCGCCGCGTAGATCAAGGAGTGCATATAAAACAGCGTCGCCAGGAAGTGCGGCAGCAGCAAACCCACCGGTTGATGCTTCACCACAATCAGCACCGCCAGGCATAACAGCACGCTGACCAGATAAGGTGGCTCAATGCGCGTCAATCGCCGCAAAAAGTAGGTCTTCAGCTCGACCTTCTTGCCCTGCAGCAGCCAGAACTTCGCGAACGGCAGCGCCAGCACGAATCCGCTTACAGTAAAAAAGAGTTGAACCCCACGGTTTAGCCGGCTCGTCAGAAACGAGGGGTCTTCCAGCAGATAGAGGTGCGTCTTTTGGAGCATGTGATAGAGAATAACGAAGATGATCGCAACGAACCGGAAGGAGTCAATCTCCGGTATATACGCTCTGCCCCCGGTATCGCGCCGCAACAGGCCCAACAACTTTCGCATGCTACCCCATTCGCAGCGCTCTCAGTCGGCCACGCGTTTATCCACACATAAAGTATAGCGGGGCGAAATCGAGCTGACCTCAACTTATGCAACTGGAGTCCTGCAACTATAGTCCAACGTACATTAGAGCCAAGGTAATCTCCGAGGGACTTCATGTGGATCGTAAGACTGGCGCTGCGGCGCCCTTACACGTTTGTCGTTGTGTCGATGCTCATCCTCGCCCTGGGCATCGGTTCCGCCATTGAAGCACCCAAGGACATCTTCCCCTACATCGACATTCCCGTCGTCACCATCGTCTGGGCGTATCCAGGCCTGACGCCCACCGAGATGGAAGGCCGCATCGTCACCGTCTGTGAGCGCGCCCTCACCACCACGGTCAACGACATCGAGCACTCCGAGTCCGAGTCCTACCAGGGCGTCTCGGTCATCAAGGTCTTCTTCCAGCCCACGGTAAAGGTCGACCTCGCCGTCGCGCAGGTCACCGCCATCGTCCAGACCATCCTCCGCGGCCTTCCCCCCGGCAGCTTCCCGCCGAACGTCATCAAGTATGACGCCTCCAGCGTTCCCATCGTGCAATTAGGCCTCTCCGGCGATGGCCTCTCCGAAACCGATCTCTACGACCTCGGCCTCAGCTTCATCCGTCCCCGCCTTGCCACCGTCCAGGGAGCCGCCGTCCCCCTCCCGTACGGCGGCAAGGCCCGCCAGGTCATGGTCGACGCCGACCCCGACCTGATGTACGCCAAACATATCTCCGCCGCCGATGTCTCTACCGCCATCGGCCAACAGAATCTCATTCTCCCCGCCGGCACGGCCCGTCTCGGCGGCCGCGAGTACGTCGTCAAGGTCAACAGCAGCCCCACCATCGTCTCCGCTCTCAATGACCTCCCGGTTCGCGCCGCCAACGGTGCTGTCGTCTACATCAAAGACGTAGCTCAAGTGGAACTCGGCTTCGCCGTCCAGACCAACGTCGTTCGCGAAAACGGCAAGCGAGCTGCCCTGCTCACCGTCCTCAAAAACGGCAAGACCTCCACGATTGACATCGTCAATGGCGTCAAGAACACCATCCCCCGCATCACCGCCGACCTGCCCAAGACCCTCAAGGTCACGCCGCTCTTCGACCAATCGGTCTTCGTCAAAAGCTCCATCAGCGAGGTCGTACGCGAGGCCACCATCGCCGCCGTGCTCACCGGCTTGATGATCCTCCTGTTTCTGGGAAGCTGGCGGAGCACCATCATCGTCTGCGTCTCCATCCCGCTCTCCATCGCGACATCGCTCATCATCCTGACCGCACTTGGAGAGACCATCAACGTGATGACCCTCGGCGGTCTCGCACTCGCGGTCGGGATCCTCGTCGACGACGCCACCGTCGAGATCGAGAACACTCACCGCAACATGGGCGAACAAAAATCTCTCGTCCGCGCCATCCTCGACTCGGCAGAACAGGTCGCCGCCCCGGCCTTCGTCTCCACGCTCTCCATCTGCATCGTCTTCATCCCAGTCGTCTTGCTCACCGGCGCTGCCAAGTTCCTCTTCACGCCATTGGCCGAGGCCGTCGCCTTCGCCATGATGGCCTCTTACTTCCTCTCGCGAACACTCGTGCCAACGATGATGCACTTCCTCCTTCCCGCCGAGCTCGTCCTTTACCAGGACGAGGCCGCCGCCATCGAGGAAGAAAAGCACAACTGGATCTGGCGCTGGCACAAGAAGTTCGATCACCAGTTCGAGAAGCTCCGCCACAAATACAAAGGCGTCCTCGCCTGGTGCCTCGACAACCCCGCCATTACGCTGACTATGTTTGCCACGTTCATCCTGCTCTCGCTGCCGCTCGTCTTCGTCATTGGGCGCGACTTCTTCCCCTACGTCGACTCCGGCCAGATGCGCCTCCACGTCACCCCGCCCGAAGGCATGCGTATCGAAGACTCCGAGCAGTACTTCGCCGCAGTCGAAAAGGAGATTCGCAAAGTCATCCCGCCCGACGAGATCAAGCTCATCCTCGACAACATCGGCCTCCCCAACGGAGGCATCAACCTCGCCTTTGGCAGCACCGGCACCATCAGCAACTCCGATGGCGAAGTCCTCATCGCCCTGAACCCTGGCAAGCGCGACACTGAGCGCTATATGCGTGAACTTCGAGCCGACCTTGCCCAGAAGTTCCCCGATGGGGACTTCTTCTTCGCCCCCGCTAACATCACCAACCAGATCCTCGACTTCGGCCTGCCAGCTCCGATCGATCTCCAGATCGTGGGCCGCGCCAAGAATAACTACCAGATCGCCCAGGACCTCCAGAAGAAGATCGCCGCCATTCCTGGCGCCGTCGACGTCCACATCCACCAGCAAGTCTCCTACCCCACCATGCAGGTCAACGTCGACCGCAGCCGCGCCCGTCAGCTTGGCCTCACCCAGCAGGACGTTGCCCAGGGGATGCTGATCTCGCTGACCGGTACCGCGCAAACCGCGCCCAACCAATGGCTGAACCCTCTGAACGGAGTTAACTACCAGGTCGTCGTGCAGACGCCCATCTATCGCAACAGCAACTTGCAAGAGCTGGCCCGTACCCCCATCAGTTCGCCCAATGGAGACTCCAGCCAACTCCTCGGCAACCTGGCCACCTTCCGCCGTGACGCCTCGCCCATCGTCATTGACCACTACAACATCCAGCCCACCTTCGACATCTACGCCGACGTAGACCAGCGTGACCTGGGCGGCGTCGCCAGCGAGATACAGAAGATCATGGACGACACCAAGAAGACGCTCCCGGCCGGCACTGTTCTCACCCTGCGCGGAGAGGTCAAGACCATGCAGGACTCCTTCATCCGCCTCGGCATCGGCATCGTCTTCGCCATTGCCCTCGTTTACCTGCTGATGGCCGTCAACTTCCAGAGCTGGCTCGACCCGCTCATCATCCTCATGGCCATCCCCGGGGCCTTCTGCGGAATCCTCTGGATGCTCTTCGCTACTCAAACTACCTTTAGCGTCCCTTCGCTCATGGGCGCGATCATGACCATCGGCGTTGCCACCGCCAATTCGATCCTGATGGTCGTCTTCGCGAATGACGAACGCGTCGCCGGTAAAGACCGCTACGAAGCCGCGCTCAACGCGGGCTTCACTCGCCTTCGTCCCGTCTGCATGACTGCCCTCGCCATGATTATCGGAATGTTGCCGATGGCGTTGGCCTTCGGTGAAGGCGGCGAACAGAACGCTCCGCTTGGCCGCGCCGTTATCGGAGGTCTACTCCTCGCTACGGTTGGCACGCTATTCATCGTCCCTGTCATCTACTCTCTGCTCAAGAAAAACCCGCCCATTGACTTCTCGAAAGAGATCGACGAAGAGTACGCCGAAGGCGACCCCAACGAGACACCTATGAAGGAGCAGCACGCCTGATGCCCCCCTATCCTTCCAATCAAGACAATCAGAAAATAGGCGACTCCTTCGCCGACCCCAACTCGCTCGACGATCAGAAGCTTGGCAACGCCTTCGTCGAAACGAACTCCAGCAAGAAGAAGAAACACCACGACGCCCCACAGCCCAACAAGAAGCCGGTCAATGGCCGCATCCTCTTCTTCTTTATCCTCGCCGTGGTGGTCGTCTTCCTGCTCATCTTCCTGCTCGGCTTCCTGCCTCGCCACTCGCGCAACAAAGAGATCGAAGCTCGCGCGAAAGACCAGAAAGACTCGGTGCCCGTCGTCCAGGTGCAAAAGATCAAACGCGCGCAGGACACCGCAGGCCTCACCGTTCCCGGCACCACAACGCCGCTCATCGAGGCCTACGTCTACGCCCGCTCCAACGGCTATATCTCCCGCCGCCTCGTAGACATTGGCGACCATGTCCGCAAGGGCCAGTTACTCGCCGTCATCGACTCGCCCGACCTCGACCAGCAGGTTGACCAGGCGCGTGAGCAGGTCTCGCAGGCGGAGTCGCAAGTAGCCCAGCAGAAGGCCCAGCTCGATCTCGCCACGGTAACCGTGAAGCGTTACAGAGTCCTCGTCGCCAAGGGTGTCTTCTCGAAACAGGATGGCGACCAGCGCGAGACCGACTACCAGGGACAGATCGCCAACGTCGCCGCCGCCGAGCGCAACGTTGAAGCCTTCAAGGCCAACCTTCGCCGCACCATTGCACTGCAATCCTACGAACGAGTGACGGCTCCTTTTGACGGTGTCATCACCGCGCGCAACGTCGATGTCGGCGCTCTCGTCTCCGCCTCAGGCTCGGCCAACGGCTCCGGCGCGGGCGCACCGCAAGGCCAGCAGACCGGGTCAGCCGCCGGAGCCTCGAACAGCTCCGGCACCTCTGGCTCCTCATCTACCGCCGCGAGCCCAAGCACCGGCGGCGGCCAGGGCGGAGCGCTCTTCTCCATCGCCCAGGTCCAGCGCCTCCGCATCCTCGTCTCCGTACCTGAGGGCTACGCTCCCCAGGTCTTCGTCGGCCAACACGCAACCGTCAACTTGCAGGGCGCGCCCGACACCAGCTTCTATGGCGACGTCACCCGCACCGCCGCCGCCATCGACCAGAACACCCGCACCCTCCTCACCGAAATCCAGATCGACAACAAGTCGGGCAAGCTCCTCTCAGGCATGTATGCCGTCGTCACCTTTGACGCCATCAAGGGCACCGGCTCCATCCTCGTCCCCAGTGACGCCATCGCCATCCGCAAGGACAAGTCCGTCATCGCCATCCTGACCAGCGACAACAAAGTCCACATGCAGCCCGTGCAGATCGGCCGCGACTACGGTCCATCCACCGAGATCACCTCCGGCCTGAAGGACGGCGACACCATCATCACCGAGATCACTGACGACATCACCGAAGGGGCGACCGTCAAGCCGAAAACCGTCGGCGGCCCGGGCGAAAACCCCGATGCCCAAAACAGCGCCAAGCCCAACATCAACCAGCCAGCCCCTCCCGGCGGCCCCAGCCAGTATGGCAATCAGTCGATCACCGACCAGAATATGCAGGGCGCGAACGCGAAATCCCAGCAACAGGGCAGCGGCAGTAAGCAGAAAGACAAGTCCTCCAATGGGAGCAAGCCCTAATGCGCCTATTGCTCTCATCCCCAGCCCCAAAGATGCGTCATCCCGACCGTCCCCTGAGCTTGTCGGAGGGGAAGTGGAGAAACACCTGCATTTCGCTCCTGCCCTTAGCCCTGCTCGCCACCGGCCTCGCACCCGCGCAGACGACGATCGCTCCGGCGTCCGGCGCCGTAACCTCGCCGGTCACAAATCAGCAGACGGCCCCCGACGCCCCACGCATAAACCTGCCCCCCATCACTCCATTTACCGTCCCTCCAGCAGCGCCCGCTCCGCAACTTACCCGCGACGAAGCGGTAGACGCCTCACCGACGCGTTCCGTCCCTAAGGGTCTGCGCCCGGACCTCCTCGGATTCCTCGGCCCCTACCGCCGTCCCACTGTCCCACCGCTCTTCCCCGGTGCCGGCACCCGCCTCACCAGCCTCGTAAGAGACGGCAAGCTCTACCTCACTCTCCACGACGCCCTCGCCCTGGCCATCGAGAACAATCTCGATGTCGAAGTCGAGCGCTACAACATCGTCCTCGCCGACACCGACCTCGTCCGCGCCAAGGGCGGCGGCAGCACCCGCGGCATCGACTTTACCATCCAGGAGCCCGAGAACGGCGTCGGTGGGCCGGGCAGTCCCCTGCTCAACACCGCCGCCGTCAGCACCAATCCTGTAACTCCCACGGTTACAGATCTCACCTCGCTCAACTCGATGGTGCAGGCCCAGCAGAACCTGTCCGAAGCCGGTACCGGCTCGGCCTACTCTCAGGGCCCCAACATCCCGCTCTACGATCCCAGCCTCTTCGCCGAATCCGGCTATCTCCAGCGCTCGAACACCACCACGCTGACCTCGACGACCGGCTCGGACGCAGGGACCACCACCACCCAGACCGGGAGCCTGAAATATGTAACCGCCAACGTTGCGTATCTGCAAGGTTTCAGCACTGGCGCTCAAATTGAAGCCACCGTCAACAACGACTCATCCGTCGTCTACGGCTCCGCTTCACAGTACGATCCCTTCGCCACCATCAGCACCTCCAGCACCCTCACCCAGCCGCTGCTCCGCGGTCGAGGCCGCGACGTCAACCTTCGCTATCTCCACATCGCAAACAACAATCGCAAGGCCTCCCGCCTCCTCTTCGAGCAACAGGTCCTCGAAACCGTCTACGGCACCTCGCGCCTCTACTTCGACCTCGTATCGCTAGGAGAGAATGTGGTCGTCAAGCAGGAGTCCCTACGCGCCTCGCAAAAGCTGGTCGAAGACGACGAATCCCAGGTTGATCAAGGCACCCTCGCCCCCATTGAACTCACTCGCGCCCGCGCCCTGCTCGGCAGCAGCCAATTCGATCTGATCCAGGCCCAGGGCCTCTATCGCCAGCAGGAGGTCATCCTCCGCGATGAACTCATCCGCACCGGATCGCCTGTCTTCGCCGCACAGTTTACAGAGATTGTCCCCACGGACCGCATCCTCGTCCCCGACCAGCCCGATCCCATGAACGTCCCGGACCTTATCCAGCAGGGTCTCGCCCGTCGTCCCGACCTCGCCCAGGCCGCTCTCCAGATCAAGAACGGCGAGATCAGCGTCAAAGCGTCACGCAACCAGGCCCTGCCGCAGCTCAACCTTTACGGCAACGTCGAAACCCGCGGCAGCTCCGAACAGGCCTACGAGCAGCTAGGCAGCACCGGCACTGGCCTGCCTACCATCCCGCAGAACTTCGCTCTCGGCGGGCTCCGCACCTCCACCATCTACCAGGGCGGAATCCAACTGACTCTTCCCCTGCGCAATCGCGTCGCACAGTCCGACGCTGCGCGAGACGCCGTTCAACTCCGCCAGGCACAGGCCCGCACTGAAAAGCTCGCCAACCAGATCCGAGAGTCCATCGAAAACGCCACCATCGCCGTGGACACCGCTTACGCCGCCTATCGTGCCGCCACCACCAGTCGCGACTACCAAGAGCAACTCCTGCAGTCCGAGCGCGACAAGCTCTCCGTCGGTGAGTCCACGAACCTTCTCGTCGTCCAAAACGAGACGTATCTCGCCCAGGCACGCTCCACCGAGATCGCAGCGCGGAGCAACTGGAAGAAGGCCCAGATCGACCTCGACCACGCCATCGGCAATCTCCTCGACCGCAACAACATCAAGCTCGATGATGCTATCTCCGGCACCATCGACGACACACGCCGCTGACGAACCCGTTTCGCCCGCGCTCACAGATTCATTCGGCATTTACAGTATTAGAGATGGCAAAAACTGCAAAGGTCGATCTCGTCGGCGTCGGGCTCAATGCCACGGACACGGTAATCCCCCTCTCGAAGTACCCCACCCGAGGCTCCAAGGTCGAATACAGCCAGGCCTCAGTTCTGCCCGGTGGCCAGGTCGCCTCCACGGTCGTCGCCTGCCAGCGCTGGGGCATGAAGACCCGCTATGTTGGCAAGCTCGGCGACGATGTAGCCGCCACGCTCCACCGCGAGGCCTTCGCCCACGCCGGCGTCGAGACGCGCCTACTCACCGTCAACGGCGGCGCAAGCTCGCAGTCGCTCATCCTCGTCGACGACGGGGGAGAGCGCACCGTCCTCTGCCGTCGCGATGAGCGCATGAACCTGCGGCCGGAAGAGTTGCATCGCGATTGGATCGTCAACGCCCGCGCCCTCCACGTCGATGGCTACGACACCGCCGCCGCGACCCTCGCCGCGCAGTGGGCCCGTGAGGCCGGAGTTCCGGTTATTGCCGATCTCGATGAGATCTACACCGGGATCGAAGGCCTGCTCGAAAACACCGACTTCATCGTTGCCAGCCGAGACTTTCCCTGCCGTCTTATGCGCGAACCCAACCTCGAGTTCGCCCTCAAGATGATGCAACACCGCTTCGGCTGCCGCATCGCCGCTGCCACGCTTGGCGAAGACGGTGTCCTCGCCTGGGACGGCGAACAGTTCCATCACGCCCCCGCATTCCGTGTCCCCGTCGTCGACACCACCGGTGCCGGCGACATCTTCCACGCTGGCTTCATCTACGGCATGCTGCAGGGCTGGCCGCTGCAACACCAGCTAGACTTCGCCTGCGCCGCCGCCGCCCTCAACTGCACCCAGGTCGGCGCGCGCGGGGGCATCATGCCCGTGGACATCATCGAGGAACTGATGGCAACCGGTCCCCGCTACGATAGTGCGTTCTGCATTCAGCTCGCCGACTAGAATTTGCGCGAATTCGTGCAAATCAAGATCAGAGATTGCGCAAATTGCTGCGATATGATCATCTCAATCTCGATCCAGCACTGAATGCAGTTCCGTAAGAAGGAGACTCCTCTGTTGATCGCCTCTTCCCTGCCTTTACGCCTCTCCGCTGTCGCCGCGCTCTCCGCCTCTCTCTTCTGCATCTCACTTCACGCCCAGACTCCACTCCAGATCATGCCGCTTCCCGCCCACGCCACCGTCGCGTCCGGCAGCTTTGCCATCAACGGGACGCTGCGCATCGTCTTCACTGGCTATCAGGAACCCCGCCTCGAACGCGCCCGCCAGCGCTTCCTCGCCAACGTCGCAAGCCGCACCGGCATCCCACAATGGGCCTCTGCGCCGGCCACCGCCCCTGGCATCACCATCCACACCGGCGGTCCCAGCGCCACCGTCCAGCAGGTGGCCGACGACGAATCCTACAAGCTCCAGGTAGCACCCGCCGACATCTCCATCGACGCCCCCACGCCCCTCGGCGCGATGCACGCCCTCCAGACTCTTCTTCAGCTGATCGAGCTAACCCCCAGCGGCTTCACTATCCCAGCCGTCACCATCGACGACGCCCCCCGCTTCCCCTGGCGCGGTCTCATGGTCGACTCTGGCCGCCACTTCATCTCGCTCGACGTGCTCTATCGCACCCTCGACGGCATGGAAGCCACCAAGCTCAACGTCTTCCACTGGCACCTCTCGGAAGACCAGGGCTTCCGCCTCGAGAGCAAGACCTTCCCGCTCCTGCAGGAGAAGGGCTCCGACGGCCTTTTCTACACGCAGCAGCAGGCCAAAGAAGTGATCGCCTACGCCCGCGATCGCGGCATCCGCGTTATCCCCGAGTTCGACATGCCGGGCCACGCAACAGCTATGTTCGTCGGCTATCCCGATCTAGCCAGCGGCCCCGGCCCTTACCAGATCGAGCGCCAGTGGGGGATCTTCGATCCCGCCATGGACCCCACCCGTGAGTCCACCTATAAGTTCCTCGACAAGTTCTTCGCTGAGATGACCGCTCTCTTCCCCGATGCCTACTTCCACATCGGCGGCGACGAGTGCAACGGCAAGGAGTGGGACCGCAACCCTCGCATCCAGGAGTACATGCGCGCCCACAACCTCAAGAACAACGAGGCCCTGCAGGCCTACTTCACCACCCGCGTGCAGGAGCTCGTGACTAAACACGGCAAGATCCCCATCGGATGGGATGAAGTCCTCCAGCCCAACACCCCCAAGCAGGTCATGATCCAGTCCTGGCGCGGCCAGGAGTCTGTAGCGGCTGCGGCCAAGAATGGCCACAACGTCATCCTCTCGAATGGCTATTACATCGACCTGAGCGAACCCGCGTCGCAGCACTACGCTGTCGACCCGCTCGGCAAGGCCGCGGATCTCACCCCCCAAGAGAAGAGCCACATCCTCGGCGGTGAAGCCACCATGTGGAGCGAGATGGTCACCTCCGAGACCATCGAGGGTCGCATCTGGCCCCGCACCGCGGCCATAGCGGAGCGCCTCTGGTCGCCGCAGGACATCACCGACCAGGCCTCCATGTACAAGCGCCTCGCGATCGCCGCGCAGACCCTCACTTGGCAGGGCATCCCTTACCTCGCCACAAGTAGCAACATGATTGACCGCATCGCCGGCGGCAACGACTCTGCCTCGCTGCGCGTCGTGGCCAGCGTCGTCGAGCCACCCAAGGAGTACGCACGCCCGGATCTGAAGCCCTACGACAGTGGGTCGCCCATGAACCTGCTCGTCGACGCCGTCTCGCCTGAGAGCGACACCGCCCGCAACTTCCGCGATCTCGCTGCCCGCATCGCCAGCGGCACCGCGACCTCGGCCGATCGCGCCCAGGCCCGCCAATGGCTCACTCTCTGGCGCGACAACGACGCGGCACTCCAACCCACCATCTCTTCCTCGGCGTTGGCCGCGGAGCTCGCGCCTATCTCGCGTAACCTGCGCGACAGCTCCGCCATTGGTCTCATTGCGCTCGACGCCATCGAGCAGAAGAAGCCTCTTGCGGCTGCCGATCAATCGCAGCAACTGGCGACGCTCAAGACCCTGGAAGCACCACAAGCCGTGCTGCTCAACATGACCGTCCCTGGTGTCGAAGCTCTCGTCACCGCAGCCAGCCGCTAATCCTACCCGAAGCGTCATCCAAAGTCCGTCATCGCCAGTAAAGCCGGTTGCCCCTTCTTCGCGACAGTCTCATCGTCGCTAAGGTGGGACAGTCGCGCTACGCGCGAACCAGCCTCCCTCCACCAAAGCTCCAGCCATGGACTTGCAAGCCCGTGGCATACCCACCCACACCCATCCGGAAACCCACGCCGTCGCGATTTCAATTGACATCGCAGCTTCTTTACTTCTACTAATATTCACATATTCAAACGTTGCAATAACCGGATACGCGATCTCCATCGTAGCGAAATCCTTCTGCAACGCTCTACCTCTCAATCTCCATAGGACGGTTCGCAGATGATGCTCCCGCGCAAAGCTCCCGTTTCCAGCATGGCCCTCTCGCGGCTCTGCGTTCTCGCACTCGCCGCTGTAACGCCCGCTCTTCATGCAGCCACCGCCACGCCACTTAAGCTCGGCTGGACCGTGCAGTCTGATTGCAAGATCCACGGCGACGGTGCGACCCTCTCGCGCCCGGGGGCCTCGACGCAAGGCTGGTACAGCGCGACCATCCCCTCCACCGTGCTCGCCGTACAGGTAGCCGCAGGCGAGTTCAAAGATCCCTACGTGGGCACCAATCTCCGTTCGATCCCCGGCACGTCCTACCCCATCGGCCAGAACTTCTCGAACCTCGACATGCCTCCCGACAGCCCATACCGCTGCGGCTGGTGGTATCGCAAGTCCTTCGAGGTTCCCGCCAGCGACGCTGGTAAGACCTCCTGGCTCCACTTCAACGGAATCAACTACCGCGCCGACGTCTGGCTCAACGGCATCAAGATCGCCAGCTCCAGCGACGTCCAGGGAGCCTACCGCACCTACGACTTCAACGTCAGCAAAGCTCTCAAGCCCGGCCACGAAAACGTCCTCGCCGTCGAAACCTTCGCTCCCACGCCCACCGATCTTGGCATCAACTGGGTCGACTGGAACCCCTGCCCTCCGGACAAGGACATGGGCCTGTGGGGCGCGGTCAGCCTGCGATCAAGCGGCCCTGTCGTCGTCCGTTCCCCCATGGTGACGACCCACTTCACCGACGCCTCTCTAAAGACCGCCGAACTCACCGTCCGCGCTGCGGTCGATAACGCAACCGACCATCCCATCGAAGGTCGACTCGAAGGCAGCGTCGCTGGAGTCGTCATCTCCCAACCCGTAACACTTGCGGCAAACGAGTCAAAGTCCATCGCCTTCACTCCCTCTGACTATCCTCAGCTCACCATCTCGAATCCCCACGTCTGGTGGCCCGCTGATGTAGGCGCTCACCCGCTCGAAACCGCCTCTCTCAAGTTCGTCATCGCTGGCGCGGTGTCAGACGAAAAGTCCATCCGCTTCGGCATTCGCGAGGTCGTCTCCGAGTTCACTCCCAAGGGGGCTCGTCTCTTCAAGGTCAACCAGCGGCCTATCCTTATCCGCGGCGCCGGCTGGTCGCCCGACATGATGCTGCGCGAGCAGCCGGAAAAGCTCGCCGCCGAGTTCGCCCTCGTCCACGACATGCACCTCAACACCATCCGCCTCGAAGGCAAGCTCGAGACCGAGGAGTTCTTCCGGCTCGCCGACGAGCAGGGCGTCATGGTCATCGCCGGCTGGTGCTGCTGCGATCACTGGGAGCACTGGGACAAGTGGGACGCCAACACCCTAAAGGTTGCCACCGCATCGCTCGACGCGCAGGTCATGCGCATCCGCAGCCATCCCAGCCTCATCGCCTGGCTCAACGGCAGCGACAACCCGCCGCCAGCAAACGTCGAGACCGCTTACCTCAACGTCCTCAAGCAGGACTTCTGGCCCAACGCCATCGCCTCCTCTGCCACCGGCCAGCCGACCACGGTCACCGGCGAGAGCGGCGTCAAGATGACCGGCCCGTACGATTACGTCGCCCCCTCTTACTGGCTCACCGACACCAATAAATACGGCGGAGCCTATGGCTTCAACACCGAAACCGGCCCCGGCCCTGCAATCCCATCGCTCACCAGCCTCAAGAAGATGCTCGGCCCAGGCCACGACTGGCCGCGGGATGATGTCTGGTCCTACCACGCCGGCGGCGGAGGCTTCAAGGACATCCACGTCTTCAACGACGCCATGAAAGCCACCTATGGCATGCCCGACTCCGCAGCCCGCTATAACCTTATCGCGCAATCGATGGCCTTCGACGGCGAGCGCGCCATGTTCGAGGCCTACGGCCGCAACAAGTACACGTCCACCGGAGTCATCCAGTGGATGCTCACCAATGCTTGGCCCTCCAGCATCTGGCACCTCTACGACTACTACCTCGACGCGGGCGGCGGGTTCTACGGCGCGAAGAAGGCCTGCGAGCTCCTCCACGTCCAGTACAGCTACGACGACCACAGCGTCTACGTCGTCAACAGCGTCTACGAAGCCACACCCGGCCTCACCGCTTCAGCCCGCGTTTACGACCTCAACCTCAAGGAACTTTTCTCTAAGTCAGCGCCGCTCGACTCCGCCTCCGACAGCTCCACCAAAGCCATCGACATCCCGCAGGATGTCTTCTCCAACACCTCCGCCACCTACATCGTCCACCTCGAACTCAAGGACGTGAAGGGCCGCATCGTCAGCACCAACTCCTACTGGGTGCCCGGCAAACTGACCGAGTTCGACTGGGCGAAGACCAACTATACCCACACGCCCGCCAAGACTCCCGAAGACATGACCGCCCTCGCATCTCTTCCCTCCGCAAAGGTGAAAGTAACCGCGCAGAACGCAGGCGATCGAATCCACGTCCATCTCTCGAATCCTTCGGACAAGCTTGCCTTTCAACTCGCCGTAGAGCTCGAAGACGAGCACGGCGCAAAGCTCCCACGCATCACGTGGAGCGACAACTACCTCGAGTTGCTTCCCGGCGGACAGCGGGAACTCACAGCCCTGCTCCCCGCCGAGACACTCACCGCCCTCGGCATCAAAGACGCGTCCACTCTCAAGGTCAAGCTCGAAGGCTGGAACGTAGCCCCCGTCACCATCAACCCCATCCACAACACAAAATGAGAACAGGTAAGTAAGAACGGGTGCACCATCCATCGCGTCTTTGCGATGGGTGGGATGTACGAATCTCACCCAGCAGCTCTTCGTTATACCCTGAACCAATCACTCCGTTACACAAGGACCCCCATGCCAGAAGTTCAGTCCGCCGCAGTCACCCTCAAACGGAGCCTGCGCTACCGCGACCTGATCCTCTACGGCATCATCCTGATTCAGCCCACGGCCCCCATGCCGGTCTTCGGCGTCATCTACCAGGAGTCGCGCGGGCACGTCGTCCTCGCCATCCTGCTCGCGCTCGTCGCCATGCTCTTCACCGCCTACAGCTACGGCCGGATGGCGCGCGCCTATCCGACCGGCGGCTCCGCCTTCACCTACGTCGGCCAGGAGCTCCACCCCGGCCTCGGCTACATCACCGGTTGGTGCATGGCGATGGACTACATCCTGAACCCGCTCATCTGCACCATCTGGTGCAGCAAAGCCGCGATGAACTTCGTCCCCGGCATCCCCTACGTCGCGTGGGTTCTCCTCTTCGCTCTCCTCTTCACCGGCCTCAACCTTCGCGGCGTCGAAACCTCCGCCCGCATCAACGCCGCCGTAGCCGCTGGCCTTGGCGTCGTCATCGTCCTCTTTGTCGCCGCCGCCGTCCGCTATCTCATCCACAACGCCATCGGTTCGCCCGCCTTCTTCCTCGACCCCCTCTACAACAAGGCCACCTTCTCCGCTCCCGCCGTCTATCGCGGAACCTCGATCGCGGTGCTCACCTATATCGGTTTCGACGGCATCTCTACCCTCAGTGACGAAGCGCACGATCCGAAGCGCACCATCCCACGCGCCATCATCCTCACCTGCCTCATCACCGGCGTCCTGGCCAGCATCGAGGTCTATCTCGCCCAGCTGGTCTGGCCCCGTGGCATGGCCTTCCCCGACCTCGACACCGCGTACGTCGCTGTCGCCCGCCGCGTCGGCGGTGTCGTTCTTTTCGCCATCATGAACGGGGCCCTATTAATCGCCACCGTCGGATCGGGTATGGCCTCGCAGCTTGGTGCCGCGCGACTGCTCTTTGCCATGGGACAGGATGGCGCTCTGCCTCGCAGTTTCTTCGGCACGCTCAACCCAGTCCGACGCATCCCTCAGAACAATGTCCTCCTCATCGGAGCGATTGTATTGGTCGGATCACTCGCCATGAGTTATCAATTGGGGACGGAGCTTCTCAACTACGGAGCGCTGCTTGCTTTCATGGGAGTCAACCTCTCATCTGCTGTCCTTGCATGGCGCTCCCGGGAGTCTGGCTTCTGGGTAGCAATCGTTTTCTCGCTCGCTGGATTCATCGTCTGCCTCTTTCTCTGGCGCAACCTCGGCCATACTGCGCTCAAGGCAGGAACCATCTGGGCAGCGCTTGGGATCCTGTTGTGGCTCGTCCGCCGCAAGCAGATGAACTCGCCGTTAGAGAAGGAATTGCAGTAACGGGGATGCGGCAGATCGCCTGATCAATCGATACGAAAACCTCTGATACTTAGACCAAACGAACAAGTAGCTCTGGTTTATCTTCCACAATAAATTCCGGCCTCGCTTCCCTCCAAATTCTCCCTCCTCAAGTAATCGTTTTCCGAATCTTTTCAAAATACGTTTTTATTAGCGAATATTGTTTCGGAGCACAGAAGATCTCTATCTTCCGTCGTTCGTAAACACATTCTGGAGCCCCTTGCCCAAAAGTGGTCCGTCCGCATGTTCTCCAAAAAAATCTCTTCAAACAACCCATTGACACGTTTGTGCAAATGCGTATAGATTTTGCAGCCGAATCAACTGAATCGTTTTTGTAGCGGCCAAACCAAGACCCGCGTGTCGGAGGAAACCTCTTCGGCACGGCACAGGCACCACGGCAGACCGGGGCTGAAGATCGGGCAGAAGAATAAGCCTCGGCACCCGCAAGACGCAAGACCCTTTAGGAGGAGTGAACCGTGAATCGAAAGATAAGGCGTTACCTTTCCTTGCCAGTAGTTCTTTTGCTGGCCTTTGTAGTTTCCCTAACATGTTCCGCTCAACAGAACTCCGAGATCAACGGAACCGTATCGGATAAGCAAGGCGCAGTCGTTCCCAACGCGCATCTCGTTCTCACCCAACCCAGCACCGGTCTCACCAGAGAGACCGATAGCACCGCCGCCGGATACTTCAGCTTCGCCGGTCTCAACATAGGCACCTACACGCTGAAGATCACCGCTCCTGGCTTCCAGACAGCGGTGCAATCCGGGCTCGAAGTCAACGTCTCACAGACCCTGCGCACCGACGTCTCGATGACCGTAGGCTCTGTCGACACCACGGTGTCCGTCGAAGCCAGCGCCCTCCAGGTCCAGGCAGACTCGAACGTGGTCAGCACGCTCATCAACGCCGACCAGATCACCGAACTCGCCACCGAAAACCGCAACTTCGTCGCCCTGGTCGCCCTCGGTCTCGGTGTAAGCTCTACTGTTCCCGACAGCAACACTCCAACATCCGTCGCTTCGAACTTCAACATCAGCGTCAACGGACTTCGCGAAAGCCACAACATCTGGCTCATCGACGGTGGTGAAGCCGACGATCGCGGCGGCGGAGGTGGAGCAAGCATCATGCCCTCACAGGACGCGATCGCTCAGTTCGAGACGCTCGCCAGCAACTATCCCCCCGACTACGGTATCTCTTCGGGCGCAACTATCTCGATGGGTCTTAAGAGCGGCACGCGCAAGTTTCACGGCTCTCTATGGGAGTTCAACCGCAACGCCGACTACAACGCCAACACCTACTTCAACAATCAGGGTGGACAGCCGCGCTCCAAATTGGACTACAACATCTACGGCTTCAACGTGGGCGGCCCCATCTTCGTCCCGAAGGTCTACAACAACAATCGCGAGAGGACGTTCTTCTTCTGGAACGAAGAATGGCGCAAGATCGTTCAGGGTAGCAGCCCGACCAACGTGAATACTCTTCCAACGGCAGACTTTCCTGTTGCCGGGCAAAATCTCACGTACGTCGCTCCAGCGTTCGCACCCACAACCACAATCAAGGTTCCCACCGTCGGCGATCCGGCCTACAACACGAAGCTCGCTGCGCTAGGTCTTACTCCCGGCAGCCCCTTTCCCGGCAACGTGATCCCCGCGGCCTTGCTTGACCCCAACGCCATTCTTTACCTCGGCAGCGGCGTTGTTCCCAAGGCCAACCTATCCAACGGTCAGAATGTGTCTTCCGCCAATCAACCCATCAATGTCCGCGATGATGTGGTCCGTATCGACCACAAGATCAACGACAAGCTGCAACTGCTCGGCCACTACCTCGCCGATCAGGTGACCCAGGTGTATTCCTCGCCCATGCTTGGCTGGTCCGGAGCAAGCTATCCCACCATCACCAGCACGCTCGCGAATCCTTCCAACAGCGCTGTCGTCAAACTGACCGACACCATTAGCCCAAATCTGCTTCTCGAAGCAAGCTTCAACTACGACGGAAACGTCATCCACATCACAAACAGCGCCAATTCACAGACCCCCGCTGGCTGGAGCGTCAATCCCTTCTTTGCAAACGGATCCAAGAATCTTCCGAATATAAGCTGGGCGGCTCCCTACGGCACCGACGAAAACCCTGGATCGGCGCCATGGCACAACGCTGCTCGCGACTACTCACCGAACGGCAGCATTTACTATGCGATAGGCGCGCACCAGATGAAATTCGGCGGCGGTTACAACCGATACACCAAGAACCAACAGCTCTTCGGAGATCCAGGCGGTCAGTTCAAATTCGGTGATCTTAGCGGCGACTCTTTCGTCGACATGATCCTCGGTTTGGCTCAGACCTACGACCAGGCACAACTGCTCCCAACCAACCACTACGTAAACCAGACCACATCGGCCTACGTGATGGATAACTGGCACGCCACCCCTCGCATCAGCCTGCAGTTGGGGCTTCGCTACGACGCCCTGCCGCATGCCTATGAACGCGCGGACCGGATTGCCAACTTCGATCCTAACCTGTATCTATCGAGCTCCGCTGCCGTCTTCAACGCTGACGGTACGCTTGATACCACCGGCCCCGGCTTCCAGACAATCGGAGGAACTCCCTTCTATCAGAATGGAATCTACAACGCCGGCACGAATGGATACCCCAAGGGCGTCGTCACCAATGATTACTCAACGCTCCAGCCGAGGGTCGGCTTCTCGGCTGATCTCTTCGGCCACGGAAAGACGATTCTCCGCGGCGGCATTGGATCTTTCTATGAGAGAGTCCAGGGTAACGATATCTACAACACAGCTGCCAACGAGCCCTACTACAACGACCCGCAAGCCAGCAGTGTCTACCTATCCAATCCCCACACCACCTTCACTACCGGCAACACCGCCAGCCTGCCGAACTTTGCTCAAGGGCTGACGACTCTCGCAAGAACGTATAAGGCTCCCGGCGTCGTTCAATACAGCCTTGGTATCCAACACGAGCTTGAGCCTTCGCTTATCTGGGTTGTGCAGTATGTCGGCAACCTTGCGTGGCACCAGCAGATCGAACGCAACATCAACAACTACTCCTTGAACACTCCTCTAACTGCAACGCAGGCTGCGCTCGGTTCCGTCCACACCCCGGGCAAGGCCGATAACTCCCTCTACAACCGCGCCAATGCTGGAGACCCCAGCAACAACTCGGGGACCAACCCTAGCGCAGCCTCTATTCCTGTTCCCGACCAGCTTCGTACCTACGTCGGCTACACCGGCATCGTGCAGCAGGAGGACACCACCAACGGAAACTACAACGGCTTCCAGACAGGCCTGCGAGCGCAGAACAAGCATGGCCTTACCGGTGAGATCGACTACACGTGGTCTCACGAGATCGACCTCACCAGCTTCGATGAAGACACCGTCAGCAACCCCTACAACCTCAAGTACGACAAGGGCTCGGGAGCGATTGATCGGCGCAACATCCTCAGCATCAACTACATCTACAAACTGCCTATCTTCACTCAGTCAACCGGCCTGGTCCACAGCCTCGCCGGAGGTTGGGAGCTGGCTGGAACCTTTATCGGGGAATCTGGAACCATCATCGCGAACCAGGGCGTAGGACTCTCGGTTGGCTATGACCCGGTCGGTCTGGGCGGCGGTTACACCAATCGTCCCGACATCAACGGCAAAGTCCACTACACGAAAGTTCACGGAGGTCAGTGGTTTGACCCAGCTGTCTTCTCGGCTCCAATTCCGGCCTGGGCTGGTGGTATCAACCAGGGCTTTGGGAGCGCTCGAAAGGATGCTGTCATCGGTCCCGGTCGTGCCAACTTTACAACCTCGCTCTATAAGAGCTTCGTAATCCGGGAGGGAATTGACTTCAAGTTCCGCCTGGAAACCTTCAACACCTTCAACCACACGCAGTTCAATGGAGTTAACTCCACCTACGGCGCTGGCGGCTTCGGTTCCGTCTCCAGTGTCTACGATCCTCGTGTCATTCAACTCGGCGGGCAGCTCCGGTTCTAAACAATCCTGCTAACCTAAACGGACGCGCCGGACTTCAGTCCGGCGCGTCTCATTAATGTCACTCCTGATCTTGCCGCCTGAAGAATCTTCTCCATGACTCGAGCTTCTAAAATCTCCTTGCAACTGATCCAGAGATGCAAGAGAAATCTTCCAACCTCATTCCTGCTTGTCGCTCTCCTGGCGTTGACCATCTCGTCGCCAACCATCCTCGCCCAAGCGGGCGACCGCGCCACAGCCATCGCCCTCGAGCAACAGGGCCGCACCACAGAAGCAGAACAAGCATGGCACTCTATCGCCATCTCCGATCCTTCCAACGCCGAAGCCTTCGCTCACCTCGGGCTGCTCGCCTCGCGTCAGCAACACTTCGACGAAGCCATTGCAAGCTACAACAAGGCTCTCAACCTTGCTCCCGGCATGCCCGGCCTGCAGATGAATCTTGGTCTCGTTCTCTTCAAGGCCGCCCAGTTCCCCGCCGCGATCAAGAACTTCTCCGCGCTGCTAAAGCTTCATCCCGACGCCGCCACCGCCAACCATTTGACCGTGCTTCTCGGCATGGCCCACTACGGCATGGGCGACTACCTCGTCGCCATCCCGTACCTTGAGCGCGCCACCGCGAATGATCCGCAAAGCCTCACTCTCCGCCTGACTCTCGCTCATAGTTGCCTCTGGAGCAAGCAATACGACTGCGTCCTCAGCGTGTACAAGCAGATCCTCGCCCTCAACGCGGACTCTGCTGAAGCCGACATGATCGCCGGCGAAGCCCTCGACGAGAAGGGCGATGACGCCGGTGCCATCGAACAGTTCCGCGCCGCCATCCGCGTCAATGCAGACGAGCCCAACGCCCACTTCGGTCTCGGCTACCTGCTCTGGAAGCAGCAGCACTTCGACGAGGCTGCCAAAGAGTTTCAGGCCGAACTCAACATCAATCCCACCCAGAGCCAGGCCCGCGCCTACCTCGCCGACTCGCTGGTAGAGATAAGCCAGTTCGAGAAGGCCCGCCCTGATCTCGAACAACTTGCGGCCAGCCCCAACGCAGCCGCAATGGTCCACCGCGACCTCGGTATCGTCTACGGCGAGACCGGCCACCCCGAAGATGCGACGAAGCAGTTACAGCAAGCGATCCTGCTCGACCCCAGCTACGTCTCGGCGCACTGGCGGCTGGCGAAGATCTACCAGGCCACCGGCAACAAAGCGCTTGCGAAGTCGGAGTTCGCAATCGTCAGCGCCATAAAGCAGCAGAGCAGCCGCCCTCTCTCCCAGCAGCTCGATGCCAGCCCATCCCCGCACCAACCTTGATTAGGGCAGCTTGCTCATCTCCGCCTTTACCGTCGCAGCCAGCTTCTGAAGCTCCTCGACCTTCTTCACCGTCGCCAGCGACAGCGTATCCGGCCCGCTCTTCGCCATCGCCGCCTGCACCTCGCGGCTCAGCGCCAGCATCCTCTGCGTGTCTGCGATCAGCTTCGCCCGCCTCGGGTCACGAATCTCCGCCTTCGCAACCACATCAGCCTTTGCAGTATCGCCCGATGGCTTCGCCGGTGCACTCTGAGCCCGCGCAGCCAATCCTCCAAACATGACACACAGCGCCACAAATCCAGAGTAGGCTTTCATTCGCCATTTCAACGCGGTCATCATCACTGGGCCTTCATCGCCACGGCCAGATTCTTGGCCAGTGCTTCAATCTTGTTGACGTTCGCCGCAAGCTCCGCCTTCGAAGTATCACCAGCGGGCCCCGACGCCGCTTTCTCCGCACGCTCCGACAGCACCACCAGCTCATTCGTCGCCCACAGAATCAATTGGCGACGCTTCTCATTCTGCGCGGCAACCGCCTTCCGCATCGCGGCAGCCGTCGCCGGGTCCACGTCGCGATAACGAAGATCCGGATCGATTTCGCGCGGCGTCGGATCAGGCAGTTTCAGCGTCTGCGGGGTTTGCGCCCGCGCGCTACACATCAGCACAAGACTCACTCCCGCGCCGAGCAGCACACCCTTCAACCTGCGCTCGCTTCGCATGGCCACCTCCAGCGTCGCGGACCCAGCGGAGGATACCTACAGTCGCACACCAACCGTCGGGCCGTCACTGCCGAAATTATAGTCCCGCGGATGCTCCCTTATTCGCCATCGGATAGACCTTTATCCAGTGGTTTCGCATCCGGGCGCGCACCGTCTGCCCCGCCGTCTCGGAGGCGATCACTCTGGTCTCTTCAACCGGCATATGGCACTCAATGCACCTCGTCTTAATGGACGGTCCTATCCTCTTGGACTCGCCGCAGCTCTGCCACTGATGACACGTCAAGCACCTGTCCGAGTAGCTTGCCGCTACCTTCTCCGGCTCATGCACGTTATGGCACGTCGAGCACGACATCGTCGCCGATCCCTGATAACACTTGCTCCGCTGCAGCAGCCCCACCTGGTTCCCGTGAACATCCGGGTGCTCCGCCGCCTCACCCGGCATCGCTTCAAAGTAATCCTTCAGCGGTCTCCCCGGCACAAACGAGTACGCCGGCAACAAAGCCCTCCGCTGTATCCCACTATGACAAACCGCGCAGGCATCGACCTGGAGATCGCGCGTGAACTTCGCCGGATTCAGAATCGCTGTATCGCTAGAGTGTTCCGGGCCCGCAGCGTACTTCGCGACATGCGCTGCCCCACCGCCATGGCAGCTCTCACAGGTAATTCCCGCCACCAGGCTGCCTTTTACATACGTGTTCGTCATCGTGTCACTAGAGGTCGCCGCGATGTAGCTCGCATGGCACTCCATGCACCCCGGGTTCACAGGCCGCGTAAAGTCGGCCGTGCCATCCGTGTACCCGGGGCTGTTGACCCACCGCTTGCCATCGGCCCAGTAGCTCACCGGAAGCTCGAACAGCTTGTCGCCCTGCCAATAGAGATAAGTCTGACCGCGTGTACCGGAACCCGTCACCACATCGATGCTCTCGCGCCGCTTGTGCGTCTCCCTCCCCCAACCCGTCACCGCGGTCTCGAAGAACCCCGAGTCGCTCTTCTCCATCATGAAAAAAAGAGACGGGAACTCCGGATTCTTTGCCTCGTCGGAGATCGTCAAAACATTCCCGCCGCTGCCAAATCTCCCCAGCACACTCCGCTCATTCGGTAGGGCGGACGCCGCTCGATGCGCAGTGTGAGCATAGGAATTGCTCTCCTTCACGTGACAGCGCACGCATGCCGCATCGCCAACGTATCCCGGTCTCGGATCATGTTCAACGCGCTGCCCAGCCAGAAGCGCGCACCCCAACCACATGCACAGCAGCGCAACGACAACGGCCCGCACGGCAACCAGCTTACGCAACGGCTTCCGCTCTCTGCTGCCGCGCTCCCCGCAGACGGCGACTAGATTCTCTCTGCTTGGCAATCCCAGTTCTGGCTCCCGCTCGACCGAGATGACTATACCTCTCGAAAACTCGCCGAACAAGCCCGCGCCGCGCGGACCACCTTATCGTATGGCACAGTGGAGATAACCTCGCTTCGCCTTTGTTCTTGCTTCTATAGCGCTCCCACGCATCAATCCCCGGCATCACTGCGCCGCCCAGGCCAACCCGTCAGGACCACCGCCCACATCCACATGCCCGGTCACCTCAAGCGTCTTCAGATCCACGACGGCCACGTAGTTATCCGGCCCGCACGACACAAAGACGCGGTTCCCCACCGGGTCCATCAGTATCCCCGACGCTCCGTGTCCAATCTTCACCCGCTTGAATTCTTTCCGCGACGCAACGTCGTAGACCACCAGATCGGCGCCTCCGAGGTTCGAGATTATCGCCAACTTCCCGTCCGGCGTAAACTTCAACCGGTTCGCTCCCATCACCTTTGCATCGATCGTCGCAACTACCTTCTTTCCCGCCAGGTCGATCACGGACAGCGTCCCGTCCTGTGCGTTCGCTGTCCAAAGCTCCCTCCCATCCGGAGTCACGTCGAACCCCTCATCGCCCCTGCCCACCGGAATCACTGTCTCCTTCCAGTCCATCCGCAGCGCACCACCTCCCGGCGGCGGCCCGCCTTGTGGCATGCCGGGCGGCGGCTTCATCCCCGGCGGAGGGCCCATGGGCGGCAGAGATACCAGTTCCAGCACCGTCACCGTCGCCGAACTCACGTTCGTCGTGTAGATGTGCTTCTCATCCTTCGCGACGTAGATCATGTGGGTCCGGTCCTGCCCTGTCCCCATGATCCAGTCCACCTTCACTGCGAGCGGATCGTAGGTCGCAATCGCCTTCGCCCCCTCCGCCGTGAACCAAACCTTACCGCCAACGAACGTCAGCCCATGCGGGCCATTCAAAGCACCCGTATCGATATCCGGAAGCGCCTTCTGCCCCACCAGATCTATGACTGAAAGCGAGTGATACCGGCCTCCGCCATAGATCGACACATACGCCGTCTTGCCATCGTCCGATGCGATGACCTCATGCGGATCGGGCCCGACCGGTGCCTTCGCAATCACCTGCAAAATATCCGGATCCACGATCGACAGCGTATGGTCCCGCTTCGAGAGCGCCAGCAGCGACCGCTTCGGCGTGTCCTGCGCGAATGCCCCAAGCGCTGCGGCAAACAACGTCACTAAGGCCGCAGCGGCCAGAAGTACGCGGTTGTCCTCAAGCCGCATCAATCCCTCCAGAGAATAAGGAAACCAGAATACAGATTCCAGGTACAGATTTCTTAGACTGGCACGGCCCCGCAACGCTACCTTCGCCGCCCGAGCCTCACTCCACCACGCTAAAGCTGTCGTGCAGCGTCGCCGCCGAGCTATCGCCGACCCACACGTCGAACTCCGATGGCTCGACCACCCATCCATTCTTCGCCGCGCTCCAGTAGTTCCGCTCATCATGCCCAATCGTGAACGTCACCTCGCGCTTCTCTCCCGGCTTCAGCGTCACCCGCTCAAAACCCTTCAGCTCCCGCACCGGTCGCGACGCCGCCCCGTACTTCTGGTGGATATAGAGCTGCACCACCTCGTCCGCCGCTACCGCCCCCGTATTTGTAACCGTAGCGGTTGCTTTTATCGCACCGTTCAGCGGCGAGCTCTTCGCGCTCAGCTTCAGATCGGCGATCGCAAACGTCGAATAACTCAGCCCATACCCGAACGGATATAACGGCGTCGTCTCCACATCCCAGTAACGCGAAGTGAACTCCTTCGAGTCATAAGGCTTATGCGACGCCGTATGGGCGTAGTACACCGGAATCTGCCCCGTCGTCCTCGGCCACGTCACAGGCAGCTTCCCGCCCGGAACCGCATCGCCCACCAGCAGGTCCGCAACCGCATTGCCCGTCTCCGTCCCGCCAAAGTAGCAATCCATGATCGCGGGGACATGCTCTGAAGCCCACCGGAGATCGAGCGGTCGCGTGCTGAACAGCAGCAGCACCACAGGCTTACCCAGCGCCTGAATCTTCTCGAGCAGCTCCTGCTGCTTGCCCGGAAGCGTGAGCGACGATCGCGAAGAATACTCGAAGTCCATCCCCGCCAGCTCGCCGAGTGTCATCACCACAACATCCGAGCTCCCCGCCAGATCGAGCGCCTTCTTCATCTCGGTCGCAGCCTCGTCCGCGCTCCAGGGCGTCTCCAGCTTCGCCCCGAACAGTCCATCGAAAGACGACGGAAACGCCTTCGCGATCTGCACGCCCTCGGCAAACTCCACCTCCGCGCCCGGAAGCTTCGCCTTGATCCCCGCATACACCGAGACCGAGTCTTCGCCCTTCGCCGTCAAACTCCACGGTCCATTCATGTCGGCACCGGAGTTCCCAAGAGGCCCAATCACCGCAACCTTCTTCACCGACTTCGACAGCGGCAGCACCCCGCCCTCGTTCCGCAGCAGAACAGCTGTCCGTGCCGCCGCCACCCGTTCCGCAGCACGATGCTTCGCCAGCATCTCGGCATGGGTGCCGTCTGTCGCGTCCGCATAGGGATGCTCGAACAATCCAAGGTGATACTTCGCCGCGAGAATCGGGCGCACCAGGTCATCCAGTTGCGCGCCTGACACCTTTCCCGCATCCACCAGCTTCTTCAGGTTCTCGAGATACGTCGCAGAGCCCATATCCATGTTCACGCCCGCCGCCGCACCCCGCCCCGCAGCATCCAGCCGATCCTTTGCGAACCCCTGCGTCACCAGGCTGCCCACGGCGAACGCATCGCTCACCACGAACCCCTTGAACCCCATCTGCTCGCGCAACACGTCCCGCAGCAGATGAACGTTACCCGCCGCCGGCACATCGTTCAAATCCATGTACGCGCTCATCACGGTCCCCGCGCCTGCCTCCACGCCCGCGCGAAACGGAGGCAGATACACATTCTGCAGTTGCTCTTCGGAGATGTACGCCGCGTCATAGTCGCGTCCACCATCCGCCGCCCCGTAGCCGGCGAAGTGCTTCACCGTCGCCATAAACGGCCGCGGGCTTCCCGGCCGTCCCTGGAATCCATACACCTGAGCCCGTGCCATCGCAGCGCCCAAATAAGGATCCTCTCCCGCACCTTCAGAGATCCGTCCCCACCGCGGATCGCGCGCAATGTCCAGCATCGGCGCAAAGCTCCACCGCAGCCCCGCGTGTCCAGCCTCTTCCGCCGCCATCGCCTGCCCTGCCTCGGCCTGCGCGGGATCCCAGGAGGCAGCCGTCGCGATCGGCACCGGCCACTCCGTATCGAAGCCATGGATCACATCGAACCCAAACAAGATCGGGATATGTAGCCGCGTCTCCGTAAGCGCAATCTTCTGCAGCCGATTGATCTCCTTCGGATCAGTCAGAAACAGAAACGATCCGATCTCGCTCCGCCGCACGTGGTCCTCAAAAGAAACCGAATCGCTCTTCACCCCCGGAACAGGCACCTTGAAGTAAAACGGTTGGTTCAACTGTCCGATCTTCTCCTCGGTCGTCATCTGCTTCAACAGCGCGTTCGCGCGCTCATTGTCGCGGGCGGTCGTAGGAGCCTCGGCCTGGACCGCTCCCCCAAGCAGAACTCCCGTCATCGTGGCAACCAAACAGATGAACAACCTGCGCATAAAAATCCTCTCGTACTTCCTTCAAATGTGTCGGCTAGACGACGCTCGCCGCAAGAAGGCTAATATAGACCTTTCGCACGTCCACGGTCTCTCCCTTTCCGCTAATCCTGCGCCTCTGACCTTAGAAACTCCTGAAAGTCCCCTCTTCCAGCCCCCATCCAAACGCAAAAGGCCCGCATCCATCTCCGGATGCGGGCCTCTTCAATTTGTATCGATAAGGGTTACAGTTCTACAGGAGCGCTGCTTCCGCGCTTCGGACGCCGATTCGCCTGCAGCACCTTCTTACGCATGCGCAGCGACTTCGGAGTCACCTCCACCAGCTCATCGTCCGCAATGAACTCGATACACTGCTCGAGCGTCAGCGCCTTGAACGGCACCAGGCGGACAGCGTCATCCGAGCCCGAAGCGCGCATGTTCGAAAGCTTCTTCTCGCGAACGCAGTTCACGTCGAGATCGTTGTCGCGCGAGTGCTCGCCAACGATCATGCCCTCATAGACCTCGACGCCATCGGCCACAAAAAGAATGCCGCGGTCCTGAAGCCCATCGAGCGCATAAGCCGTTGTCGTTCCCTGGCGGTCCGAGATCAGAGCGCCCGAAAGCCGCTGCGGAATCTCGCCCTGGTAAGCAATATATCCGTCGAGAATCGAGTTCATGATGATCGTTCCGCGCGTCTCGGTCAGCATCTCCGAGCGCAATCCGATCAGACCGCGCGAGGGAATGCGGAACTCCATGCGGACGCGGCCCGAACCGTGGTTCGTCATCTTCGTCATCTCGCCCTTTCTCGGCCCAAGACGCTCGATGACGGTTCCCACAAAGCTCTCCGGCACGTCGATCGAAAGATGCTCAACCGGCTCCATCAGAGCGCCATCGATCCGCTTGGTCACGATCTCGGGACGGCTCGCCATCAGCTCGAAGCCTTCGCGGCGCATCATTTCAATCAGAATTCCGAGCTGCAACTCACCGCGTCCCAGAACCTTGAAGGCGTCGGGCGATCCGGTGTCCTGCATCTTGATCGACACGTTCGTCAGCAGTTCCTTCTCAAGACGGTCCTTCAAATTGCGCGACGTCACAAACTTGCCTTCGCGTCCCGCGAATGGCCCGTTGTTTACGTTGAACTGGATTGCGATCGTCGGCTCATCGATGATGATCGGAGGCAGCGGCTTCGGGTTCTCGATGTCGCAGAAGCTCTCGCCAATGAAGATCCCCGGAATACCCGCGATCGCGACGATGTCCCCGATCTGCGTCTCTTCGATGTCCGTGCGCTTAAGCCCGGAGAAACTGAACAGCTTGGTCACCTTGTGCTTGGTGAACGTGCCATCGATCTTGGCAACGCTGTACTCCTGGCCCGTCCGCATCGTTCCGTTGAAGACACGTCCGATCGCGAGACGTCCGAGATAGTCGGAGTAATCAAGATTCGTCACCAGGATCTGCAGCGAACCTTCGGGATCGCCCTTCGAGACCGGAATCGTCTTGATGATCTGCTCGAAGAGCGGCTGCAGGTCGACGCCCGGGACGTTCAGGTCGTGCGTCGCCGTTCCCGCCTTGCCGTTCGTGTACATCACCGGGAAGTCGAGCACGGACTCATCCGCATCGAGGTCGATGAACAGGTCATACACCTCATTCAGCACCTCCTGCGGACGCGCGTCCGGACGGTCGATCTTGTTCACGACCACCATCGGCGTCAGTCCCGCCTCAAGCGCCTTCGACAGAACGTACCGAGTCTGCGGCAGCGGGCCTTCCGAAGCATCGACCAGCAGAACAACGCCATCGACCATCTTCAATGCGCGTTCCACCTCGCCACCAAAGTCCGCGTGGCCCGGGGTGTCTACGATGTTGATCTTGTTGTCGTGGTAGTAAAGAGCGGTGTTCTTCGCCAGAATCGTAATTCCGCGCTCTTTTTCAAGGTCGTTCGAGTCCATCACGCGGTCGGTCAGCGCTTCGTTCGAGCGGAAGGTTCCGCTCTGACGCAACATCGCGTCCACAAGGGTGGTCTTGCCATGGTCGACGTGCGCGATGATGGCAATATTGAAGATCGGTTTAAGGGCGACTGCGGTCGGGCTGCTCACTGCGAAGGTATCCTGTCTTGTTTGCGATTTGGGCGCTTTTCGGGCGGTTCGAGTTACTGCTTAATATGAAAATGCGCGGCCCTATTAGTTTACCGCAGTTGGTGCGACAGACGACGTCGAATCCACAGCCGTAATCTCACTCCCCGTCCCACCCGCATCGAACACCTTCAGATCCGCCTGTAGCTTCTGCCAATCCTTCGGCTTTTTCGTGTACCACTCCGGCTCAGTCCGCGCGCTGTAAAAGTCGACGAAACTCTGGCGAACGTCGGCCTTCATGGGCGTCTTCGGATCATGTAGCAGCATATCCAACAGACCGCCGTAAGACTCATCAGCAAGCTGATACTCCCCAAACCGCGCTGGCTGCCCGGTATCAAGATCAATCTCCTTCAGATCCGGCACCGTCACCACTGTCGTCACCGATGCCGTCTGCAACCGCATTGTGGCCAGATACTGCTCATACTGGTCAACGGTGTGGTTGACGCTCTTAAGATAGAGGTCCTGCTGCGCTGCGTCCGGCATCTTCACCTGCAACGACCTCAGCGGCCCCACCTTCGGCAGAATCGCAATGAAAAACGCCAGCACCCGCGTCCCAAACCCTGGCCTCTGATAGCCCTTGCCGTAGATCTGCTCAAACTCCGTCCGCTTGAACCGGTAAACAAACTTCTTATGGTCAAACCCCGGGTTTTCTTTCTCGATCTGGCCGCTGTAACTCACCAGCGCGACCTTCGTCATCTTCGGAATAAGGCTGCTCACCGCCCAGCGATACGACCCAATCGCCAGATCTTCATTCTTCATAATCGAGTCGACCGGAATCCCGTATGTCTCTAAAAATGCCCGCTCCAGCAGCGGCTTTGCCACCTGGAAACCGATAAAGTCTCTGTAATTCTCCTGGGCATAGCGGCCGTGCGCCACCTCGACAACATCGAACCCGAACTCTGTCCGCACATGGGCAACGGGGTTCTCGTCATAGGTCACAATCTGCCCAAACTTCTTCCTCAGCTTAGGATTCTGCTGCGAGACCACCAGATTGACTGTCGGATGCCCCTCCACATCCCCGCAATAGTGCGCAAGCGCTCCCAGCGCAAACGCAAATTCATTGGCGTCGCTCGATTCCCGGATCATAGTCGCCACAAAATCCCCGCTCCGCACGTAGTGCACGATGTCGGAGAACTGCTGGCTGCCAAACGGGTAATACCCCATGTCCTGAATGATTGACCCGCCATACGCATAGGCATGAGCCATGCGAAGCTGCTCGTCCGTAAGGTTCGGGTTTCGCGCCTTCAACAGCGGCACAATCTGTGGCAGCCACGCCAGATCCACAACCTCTTCATGAGACAGCACCGAATAGGCGTCGGCTTGCCGCGCCGTGAGCAAAAGCAGTGCCACAATTGCTACCAGTCGTGCGACGGCGCAATGCCCCATCGACCTTCGAGATGCTTGCATTCGCTTTGAAACCTCTTCCGGGATCGACCCGGTATCCGCCCGATTCTACTGATTCGGATGCCGTTTCTCATGCCACTTCAAGCGCGTTGATTAAAGATTGGTGATAATCGATGCAGGAGACTCCGCCATGCCCCTGATGCCAGCCAACCAGACCCCGGCCCAGACCCACCCCCTCCACACCTCCATCGGGGACCAGGCCTCAAGGAGCTAGAGCGAGACCTCATCACCAAGGACCGCATCGCCCAGTACATGGCAGCCATGCCGCTGCGCGCCGAAGCGCTCAAGAACTACGTCTGGTGGCGCGATAGCTTCTACACTCGCAACCTCATCTACCGCGACGACCTCTTCGAAGTCATGACCATCTGCTGGTCGCCCGGCCAGAAGACCGCCATCCACACCCACAACGGCCAACTCGGCTGGATGACCGTCCCCAGGGCGAGGTCGTCACCCACGAGTACAAGCACGGAAGTTGCAACGCCCCAGAGAACCAGAACGTCGTCAACATCGACTGCCTCGGCGGCGCCACCGAGCTCCAGCTCGACCGCATCGCCTCTCTCTCCTGCGCCGAAGGCACCGGCATGGTCACCGTCGACAAGCTCCAGACCATCCACCAGATCGAAAACGCGGGCTCAACCGGCTGCGTCAGCCTCCACGTCTACTCAAAGCCCTTCGACTCCTGCATCGCCTTCGACCTCGACAAGCAGCGCTGCTACCGCCGCAATTTGAGCTACTTCAGCAAGGACGGCCAGCAGATACAGTCTTGATTATGAATCGGCGCCATGCGGCATCCCCAAGAGGTTTGCTCGCATGGGCTGGTTTTTGGGGTTAATTCTGAAGTCGCCGTAGCAAAGCATTCGAAGAATCGACAATGGACGCAGATACCAACTGGCCCAACTGAGTGGAGTATCCCCATTAGCATCCGCAGCGTCGATCTTCGCTCCTGCGTCTAGTAACAGCTTGATCGTCGACTCGTCGCCGAACGCAGCCGCACGGTGAAGAGGCGCTTCGCCCCTGGTTCTGCAGTCGCGCATAAAACCGCCTGTCCCAGCTCCACTCTTCGTGACAAGGTTCGGGTTAGCTCCGTGAAACAAGAGCACCTTGAGCACCCGGTCGTAGGCGATACGGTCTGTCCCGCATAAGGCGCTGTGGAGAGGCGTTTCCCCACTGTCCGCATCTTGTTCGTTCACGTCTGCCCCTAGTTCAAGCAGGAACTTGCATAGCCGCCAGTGTCCGTGGAAGGACGCCGCAAGGAGTCCAAGATTCTGACCAAGAGAGTCCAAAGTCGCTCCTTGAGACAGCAGAAACTTCAAAGCGCTCACGTCACCGTAGTAGGCGCACCAACGCAACAGCGACACTCCGTTTGCATCTGCGGCGTCCGCGGAGCAGCCATTCGCGAGAAGTTGAAAGACAAGGTCGGTGCGACCGTCCACGAATTCGCCCATCAGTGAATCACCACTTTGCTGCGACATGCGCCAAACCCTCCACGATCGGACTATCTTCTCAAATCATAGGAAAACCTTGGTGAACAGAAGGACTCTGTGCCCCACTCATCGCAGCCTCATCGCGATGAGTGGGACAGCCACAGCATTCACTCCCCAACCATTCCAATCGTTTTTAACCAGGTATCCACCAAATCCGGCCACCCCGTCGCCGGATACTTCGTCCTTCGCAGACCGAACGCATGCCCACCCTCCGCATACGAGTGAAACTCCACTTTCACCCCAGCCCTCTGCAGCGCCGCGTAGTACGTCAACGAGTCCCATACGGTATCCACATGGTCGTCTTCGTTCTGCAATAAGAAGGTCGGCGGCGTCTGCTTCGTAATGTGGCTCGCAATATCCGGGTTCAGCCCCAGCGTCCCTTCCCTCACCGATAGATGTCCCGGATACAGAGCTACGGCAAAGTCCGGGCGGCAGCTCTCCTTGTCTGCCGCATCCACCGCCAGATAGAGGCGCCTCCCAAAGTGAACGCTGGTAGCCGCTACAAGATGTCCACCCGCCGAAAACCCGAGCACCCCAATCTTGTGCGGATCGATATGCCACTCGGCCGCGCGGAACCGAACCAGCGATATCGTCCGTTGCGCATCGTCGAGCGCGATCTTCGACTGCGGATACGCTCCCCAATAGGGCGCGGACCTCGGCGCAGGCACATGGTACTTCAGCAGCACGCAGGTAATGCCCTTTGACACCAGCCAGTCGCACGCCTCCGTCCCTTCCAGATCGATCGCGAGAATCTCGTACCCGCCGCCCGGAAAAACGATCACGGCAGCCCCCGTATTCTTCCCTACTGGCGAATACACCGTCATCGTAGGCCGCGCGACGTTACTGATATAGAGCCACGGCCGCCCTGCAACCAGCTCCTTAGTCTCCGTCTTCGTCGTCTCCGGGCCCTTAGCAGGCCGAGCATCGGGTGCCGCACCCGGCCAGATCGGCATCTGGACATGCCCCGCTGAAGGCTGCCAATCAGCCTCCTGCGCATTCGCCGTCCCCAACCCCAGAACAGCAAGCAGCACAAAGACACCAGCAACGCGCAACCCGCGCGGCACCGTCGTCCTCAGCTTCAACTGGTAATCGATTAACTCCCGGCGTTCTGCCATTGGCATCGCGCGGAGTCGCACAGGGCATCTCCAGAATGCACGCAATCCAGCTCGCTCCAAGTTAATGAGATTGATTCCGGTCTTCCGCCTCCACTCCGCCGCAGCCAGCTCCCAAAAACTCGCTCGTCCCCGCCCGATTCATGCTCTATACTCAAAACTTCCATGACCCCATCCGAAACGAACCAGTTCGCGCATCCTGCACTGAAGAATTACCTGCTGGACCACGCCTACGACGAGATGTTCGCGGGTGAAAACGAACTCCACCCTCACTACGAGCCTCTGCTCGAACTCTTCAACACGCTCTCAAAGGACGATCTCCGCCGGCGCAAGCAGTCCGCCGACGTCAGCTTCCTCAACCAGGGCATCACCTTCACCGTCTACGGCCGCGATGAAGGCACCGAGCGCATCTTCCCCTACGACCTGCTCCCCCGCATCATCACCAGCGCCGAATGGGCGACAGTCGAGCGCGGCCTCACCCAGCGCATCACCGCACTTAATCTCTTCCTCAAAGACATCTACAACGAGGGCCGCATCCTCGAAGACGGCATCGTCCCCCGCGACGTTGTCTACAGCTGCAAGCACTTCCGTCGCCAGATGATCGGCCTACAGGTCCCGCGCAACGTCTACGTCGCCATCTGCGGCACGGACCTCATCCGCATGCAGAATGGCGACTTTGTCGTCCTCGAAGACAATCTTCGGGTGCCTTCCGGCGTCAGCTACATGCTGACCAACCGCCGCGTTATGAAGAGGATCTTCCCCCAGCTCTTCCGCAGCTACAACGTCAGACCGATCGAGCAGTACACGCAGCTTCTGCTGGGAACGCTACGTTCTCTGGCTCCCGAAGGCCGACCAGAGCCCAACATCGTTCTGCTCTCACCCGGCGTCTTCAACTCCGCTTACTTCGAGCACGCCTACCTCGCCCGCCAGATGGGCATCGAGCTCGTCGAAGGCCGCGACCTCGTCACCCACGACAACATCATCTACATGCGCACCACCAGCGGCCTCCGCCGCGTCGATGTCATCTACCGCCGCGTTGACGACGATTTCATTGACCCCCTCGCCTTCCGCGGCGACTCCATCCTCGGCGTCGCTGGCCTCTTCAACGCCTACCGCGCCGGAAACGTCACCCTCGCCAACGCCTTTGGCACCGGCGTCGCCGACGACAAGGCCCTCTACGCATACGTCCCCGACATCATCAAGTACTACCTCTCCGAAGAGCCTGTACTGCAGAACGTCAAAACCTACCTGCTTACCGACAAGAAGTCCCGCCAGCACGTCCTGCAAAATCTCGACAAACTCGTCGTCAAGGCCGTCGGCGAGAGCGGCGGCTACGGCATGCTCATCGGCCCGCAATCTACCAAGGCCGAACAAGCGGAGTTTGCCGCCAAAATCGAGGCCGACCCGCGCAACTACATTGCGCAACCGACCATCTCTTTCTCCCGCGCCCCGTGCCTCATCGGCGACGAGCTTCAGCCCCGCCACGTCGACCTCCGACCCTACGTCCTCTATGGCGACAAGGTCACCATCGTCCCCGGCGGACTGACCCGCGTAGCTCTCAAGCAAGGCTCTCTGGTAGTCAACTCCTCGCAGGGCGGAGGCAGCAAAGACACCTGGGTTCTAAGTCAATAGTCTTTGGCGCGAAGCGCGTCCAGCGTACGCAGTACCGCCCGCCCGGCGTTAGGGCGCACTTGTTCTTGTATCGGAGGGTTGCACATTGCTTTCACGCGTCGCCGATTCCCTCTACTGGATGTCCCGCTACCTCGAGCGCGCCGAGCACACCACGCGCCTTATAGAGGTAAACCTCAACCTCATGCTCGATGAGTCCGCCGACTCCGCCGACCGCCGCTGGCAGCGCGTTCTCCTCGCCCTCGGCAACCCCAAAGACATCGAGTGGACCGGCGACCCCTACGCTCTCACCTACGAGCTTACCTTCGACACCGCGCACAAGGGCTCCATCCTCTCCTGCATCATCAACGCGCGCGAAAACTCCCGCCACGTCCGCGAACAGATCTCGACCGAGATGTGGCACCGTCTCAACAGCCTCTATCTCGAAGTCACCCGCCCCGGCATGCAGAACGAGATGCTCGCCGACGCCAAGATCTCCAACACCGAGCGCCAGACCGAGTTCCTCCAGCGCGTCATGGAGGCAGTCCACCAGTTCCAGGGCGTCACCGACTCCACCATGAGCCACGGCGAAGGGTGGCAGTTCATCCAGGTCGGCCGCTACATCGAACGCGCCTCCGCCACCGCCAAACTCCTTGAGGCCTATCACGAAGATCTCTGGAGGCTCCCCGAACAGCTTCCGGGCGGCAACGAGTACCTCGACTGGATGGGGCTTTTGCGTTCCGCGACGGCGTTCGAGGCCTACTGCAAGGTCTACACCGCCGACCTCACCCCCGATCGCATCCTCGAGTTCCTCCTTCTCGACGAAGAGTTCCCGCACTCCCTGCGCTTCGCCATCGACAGTCTCCAGCACGCTCTTGAAGCCATCCACGCCGAAAGCGGAAAACAACGCACGCTTCAGCTCAGCCGCCTCGCCGGCCGTCTGCAGGCAGGTCTCAGCTTTAGCCGCGTCGAAGACATTCTCGAACAGGACGTGATCGCCTATCTTCGCACCATCCAGGCCCAGTGCAGCGAGATCCACGAGACCATCTTCGAAATCTACGTCGACTACTCGATCCAGGCAGCTCTGGCCGGCTAGAACTAGTCGGCTGGAACCGGCTGGATAACCTTCAAACTCGTTGGCTTCTTCTTCCCGTGACGCAAGAGATTCCAACCAAGCAGCCAGTTCATGGCAGACGGCCGAAAAATGAACTCTGGACTCCTCTTCTCGCTCGACGAAGTGAGGCTACCCATGTACTACTCGATCCGCCATCTCACCAAGTTCCTCTATAGCAACTCGGTCAGCGAGAGCATGATGGAGACCCGCATGCACCCGCGCAGCGATCACAACCAGCGCTGCCTCACCTTTCACCTCTCGGTCAGCCCCCGCTGCCGCGTCTTCAGCTACCGCGACCACCTCGCCAACCACGTCCACCACTTCGACATTCCCGGCCAGCATGGCCAGCTCGTCATCGTCGCCGAGAGCCTCGTCGAGGTCCAGCCGTGCTCGCCGGTGCCCAGCTTCCTCGCGCCCGGCGCCTGGGAGGAACTCGACGAGATCGTCCAGAACGGTGACTACTGGGAGATGCTCCTCCCCAGCGAGTTCTGCGAACCCACTCCCCTGCTCGACAAACTCGCCACCGACCTCAACGTCTGCCGCCGCGACGATCCGCTCATGGTCCTCCACGAGCTTAATGAGCGCCTCTTTCGCTACTTCGACTACGTGCCCAAATCGACAAAAGTCGACTCCCCCATCGACGTCGCCCTCACCTCGCGCAAAGGCGTCTGCCAGGACTTCGCCCACATCATGATCGCTCTGGTCCGGTCGAAGCTCCGCATCCCCTGCCGCTACGTCAGCGGCTACCTCTACCACGGCCAGCTCGACACCGACCGCTCCGCCACCTCTGCCACCCACGCCTGGATCGAGGCCCTCATCCCGCAGCTTGGCTGGGTCGGCTTCGATCCCACCAACCTGCTCGTCGCCGGCGACCGCCACATCCGCACCGCCATCGGCCGCGACTACGCCGACGTCCCCCCGACCCACGGCATGTTCCGTGGTCGCGCCGGCAGCGAGCTCACCGTAGCCGTCCGCGTCACGCCCAGCGAAGGCACGCCATCGCTCGACCAGGAGCTCCCCGTCCCCGAAGACTGGTCCACGCTAGTCGAAAAGGCCACCGCCCTTCCCGACCAACCCCCACCTCTAACCCGCCACCAGCAGATGGCCCAGCAACAGCAATAACCAGCTAAGCCCGGCCTGATCTCCCCAGTCAAAATCTGAAAACTTGTACATCGGCCACGCGATATCATGGTTCTCAGCTTCCACGGGATAGGGCAAGATGCTCAAACAGGTGCTGATCTTCGGACTCGTGGGCGGCGTTCTCGTCACACTACTCCAGTGGACCGAGTTCCACTTCCTTGTGCTCGAGCACTCCGTGGCGATCTACGGCGTCCTGATCGCCATCCTCTTTGCCGGTGCCGGCATCTGGCTCGGCACCCGTCTGCTCGCTCCCCGCGAACGGATCGTAGACCGCATCGTGGAGATTGAAGTTCCTTCTCCATCCCCTGCGCCCGACGAGAGCGTCCGCGAGCGCCTGGGCATCACCCGTCGCGAGCTCGAAATCCTTGAGCTCGTCGCCCGCGGCCTGAGCAACCGCGAGATCGGCGAGGCCCTCTTCGTCAGCGAGAACACGGTGAAGACGCATTGCAGCCGGGCCTTTGACAAACTCGGCGCCCGCCGCCGGACCCAGGCCGTCCAACGCAGCAAGGAACTCGGCCTCCTCGCATAAATACCTCATCCTTCGGCATGAACTCCACGAATTTCGGCAGAATCATGCGAAAGGATGACGCGCGGCCACCGGAAGATCGTGCAGTGTGGGTACATCCACGGCGCTCCAGAGCGCCCGGAACACAGGAGAAAGAAGATGAAGAAGAATGTCTGGAAGTTCGGTCTGCTCAGCGGTCTCGCCCTCGCAATTCCCATGGGGTTCGCAGTTCCCCTCGAGCATCACATCGGCGCCCGCTGGAGCATGGTCTTCGGCTACACCATCATGGTTCTCAGCTTCCTGATCATCTTTGTCGGCGTCAAACACTACCGCGACACCGAGTGCGGCGGTTCCATCACCTTCGGCCGCGCGCTCGCTACCGGAACGCTCATGATGCTGATCTCCTGCGCCTGCTACGTCGCCATGTGGGAGGTGCTGGTAGCCACAGTGGAGAAGAACTTCGCCCACGACTACGCAATCGGCATGGTGAGACACGCACAGAAATCTGGTCTACAGGGCGCAGCCTTGGACGCCAAGATCTCGGAAGCCCACAACTTCGAAGTCATGTACTCGAACCCGCTCTACCGCATGTCGATGACCCTGCTGGAACCATTGCCCGTCGATATCGTGATGGCCCTGGTCACCGCAGGCATCCTCCGCCGCAAGCCCACAACCGGCCTGCAAAGCACCGCGAGTCCCGAACCTCTAACAAACTAAACAACTTCGATAGTCTCGTTTTAAGGGCACGGCTTCAGCCGCGCCATGAGCCACTCGCTCAAGCAATTGGCTTTAGCCTCTGAGGTACGTTTCTTTCGAATTCCCCTCGCCGCACTTATTCCACTTTGCCCAAAATCAAAACGGCGGTGGGCCAGACGGGAACCCGCCAACTCACCGCCATTCTCACTCACTAAAAACAGAATCCTACGTATTCGTCTTCTTGAAAATCTTCTCCGGAATATGCGTCAGCACGAACATAATCAGGGCCCACTTCGAAGGTACATACAGCGTATCCTTCTTCGCATCGACCGCGGCCACGATGCTCTTCGCCACCGCGTTCACATCCGCGAACTTCTCGCTTCCAGGCATAGCCGAAGTCATCGCCGTCTTCGTCGGCCCAGGCTTGATCGTCAGCACGGTTACGCCCTCGCGGTCCACGCGATTCCGCAGACCACCCAGGAACGCCGAAAGCCCCGCCTTAGAAGATCCATAAACGTAGTTCGACTTCCGCCCGCGATCGCCCGCCACGGACGAGATGACCGCTAGCACGCCCGCATGCCGCTGCACGCAGAAGTTCGCCAGCCACGTCAGCAGCGACACCGGTGCCGTAAAGTTCGTGTGCAGAATCTGCTCCGCCGTTGCAAAGTCAGCCTCCGCCTGCGCCTGGTCCCCCAACACGCCGTGCGCGAGATAAGCCACATCGAGACCCGTCAGCGAGTTCACCGCGTGGGCCAACAGTTCCGGGTGCCTAGACGTGTCATCAAGGTCCGCGACCGCCGTGTCGACATAGTGGGCCCCACGCGACTTCAAATCGGCGGCCACAGCAGCCAGCTTGTCCGCGTTCCGAGCGATCAGAAATAAGCTCGCGCCCTTCGCCGCCCATATCCGGCAGGTGGCCTCAGCAATGCCGGAGGTAGCCCCCAGCACCAGAATCTTCTTCGAAGCGTAGATCGTCTTTGCAGGCACCGCATGCAAAGCAAGTTCAGGAGTTGTCGTCTGTGTGCTCATAGTGTGGTTCGGTCTCCGGTAACGCGCTCCCAGAAGCTGGAGGTAAGCAAAGGATCGCGGAAGCGTTCGAGCTTCTCCCACTGAGGATAAAAGGCCTGGAACTGCGGAGCGGTCATCGCGGCATCCTTCGCCGGATAAAGCCGTCCGCCGTAATCGCGCGTCATGTCGGCCAACCGCTCAAACAGCGGAAAGCTCAGATTCGGCTTGATCGGGAAGTCCAGCGCCAGCGTGATTCCCGGCTGCGGAAAGCTCATCAATCCCGGCGAAGGCACATCGCCAAACGCTTTCAGCACCGCCAGAAACGAAGCCAGTCCCGACTTTGCCACTGCGCCAAGGATCGCAATCGTCCCCTCGCGCGCGTTCTCCCACGGAATCGCATACTGGAACTGCAGCAGACCACTCTTTCCATACAGCCGGTTCCAGTGCAGCACCTTGTCCAGCGGATAGAAGAACGGTTCGTAATCCTGCAGCGCCGTAACGCGCGGCTTCAGTTGCTTGTGGAAGAACACTGTGTTGAACGCCGCCACCGTGTACTGGTTCAGCGCAAATCCCGGAGCGTCCAATGGAAACACCAGCTTCGGCTCTGGCGAAGGCTTCAGTTCGTCCGGCACCTTCGAGTGGTCGCCCAGCATGAACACGCCCCGCGCAAAGTTCTTTCCCGTCGAGACGCAATCGACCCAGCTCACGGTGTACTCGATATGCTTGTACTGCTCGGTCAGCGCAAGAAACTCGTCGATCCCGTGGAACTGAATCCCCTCGTAATCGATCGCCCGCGACACAATCGGCTTCATCTTGAGCGTCGCCCACGGAATTACGCCCGTCAGCCCCAACCCGCCAATGGTCGCCGAGTACCAGTCGGGATTCTCCGTCGGCGAGCAGAGCTTGTAGCTCCCGTCCGACCGCATCAGCCCAAACCGCGTCACATGCGATCCGAACGTTCCCGCCACGTGGTGGTTCTTGCCATGAATATCGTTCGCAATCGCCCCGCCCAGGGTCACGTACTTCGTCCCCGGCGTTACCGGCAGAAAGAATCCCCGCGGCACCGCGAAGTCCAGAATCTGTGCCAGCGTCATCCCTGCCTCGGCCGTCAACAGGCCTGTCGTCGGATCGAAGTCCAGTATCCGGTCCATGCCCGTCGTCACCAGCAGGTTGCCGTCCTTGAGAAGGCAGCTATCGCCGTAGCTACGGCCCATGCCTACGGCCAGCGCCCCGCCGTGCAGGCCCTTCATGGCTCCCGGTATATCGCCCTGCCAGTTCAGCGGGACGATCTTTGCGTCATAAACCGGATACCGTCCCCACGGCTCAAAGGGTGGCTTGAAACCAGGCTGGGGTGGTGCCTGGTACGGCGGCCTCGCCGACGTTCCCGTTTCCTGTGCAGGTTCCTGGACGATCGCAGATTGTGCCATGTCCCCAGAATAGCTGATCCCGATCGATTTCCAATGAAAAACCTGCCCGTCCCGTGATCCTCACGTGACTCTTTCGCAGCACTGCAATCCCGCTATTTACCCTGAACCTAATTCTCCACTTGGGTAAGCAGCACAAACAGCTCCGACCGCAGCTTCCACCCCGCTGCCGTCCGTCGCCACATCGCCGAATAGGTCCCGCTGAATAAAGTCCGCCCATCCTGCAGCCGCCCCGTCCAGTGTCCGTGCTCCGCCGCCAGCGGGAGCGCGCTTGAAAGCTGGATTGCATCCACAATCCGCTCGTAGCTCAAAGGCGAAGGCTGCTCAAACCCCTGCGCAAAAGCCGCAACATACTCCTTACGGCTAAGAAAAGTGCCGTCCCCAATGACCACAACAAAGTCGTCCGCAAGACTGGCCGAAACACCCGCAACATCCTGCGCGGCGATTGCCCGGTTCGACTCCGCACGAATCGCCCGGATCTCTGTCTCCTCTGAAGATCTTTGCGAATCGCCCGCAAGCGAAGACGACTTGAACAGGACCGCAGCCCTTCTGACTCTTTTCATGTCACCAGCATAGCGCGACGCTGCTCAGAACCTTATGCTTACCATGTTTCCAGCGGGCGGCCTGCATATCGGCCATTCCATCGATATGGAGAACGCGATGCCCGTATTTGAGGCAGGAGCCAGCGGGGCGATCGGCGAGCCATTGATCGGCGATTTGCTAAAGCAAGGACGCCAAGGCAAGGCTATTTGTGGTGAGAATGAGGACCAGTGAGGCGCGGGCCGGCACCCAAGAAAAAGGCCATGGCCTTAGCTATGCCCTATCCGAAGAGTGCCGCTTCGGCTGACCTATCCCTGCGCCCGCTGCCCCGCAAACTCCTCAAGCATCGTGACCAGTCTCTTCCGTTCCTTTCGTGCGCGATCAACATCATCGACAATCTGCAGGCCAACCGAGACCTTGTTCTTCTTCTTTTTGCCCGGCGCTTCCAATCGCGATCGGATCTCGTCGGACGTTGCGAAGTCCTGAAAGATGTGGTCCTGGATCTTTGCGGCGATCGGGTAGATCTCTGTAGGACGACCTTCCCGCAAGGGGCCAGTGTCGGGAAACAGTTCCACGGCTTCCTCGGGCCGGCTTTCATGGATGCGTATCGCCCGCTCCTTCCCTTCATCGATGATGATGGCAACCGGCACGGCATTGAGCAAAGCCCGCATCTTCAACTCTGTCTTGCGTGCCGCCGCGTCGGCGCACTTCTTTTCGTGGATGTCTTCAACGCTTCCGTACCACCGTTTGATCTCGCCGTTCGGGCCCAGCCGGGGTAGACCGCGCGACCGCATCCATCTCCACTCGCCCTCGGTGTCTTGCACCCGGTACTCCATATCGATTCGTTCGCCGGTGCGAAGGGCCTTCTTCATCTTGCGGATCGTAGGCTTCAGGTCGTCGATATGCAGCGCTTCCAGCCAGCCGAGGTTGCGGGTCTGTTCCTTGATGGCGGAGTCCGTCCTCACCCACTTCGAACTCATCTGCAGGTTGTTGCCTTCAGGGTCCATCACCCACGGAACCTGCCGGTTCAACTCGATCAGGTGGCGTTGTACAAACTCGCTCTCCTGCAACTCGTCCTTGGCCCTCTTTTGTTCCGAGATGTCCATCACCGAGACGGATACGCCAATCACCTCGTCTGCCTCATCAAAGGCTGGCTGGTACGAAACCATGATCCATCCCATCTCCTCGGAGCCTTTCTTCGGCCTGGGAATCTCGACCCCTGAGATTGCTTCGCCCTCCAGGCTGCGCACTAGATACTGCTCAATATACGGATAAAGCTCTGGCACCATCTCCTGAATCGTCCGTCCAAGATGAGCGGCCACGCCGGCACCGTTCATCTCCGCTAGCCGCTGATTCATGCTGACGTAGCGCAGACTGCAATCGACAAAGCACAGACCTACCGGAGCGCCATCATAGATCGCCTGGAGTTGGGCGAGTCGCTGTGTCGGCAAAGCCTCCAGGCTGGACGCCGCCCAATCTTCTCCCGGGCACGGCAGTCCAGCCGCCGCTGGCCGAAACGGCTCCGCCACCATCTCGCGGATGGAGTCGAACGACGATGCTCTGCCATAGTGCCACCCTTGTCCAAGTTCACTCCCAAGCCACAGAAGCATGTCCGCCTGTTCCTGGGTCTCGATTCCTTCGGCGACCGTGCTCAAACTCAGGCTGTGACCCAGTCCAATGATCGCCGCGACAATCTTGCGGCTCTCCCGCTTCTTCGTCATCTGGCTGACGAAGGCGCGGTCGATCTTCAGTTCGTCGAACGGAAGCGCGTGCAGGTGCGCGAGGCTTGAGTAGCCAGTCCCGAAGTCGTCCAGCGAAAGGCGGCAGCCGAGCTCCTTGAGCTCATGGGCGAGCCCTTGTGATCGGGCGAGATCACTGAGAAGCGCGCTCTCCGTAATCTCGATCGTCAGACGATCCAGACGAAAACCGGCGGAGGAGGCCATACTCTCGATCTGCCGAGCCAGATCGGGGTAGGCAAGCTGTATGGGGGAGAGATTGACCGAGAGCTTCAGCGGCTCTGCCACCGCGGCGATAAGCGAAAAAGCCTTCGTGAACACTTGGTGCGTGAGCTCACCGATCAATCCGCTCGACTCCGCCAGCTCAATCAGATTCGAGGGGAGATAAGCACCACGGACCGGGTGCTCCCACCGCGTGAGCACTTCAAAACCGGAGAGCTGCCCGGTACGCAACTCCACGATCGGTTGAAAGTGGGGAACAAGTTCATCGTCCGCGATTGCTCTATTTAGTTCAGGGAGGCTGATGAGCATGGCGTAACAGTAGCCCCCTGAATGGAGCCCGTCTGTAGTCTTGAACACATAGGCAGCAGACAGACGTTGTAAATCAAAATCTTAAGGGCCAGCAACTGGAAAGAGATGGTGACCTATTTGGCCTTTCGCAACCGAAAGTGCAACGTCAGAAGAACCGCAGACAAGACTTGCCGTGCCTCGCCCTTATCGCCAAACCAAACCCACAAAGCAAGAGGGCACCGCCGAAGCGATGCCCTCTTGGATACTTAAATCTTGGGAACGAGTCAAACTAAGCAGCAGCCTTCTCGCGTGCCGACTTGGCTTCTGCGAGCGCAGCCTTAGCCTGCACCGCAAGCGCGGCGAAACCAGCAGCGTCATTCGCTCCGATGTCCGCAAGAATCTTGCGATCGAGAGGATTGCCAGCCAGCTTCAGGCCATTGATGAAGGTCGAGTAGCTCATACCGTTCAGGCGGCAAGCTGCGTTGATACGCGCGATCCACAGAGAGCGATACTGCCGCTTCTTCTGCTTACGGCCGGTATAGGCGAACATGAGTCCGCGCTCGACGGCCTCCTGCGCTGCCTGGTAGAGCTTGGATTTGGTGAGGAAGTAGCCACTCGCGCGCTTGAGAATCTTTTTGCGGCGGTCGCTACGTTTTGTACTCCGTTTTACACGGGGCATGGTGCATCTCCTTTGGCGTACTGCGGTTAAGCGGCTGGAGGGAGGTGGCCCTCTTCACGCGCTATGCAACTTCAGATCTCGGTGGAACTGCCATAGGCAATTCCAGGGGCCGATAACGCATTTCCTGGCCCTTTTCCCTTGCAGGAGGCTCGATCTGAAAAACTCGCTTACCTTATGCCTGAAAGATCAGGCGTAAGGAAGCATGCGGGCGACGTTGTACTGATCCGCCTCGGAGATAAGCGCCGACCCGCCCAGCTTGCGCTTGGTCTTGGTGGCCTTCGAGGTCAGAATGTGGCGCATCTTGGAGTGCCCGCGCTTGAACTTGCCGCTGGCAGTCTTGGTGAAGCGCTTCGACGCGCCCGAGTGTGTCTTCAACTTTGGCATGGGTTTCCTGGTGACTCTGGATGAAACTGGACAACCCTCTTAGTCTATACGAGAACTCGGCAAAACGGTGGCGTTTTATCCGCGTCTTGCCGCACGCGCAAACTTTTTTAGACACAGCGGTGCCGGAATTTGCTTTAAAGTTAGACGTTACGTATAAATTTTCCATGGTCTCCGATACGGATTTCAAAAACACTCTCGAAAAAGCTAAGAGTGAACTGATAAGCAATCAAGAGCGTCTTGGCAAAATTCTTCAAGAGCAGGAAAGCATCGAAACTCGCAACGCCAAGCTGCGCGAAATCGTCGCGGTCCTTTCGCGAGCCGTTGGAGAGCAGTTCGTCGAAGAGGATGCAATTGGACTGACCGACGCTATCAGAGGTGCGTTTCGAGGTGCCGGTGGCCCATTGCAGCCTACAGAAGTTAGAGACAGGCTCAAGTCCACCGGTGTTGACATCACCAAATATGGCAATGTGATGGCCTCTGTTCACAGCGTTATTAGCCGCCTGCACGCACGAGGCGATATCCAGCCCGTAACCGTCGGAGGGAAACCAGCGTTTACGTGGAATCACTCGCGGGGCATTGGCGCACCTCCAAGCAAGGGCACAAAGACCCTCTAATTTTGGATCCAAATAGAAACCGCTCTCACGTTTCACGGACGCAAGAGCGGTTAGAGAAAGGATGAATCCCGACATGCGATTGACTCTTGTAATCCGACGCATCCGTTTCGGTCTGATGGTGAGTCTCACCATCGAGCCCCCGTAGGGGAATCCCTCCCCATTATATTCAACCATCTCGTCCCATTCATCGCGAAACACTGCGATGAATGGGACGAGCCCTACAAACGTCACCCAAAGAAAACTGCCGGCGACACCCCAAACCTCCGGCTCAACCTCGCAATGTGATCCCGGTTCAACTGCCGCTTCCCTGCCAGAACCAGAGAAACGATGCTCTCCCCACCCATCTCTTCTGCAACGTCCCGCTGCGAAAGCCCATTCTGATCGAGCAGAAACCGCAAAACCTCCGCCGGTTTCGCCTCCGGCATCGGATACCGCTCCGACTCGTACCGGTCGATCAGCGCAGTCAAAAGCTCGATCGCCTCTTCATCCCCCAGCGACCGCTCCGCCTTCCCTGTCAGCGAAAACAGCGCCTCGGTGTACTCCGCAAGTTCCTCGTCCGTATGAATCAGCCGCGGAGCGCCTGCCCGGATCATCTCTGCCGGATTTGCCAGTTTCGTCGTCATCGCTTGCGCCCTTATCGCGGTTCGCCAACATGGGGCGTTAAGCCATTCTATCGGCCCCAAGGGAGGCATCGGGGACGGTGCTTTGCACCACCAAAAACCATCCTCCCCCGTGCTACACTATAGATACAGAATTTACCCGTTCAATCAGCCCTAAACCACTGAATTGACGCGGGAATCATCGCAATTTCGAGCGGCCCCCGACGGCCCCTCCTTCCGCACCAAAAATACGGTCTCACGGAGCTCCTTTGGCATCGACAGCAACCCCCACCGGCACCGCCCTTCTCGACCTCGAAACCCCGGCCACCCCAGCCGTAAAAGAAGGCGGCGGCTACTCCGCTGAAAACATCACCGTACTCGAAGGCCTCGCCGCCGTCCGCCTGCGCCCCGCCATGTACATCGGCAGCACCGGCGAGCAGGGCCTGCACCACCTCGTCTACGAAGTCGTCGACAACTCCGTCGACGAGGCCCTCGGCGGCCACGCCACCCGCATCGACGTCACCATCCACGTCGACAACTCCATCACCGTCGTCGACGACGGCCGCGGCATCCCGGTTGACGACAAGGTCATCAACGGCGAAAAGATGCCCGCCGTCCAGGTCGTCCTCACCATGCTCCACGCCGGCGGAAAGTTCGACGCCTCCAACTATAAGGTCTCCGGCGGCCTCCACGGCGTCGGCGTAAGCTGCGTCAACGCCCTATCCGAAGAGTTCGACGTCGAGATCTGGCGCGACGGCCACGCCTGGGAGCAGGACTACTCCAAGGGCGCGCCCATCAGCACCCTCCGCAAGATGGGCCCCAGCAAGCGCAAGGGCACCAAGGTCCACTTCCTCCCTGACAAGTCCATCTTCACCGTCCACGAGTTCTCCTACGACACCCTCGCCCAGCGCCTCCGCGAGCTCGCCTTCCTCAACAAGGGCCTCGAGATCCACCTCACCGACGAGCGCACCACCGACGCGAAGACCGGCGAGAGCAAGCACCAGGAGTTCAAGTACATCGGCGGCATCGCGGAGTTCATCAAGCACCTCAACAAGGGCAAGCAAGTCCTCCACGAGAAGCCGATCTACATGGAGGCCGAGCGCGACAACGTCGCGATGGAGATCGCCCTCCAGTACAACGATGCCTACTCCGAGACCGTCTTCACCTTCGCCAATAACATCAACACCATCGACGGCGGAACCCACCTCTCGGGATTCAAGACGGCCCTTACGCGGACGATCAACGCCGCCGGTCAGTCCCTCGGCCTCTTCAAGGACGTCAAGGAGAACCTCTCCGGCGATGACGTCCGCGAAGGCCTCGTCGTCGTCATCTCGGTCAAGCTCTCGCAGCCGCAGTTCGAAGGCCAGACCAAGGGCAAGCTCAACTCCGACATCGCCGGCACCGTCCAGGCCTTCGTCAACGAGCGCCTCGGCGCCTTCCTCGAGCAGAACCCCCAGGTTGCCAAGAAGATCATCAACAAGGCCATCGATGCAGCCCGCGCCCGCGAAGCCGCGCGCAAGGCCCGCGACCTCACCCGCCGCAAGGGCGCTCTCGACGGCGGCGGCCTTCCCGGCAAGCTGGCCGACTGTTCCGAACGCCAGCCCGACCGCTGCGAGCTCTATTTGGTCGAGGGTGAATCGGCCGGCGGGACCGCCAAGCAGGGGCGCGATCGCCGCTTCCAGGCAATCCTTCCGCTCAAGGGTAAGATCCTCAACGTCGAGAAGGCCCGCTACGACAAGATGCTCGGCCACGAGGAAATCCGCGCCATGATCACCGCCCTCGGCTGTGGCATCGGGAAGGACGACTTCGACGCCTCCAAGCTCCGCTACGGCAAGCTCATCCTGATGACCGATGCCGACGTCGACGGCTCCCACATCCGCACCCTCCTGCTCACCTTCTTCTTCCGCCACATGACGGAGCTGATCAAACGCGGCCACGTCTATATCGCCCAGCCGCCGCTGTTCAAGATCAAGAAGGGCAAGTTCGAGCAGTACATCAAGGACGAGCGCGAGTACGTTGCCGTCATGCTCAAGCGCGCGTCTGACGGAATGCTTTTGACCTACGGCGAGAAGAAGCTGCAGCTCCAGGGCGATGACTTCACCGCCTTCATGGGTCAGCTCTCGGAGTACCTCGGCCTCTGGGACAAGTTCCAGAAGCGTCTCCGCAACGAGACCGTCTCGCTCGACTTCATCAAGCTCTTCTCGCACGAAGGAGCGACGCCTGCAAAGAAGGAAGACTTCCAGGCCGATCCCGCAAACCCAGGCGTGGCACCCGCCAAGCTCGTCGAGATGCAGGCGAAGGTCCAGGCCGCTGTCAAGGAGTTCCAGTTCCGCGCCGTCGGCGAGCCCACCCTCGACGAAGAGCACCAGACCTGGTCGGTCAGCTTCACCGACTCCCAGGGCGCAGTCCGCACCATCGACTGGGCCCTCGCCAACGCCGCCGAGAGCCGCCAGCTCCTCGCCAAGTACGCGATCCTCAAAGACCGCCTCGAAGGCCCCTTCCACATCTCCTACGCTCCCAAGACCGCAGCCGCAGTCATCCAGGAAGCCGCCGATGAAGCCGAAGAGATCGCCTCGGAAGAAGGTGTAGCCGCCGACGCTCAGGCCCCTGGCACGATAGCCGAGACCAAGCCCGCAGCCAAGCGCTCCAGCAAGGTTAACCAGGACCCCGTCGAGAAGAAGACACCTCGCGAGGTCTTCGAGTACGTCATCGAGCAGGGCCGCAAGGAATACCAAGTCCAGCGCTACAAGGGTCTCGGCGAGATGACCGCCCCCCAGCTCTGGGAGACAACCATGGATCCCGAACGCCGCACTCTCATGCAGGTCAAGCTCGAAGACATCGCCGCCTGCGAGGAGATCTTCACCACCCTGATGGGCGAAGACGTCGAGAGCCGCCGCAAGTTCATCGAAGAGAATGCCCTCGACGTCAAGAACCTCGACATCTAACTCCACTTCAGTTCAAACAAAAGGGCACGATCCAACGCCGGATCGTGCCCCTTCGCCACTACCCTCCATCCTTGTCATCCTTCGCCGAAGGCGGAGGATCTGTTTTGCTTTCGTACATCGACTCCCACCGATCACATCCCCGATTGGCACTGTCCATCGATTCGGCCAGAATCGACCCACATTACCCAGAGTCACGGAGCCAATCCCTCAATGAAGTCCTCTATCGCTGTTCTCTTTGGCCTTGCCCTCGCCATCCCTACATCACTCTCCGCCGAAAAGAAACCCGAGAACCTGGACCCGGTCGTCTGGGGGACGATGTCCCACAACTCCGGCTGCATCATCTTCGCCGAAGGCAAGCACACCAGTGGACGCTTCTACGGGGTCGCCGTCACGACCAAGACTGTCGGCAAACTTACCCTTATCGAAACGCAGGACTACACGTTTGATCAGAAGGTCACCGACGAGACTCAGGAGAACATGGACAACCTGATGCGCCTCGCCCAGAAAGACCACGTCAAGTTCGTCAAGATCCCCGAGAAGTACTCGCCCGACTTGCTTGAAAAAGCCCGAGCCTCCTGCAAATAGGAGGCTCAGTTACTTGTGTCGTGCGCCGTTCGATCGGCTTGCTCTCCCGGAAGAACGATAAAGCGCACTGGCTATGACCCAAACGTCGCATGGCCCAGGCTCATAGACCGTTTTACCGTTAGACTCCCGGTGATCCGCTTGAACCTTTTAGCAACCCACGAGCCAAAGCAAAACACGCCCGCACGGATCGTACTCCAACGGAGCGCCACCCGCTTTAACGCCGCAATGACGCTGCTCGTAGCGGCCCTGTTTTTCTTTGATCTTCTGCTCACCCGCAAAGTCCAGCTTGACGGGCTCTCCCAGCTCTCCAGCGGCTGGCCCACCTTCCTGTTCGTCGTGGCAGGGCTCTGCCTCTGCCACTGGCGTCCCCTTCCGCGTCTCATCCACTCCTGCGAAAATGCGATCTGGGCGGTTCTGCTCACCCACCTGCTCTCAGTCGTCATTCAGATCGCCGCACGGAGCCCCTTCCCGCTCGTCGATGCACAACTCACCTACATCGATCGATGCCTTCACCTGAACACCGCCCGCATAGCGGGCCTCTCGGCCCACATCCCGATGCTGCGCTCCATCTTCGCCGCAACCTACAACCTCGTCTCGCTGCTGATTATGTTGGCGCTGATCCTGCCACCCTTCACCGGTCGCCCTGAAGCATCGCAGCGTTACATCGTCGCTCTCGTCATTGGCACCCTGATCACAGCGACGCTCTTCGCCCTATGGCCCGCAGCCGGCCCGTGGATGACCGAAGGTTTCGCGCCCAGCCCTATCCAGCTACAGGTGACAAAGTACCTCCTCCTGCTGAAGTCGCCCGCAAGAGTCACGCTCAACTTCAACTCCGCCGCCATCGTCTCCTTCCCGTCGTTCCACGTCGTGCTCGCGCTCCTATCAGCGATGTCCCTCGGCGCAATCCCCCGCGTCCGTCCACTCGTCTGGTCCTTCGCCGGCATAACCTGCCTGTCGACCCTCACCACCGGCTGGCACTACGGCATCGATCTCCTCGGCGGTCTTGCGGTCGCGGTCACCGCGCAGCTCGGCGCGGCATGGGTCTGCCCTTACCTCGAAGAATCCGGCAAGGATTCCCTCTCTGCCCGCGAATCGAAGATCCTCGCCAACACACCAAAGCGATTCAAACGCGCCGCCTGATCCCTCCCATACACCGCGTTCAAAGCGGAACCAGTTACGGCTCAATCTTCCCCCCAAACGTAGCGCAGCTTTCGATCGTGCCCCCAATCAGCCCGGTCTTGAACCACTTCGTGCGCGAGGCGCTCGATCCGTGAGTCCACTTCTCCGGACTCACCGCCTTGCCAGCCATCTGCTGTAGATGATCATCCCCCACCGCCGCTGCCGACTTCAGCGCCCCCGCCACATCGTCCTCATGCACGATGTTCCGTTGTTCGGTCGAGTGCGCCCACACCCCCGCAAAACAATCCGCCTGCAACTCCAGATCCACCGATAACGGATTCTTCTCGCCGGGCTCCTGCTGAACCAGCCGCTGCATCCGGTTCTCGATCCCTAGCAAGTTCTGCACATGATGCCCCAGCTCATGCGTAATCACGTACGCCTGCGCAAAGTCCGCTGTGCTGCCACCAAGCTGCTTCAGTTCGTCCCAGAACCCCAGGTCGATGTAGATCTTCTCATCCTCAGGGCAATAGAATGGCCCCGTCGTCGCCTGCGCCGTCCCGCATCCCGAGTACGTCTGGTCCCGATACAGCACCAGCTTCGCATGATGATATTTCTTGCCCTCATCCGCAAAGATCTGCGTCCACGTCTTCTGCGCATCATCCAGCACAAAGCTGATCAACTGCACATCACGATCCTCGCCCGCCGGATGCGCCTTCGCCTCGCCCGCTACTCGAGGCCCACTCTGCACCGCGCCCTGCCCACCTCCACCACCAAAAAACCCGCCCAGGAAGTTGTGCCCAAACACCAGGCTCAGCAGCAGCAGAATCACGAATCCACCAATCCCCAGCCCACCTCCGCCCATCCCGCCGAAGCCACCAAATCCTCCACCGCCGTCGTCAAAACCACCGCCCGAATCATCCCGACGATCCTCAATATCGTTACTCTCACCACCCGGCGTCCAATCCATATCACTTTCCTCTCAGCTCTCAGGCCCGTCTAGTTTCATAGATACGTCATCTCGACCGAAGTCCGCGCTTTTGCGGACTTAGCGGAGAGACCGCCGCATTTCGCTCTTGTCGTGTAGGTCTCCCAACAGATCTTGAGATGCACTCTTGGACTTCGCTCCAGAGAAAAATCCCATGCAGGGAAACTTCGTCGCGCCAAACTATCACCCGTGCGCACCACTACACTCAAATCATTATGAGCACCACCCCACACATCGGCAAAGCCAACGGCCTCTACCCTCCTGGCCCGAAGTTCCTCCCCCGCCTGCTCACCGGTCGCGTCTTCCGCGGCAACGCCGTCACCTACATGCAGGAGTGCGCCCAGACCTACGGCGACCTCGTCCACTACACCGCCGTGGGCCGCCACATCTACCAGATCACCCACCCTTCCCTCATCGAAGACTTCTTCCTCAAAGACGCCGCCAAACATCACCGCGGCATCGTCATGCAGCGCGCGAAAGCTGTACTCGGCGAAGGCCTCCTCACCAGCGAAGAGCCGCTTCACATGCGCCAGCGCCGCCTCGCCCAGCCCGCCTTCCACCGCAACCGCATCGCGTCCTATGCCGAGACCATCGGCCAACAAGCGATCGCCATGACCTCCCGCTGGCAGCCCAACTCCACCCTTGACCTCCGTGAAGAGATGCTCGCCATCGCCCTCCGCATCGTCGGCAAGTGCCTCTTCGACCTCAACGTGCAATCGGACGCCGAAGTAAAGAAGATCTCTGAGGCAGTCGATGCCTTCATGGGCTTCCTTCCGCTCGCCTTCCTTCCCTTCTCCGACCAGATCATGAAGCTGCCCATCCCCACCATGCAGCGCATCCGCAAGGGCAGCGCCGAACTCGACGCCATCATCTACGGCATGATCGAAGACCGCCGCCGCGATCCCCCCTCCGGCCTTTCAGGCCGCGGCGATCTCTTGTCTATGTTGATGGACGCGGTCGACCCGGAAGCCACCGGCAACGAGTCGGCGACCATGTCCGATCAGCAGCTCCACGACGAGTGCCTCACCATCATGCTCGCGGGCCACGAGACCACCGCTAACGCCCTCAGCTTCGCTCTAGCGCTGCTCGCCCGACATCCCGAGATCCAGGCCGCCGTCTCCACCGAAGCCCGCGAAGTCCTCGGCACCGGCGACTCCGCCCGCGCCCCCGCGGCCGAAGACTACTCGAAGTTGAAATACACCACGCAGGTCTTCGCCGAGGCCCTCCGTCTCTACCCTCCCGTCTGGGTCACCGCCCGCACTTGCCACGAACCCTACGAGATCGCCGGCTACAAGATCGCCCCCGGCTCCATCCTCGTCGCCCCGCAGTTCGTCGTCCACCGCGACCCACGCTTCTTCCCCGACCCTCTTCGTTTCGACCCCACCCGCTTTTCCGACGAAAGCAAATCCTCCCGCCCCCGCTACGCTTTTTATCCCTTCGCAGGCGGGAGCCGCCAGTGCATCGGCGAGGGCCTCGCCTGGATGGAGGGCGTCTTCGTCCTCGCCGTCATAGCCCGCGACTGGAAGCTCACCCTCCCGCCCAACCCTCCCGCAGAGATTGCTTACAACCCCGCCATCAGCCTCCGCCCCAAACATTCCGTCGATCTGACTCTCACCCGCCGCTAGTGACCCCACGCCAACCCTCCGCTCTGTGCCCCATTCATCGCGGCTTTATCGCGATGAATGGGTCGGCCACCAACTCACGCTTGTCATCCTTCGCCGTGGGCGGAGGATCTGCTGTCCAATCGGTCACCCAACCCCCAATGCAATAATCCCAACATGCCCGAATCCTCCCGTCGCCACTTTCTGTCCATCTGCTCTGCTCTCGGCCTCGGTAACACCCTCCTTCCCGGCACCCTTTTCACCCTCGCCGCTCAGGCCCAATCAAGCGCCCCAGCGCAAGACCAGAAGGCCGCCGACTTCCCCAAGATCACCCCGGAGATGATCGACGCCGCAGCCGCCATCGCCGGCATCACCCTGACCGCTGATCAGAAGAAGATGATGCTCACCGGCCTCACTGAGCACCGCGACTCCCTCACCGCCATCCGTGACCTGCACCTCCCCAACTCGGTCGCTCCTGCATTCGTCTTCGATCCTGTCCCGGGCGGAACCGTCCTCGAAACCGTTCGCAAGCCCGCGATCCTCGGTCCGGCCCCCGACGTCTCCATCAACCCCAGCAATTCGGAAGCCCTCGCCTTCGCCACAGTCCGCGAACTCGGCGAACTCCTCCGCACCCGCAAGATCACCTCCCTCGCCCTTACGAAGCTTTACTTAGCACGCCTGCGCAATTACGATCCCACCCTCCACTTCGTCATCACCTACACCGAAGACCGCGCTCTCAAACAAGCCGCCACCGCGGACGCCGAGATCGCCGCTGGCAAATATCGAGGCCCGCTCCACGGCATCCCCTGGGGCGCAAAAGACCTTCTCGCCGTCAAAGGCTACCCCACTACCTGGGGAGCTGCGGGCTTCGAGACGCAATCCTTCGACTACGACGCCACCGTCGTCCAACGCCTCGATGCCGCCGGTGCCGTCCTCATCGCCAAAACCACCCTCGGCGCTCTAGCCCAGGGAGACCTCTGGTTCGGCGCACGCACCCGCAACCCGTGGAACCCAAAGCAAGGCTCTAGCGGCTCTTCTGCCGGAAGCGCCAGCGCAACCGCCGCCGGCTGCCTCGGCTTCTCCATCGGCACCGAGACCCTCGGCTCCATCGCCTCGCCCTCCACACGCTGCGGAACCTCCGGCCTTCGCCCCAGCTTCGGCCTCGTCCCCCGCACCGGGGCCATGGCGCTCAGTTGGACGATGGATAAGATTGGCCCCATCTGCCGCTCCGTCGAAGACTGCGCTCTCGTGCTCTCCGCCATCTACGGCCCCGACCAGCATGATCTCGCGACCCAGAACGCCGCTTTCAACTGGGACGCCACCTTCGAGTGGAAGTCCCTCCGCGTCGGCTACATCAAGGCCGCCTTCGAGATCACCCCTCCCAAACCCGACGCCAAAGACAGCGAAAAGCAGTCCTACGCCCGCCGCCTCTACGACGCCAAATTCGCCAACGCAGCTCTGGACGTCCTCCGCAGCATGGATATCACCCTCACACCCGTCGAGGTGCCCAAGTTCCCCTTTGACGAGATCGTCCCCGTCCTGGAGGCCGAGGGCGCAGCCGCGTTCGACGATCTCACCCGCTCCGGTCGCGACACGCTCCTCACCGGTCAGAAGGATTATGACTGGCCAAATACCTTCCGCGTCGCTCGCTTCTACTCCGCCGTCGACTACATCCAGGCCATGCGCGCCCGCACTCTTGCCATCGCGAAGATGAACGAGTTCTTCGCCAACTTCGACGTCATCGTCACCACCTCCGGAGGTACCCAGCTCGCTGCCACAAACCTCACCGGCCAGCCCGCCATTATCGTCCCGAACGGCATCCGTGGCAACGACGCCCCACCCGCAACCCACAACGTCGAAGATGACGACGACAACGCCGGCGGCCCCGGCACTCCAACCTCCATTACCTTCTTAGGCCCGCTCTACTCTGAAGCCCGTCTAGCCGCCTTCGCCCGCGCCTATCAGGAAAAAACCGGCTTCCATAAACTCCACCCCAAGCTCAGTTGACCACGTTGCCTCTGTTTGTTCTTGCCGTCATCCTGAGCGCAGCGAAGGACCCCTACGAAGCCAAACTGACCCAAGCCGCCCAAACCTTTCCGCCACGATTCCTCAACTCCGTGCCCCATTCATCGCGCCTTTGTCTCTCGATATGAGTGGGTCCGCCACCACCCCACCCTTGTCATCCTTCGACGCAGTCGGAGGACCTGCTCCTACCACCTCCCCACAAATTCCGCATCTCCCCGTATCCCTCCGCCTAAACTTCGTATCTCATAGAGACATGATCGCTGAAATCATCGCCGCCGGCTCCGAGATGCTCACCCCGTTCCGGCAGGACACCAACTCCCTCTATCTCACCTCCGAACTCAACGACCTCGGCGTCGCCGTCGCCTTCAAAACCATCGTCGGCGACAACCTCCAGCACCTCACTGCCGCAGCGTCCGTCGCGCTGATGCGCGCTAACATCGTCATCTTTTCCGGCGGCCTTGGCCCCACCGAAGACGACCTCACCCGTGAGGCCGTCGCCGCCGCTCTCGACATCTCCCTCGTTCGCGACGAAAAACTCCTCGCCGACCTCGCAGAGCGCTTCGCCAAGCGCGGTTTCGTCATGACCGCCAACAACTCCAAGCAGGCCGACGTCCTTGAAGGTGCCGAGATCCTCCCCAACATCAACGGCAGCGCGGTCGGCCAGTTCCTCGTCACAAACGTCACCGATCCGCTCGGCGAATCTCACCGCCGCATCGTCATCCTTCTCCCTGGCCCACCCCGCGAGCTCAAGCCCCTCTTCGCCGCCGAGGTCAAGCACCGCCTCATCTTCCTCGTCCCCGAGCGGCACATTGCCAAGCGCGTCCTCCGCATGGCCCTCCTTCCCGAGTCCCAGGTCGACGCCCGCACCGCACCCATCTATAAACAATTCCCCGACGTTGAAACCACCATCCTTGCCCACGCTGGAGAGATCCAGCTTCACTTCCAGGCATCTGCGAAGACCGTCTCCGAAGCCCAATCTCAGGTCGACAACCTCGCCACCCTCATCAAGCTCGAGATGGGTGAGGCTATCTTCTCCGACGACAACAGCTCCCTCGAAGAGGTCGCCCTCGATCTCCTGGCCGCAAAGAACTACACCCTCGCCACCGCCGAGTCCTGCACCGGCGGCCTTCTCGCCCAACGCATCACCGCCATCCCCGGCAGCTCAAAGCAGTTCCTGGGCGGGGCAGTCGTCTACAGCAACGACCTCAAGACCGCCTTCGCCGACGTCCCCGCCGACATCATCGCCGCCCACGGTGCAGTCAGCGAACCGGTAGCCCGCGCCCTCGCTCAGGGCATTCGCAAGCGCACAAATGCCTCAGTCGGCATAGGCATCACCGGCATCGCCGGCCCAGGTGGAGGCGATGCCAACAAACCCGTAGGACTCGTCTACATCAGCCTCGCTACTCCCACCGCCACCACCGTCACCCAGCTCAACCTGATGGGCGACCGCGACCGCATCCGCTGGTGGTCCAGTCAACACGCCCTTGAACTTCTCCGCCAGGCGTTGCTCTAGCCGCGCAAAACTCAGGCTGCACTAAAGCACCTGGCGCCCGGCGACGACCGGCTTCGTTACCTGGACGACGATCCATAGGAAGACCAGGCACCCCAGCAAAGGGAAAGCATAGAAGCTCAGACTCGTAACCACGTCGAGTCTCGCTACAGCATTACGCCCAGCAGGCCGTAGGGCAACGACAGCCTGCCCAATGACGTTGATGCCCAGGAACCATAAATACAGAATGAAGCTAACCCCAAACAGATAAACCTTGCGATTCCGGGAAGCCACCTTCCGAGCCGTCCGCTCCTCGCGGGCTGTGACGATCTTCCGCGCATCCGCCATCATCGTTTCACCTCACAAGGGTCGACTGAGACAAGCCTACCGCCCGCACCCCACCGAATTCGCCTTTCCTCGACTGCCCTCAAAACTGAAGTACTATGTTTCCCTGTAACGATTGTGGCAACCTCGCTCACCATAGATCGGCTGGCCCGGTAGCCTCCGAGGCCCCATCTTCCGTCGCGGGCCGAGTTTCAGAAAATCGCCAACGGCTATGCGTGATTCGCTTTGGCAATCCCCTTTCTTAGGAGGAATTCAATGGCACTCGATCGCACTCTGCCAGGAATTCAAAATCTCAAACATGTCGTCGTCCTCATGATGGAGAACCGCTCCTTCGACCACATGCTCGGGGCACTGAAAGCCACCCACCCCAACATCGACGGCCTCACCGGCACCGAGTCCAATCCCGACATCACCGGCGCAACCGTCACCGTCCAGCCGCTCGCTGAGTATCAAAGCCAGCTCGACCCCGACCCCAACCATCACTTCGCCGCCGTCAATCTACAGATTTTCAACAGCACCCAGCATGGGCCGCCGCTCGCGACCGCCAACATGCAGGGCTTCGTCACCAGCTACTTCAATCAGCAGCAGAACACCCAGCAATCCCACAAGATCCTCTACTACTTCACGCCGGATAAACTCCCCGTCCTGACCACGCTTGCGACCCAGTACGCCGTCTTCAATCGCTGGTTCGCATCGATCCCCGGCCCCACCATCTGCAATCGCGCCTTCGCCCACTACGGCACCTCCTTCGGCCAGGTCAGCATGGACATCTTCTACGAGGGCAAAGATATCCCCGCCATCTACACCCGCCTGCTCGCTTCCAACCACACCACCAAGCTCTTTTACTTCGACGAAGCCAGCTCCACCATGGAGGTCGTCAACCTCCTCCAGAACGAGCCCGCCATCTTCGGCACCTTCACCGACTTCCTTAGCGCCTGCCAGCAGAATGCTCTGCCCGACTACTGCTTTCTCGAGCCCAACTACACCGACCACCCCGCTCCCGACGGCAGCGGCGAAGCCATCGCCTGCGACCAGCACCCCGACCACGACGTCCGCGCCGGCGAGCAGTTCATCGCCCAGGTCTACAACGCCATCCGCGGCAATTCCGATCTCTGGCCGCACACCGCACTCCTAGTCGTCTACGACGAACACGGCGGCATCTACGATCACGTCCCCCCGCCATCCTGTCCTGCGGACGCGCCCTATATCGCCCAGCCCGCTGACACCGGCACCCTCGACCCCTTCGTCTTCGACCGCCTCGGCGTCCGCGTCCCTGCCATCCTCATCTCGCCCTGGGTCGCCGCCGGCACCGTCATCCCCGACACCTTTGACCACGCCAGCATCCCCGCTACGGTCAGCGACTTCCTTCAACTCCCACCCGGCAAGACCTCAATCCGCGAGCAGACCGCCAACACCTTCCTAGGCAATCTCAAGCTCGCTACCATGCGCACCGACGACGAGTGCCCCACCTTCGTCCTTCAACCCCCAAACTAGCAAGGAGGCCATCCGTGGAACCGATCAAAGTCCCCGCGCCACCGCGGTCCGCCTACAACCACAATCGCCGCATCTCCGACCTGCTCCTTCACCAACTCAAGCACTTTCAGCATGTCGAGATGAAGAGCGGCGATCTCGGCATCGATCCCGAGATCGCGCGCAACATCTACACCGAAGCCGGAGCGGCGAAGTACATCGCCGCTATCACCACAACACTCCGCGCGAAAGGCCTTGCCGGGACCGCAACAAAGCCGGTACTCAGCATGCCGCCAGCGAAAAAATCGGCGAAGAAGTCTCCGAAAGCCGCTCCTCTCGCCATCGCCGCAGCCGCAACAAATACATCAGCGCCAAAGAAAAGCTCCTCGAAGAAACTCGCGGAGAGGAAGAAATGAAGCCGCGACTTTCACTCTTCGCCGCCGCCCTTCTCAGCGCCCAGCTCTCGATGACGCACGCCACGGCCGCAGCCCAGGGCGGCAACGAGAGCCGCATCCACTCCGACTTCCGCCGCGAGTGGCTCGAGCTCCACCCTTGCCAGGAGCAACTCGTCAAGCCCTGTTCCACATTCACCTTCGGCCATCTCGTCGACATCGGCCAGACCCTCGTCACCGGTCAGCCCTTACACATCGCGGTCGGCAGTCTCGCCCCGCAGAACGGCTTCGCCCCCGGCCTCGCCTTCGTCGAGCACAAAGACTTCTCCAGCGAACGCCGCCTCACCTTCAACGTAGACGCCGTCGCCAGCACCAACCTCTCCTGGCGAGCAGGCACCTACCTTACCACCTACAAACTCCCGCAATCCAACCAGACTATCGGCGTAGTCATGGGCACGCCCACGGCGAAGCAGAAGGCTCCCTCCGTACTTGTCTCCCCCGTCTACAACCTATACGCCGAGACAACCTCCCTCAATCGCCTCTACTTCTACGGCCTCGGCCCCAACACGCTCCCCTCCGGCAAATCCTCCTTCGGCCTCACCCAGACCATCGCCGGAGCCAGCGCCATCATCCCGCTCAATCGCGCCGGCATCTCCTTCACAGGAGAGTTCAACGGCCGCGTCCCCCAACTCCGACCCGGCAACGACCCCACCATCCCCACCGTCGCCGCGCTCTACACCGAAGCCTCCGCCCCGGGCCTCGCGCAGTCCGCAACCTTCCTCCAACCCGGAGTCGGCATACAAGTCCAGCCCAGCCTCTTCAACAATCGCCTGCGCCTGCACTACCTCGCCAACTTCCAGTACTTCGGCGCTGTCGACGCCCCCTACACCTTCCGCCGTTGGACCGCCGACATCGGCCACGAGTTCGCCCTCAACCGCAAAGTCACGCTCATCGCCGCCAATCCCCACAACGGCCCGGACTCCTGCGCCTCCGTAGGCTCGGCCTGCCCGCACATCTCCACCACCACCAACAACGAGGGCTCCATCAGCCTCCGTCTGCTGCTCAGCGGCTCAGCCGCCAACGCCAAAAACGCAGTGCCCTTCTACTTCGACCCCACCACTGGCGGCTCCAACATCGACGGCGACCCCATCCTCGCCAGCTATCCCGACTACCGCTTCCGTTCTCCCAACATCGTCCTCCTTCGCGGCACCGCCGAGCACTCTCTGCCCAAGGTTCCCCTCGGCGTCTACTTCTCCGCCGACGCCGCCAAGTCGCCCTTCACGCGCAGTGATCTTGACTTCACGAATCTCCGCACCAGCTACTCCGTGGGCCTCACAGTCCACGCCGGCGGCCTTCCGCTGGTCTATCTCCTCTATGCCTGGGGCGGCAACGAAGGCACCCACACCACCTTCTCCATCAGCAACACACTGCTAGGCGGATCACCCCGCCCTTCGCTCTTCTAACATCCAATGCCATTGTATTGGCCGTCATCCTGAGCGAAGCGAAGGACCTGCCACACCGCGCACATCACCCCCACATCTCGAACCTTTCGCCCACAGACTTTTAGGATCATCGAATCATCCACTCAGTGATATATCTTTCCCGTATCCACTCGCGAGACTTCGCTCATGCTCTACAACCGCTCCGTCCCACCCTGCCCCGTCATCCCAGTCCTCTACTACCCATCTCCACAAGAAGCAGCAACATGGCTACAAAACGCATTCGGCTTCACCGTGCGCTTAATCATCGCCAACCACCGCATCCAGATGCGTGCCGGGGAAGGATGCTTCACCATCGCCGAGGGCGACGCCACTCCCAACCACTCCTGCACCGTCCAGGTCCGCATCACCGAAGCCATCGCGCACTGCGAACGAGCCCGCGCCACTGGAGCCATCATTCTCAGCGAACTCCGCGACGAAGTCTACGGCGAGCGCCAATACACCGCGCAGGACTTCCACGGCCACCGATGGAACTTCACCGAGACCTGCGCCGACATCGAACCAGAAAGCTGGGGCGGCACCTCGGTCAATCTTTGATGGTCACTTACTGTTTATAAATCCGCGACTCCCAGGGCCCAAGGTTCAGCGTCGAAACACCCGCCTCATGCGACGAAGGAATATCCGACAGCAACAGCGTCCCAGCCTTCAATCCATCCGGCAACGTATACGTCTGAGCGCTCGAGCCGAAGTTCTCGACCACCAGATACCGCTCTCCACCCAGCGTCCGCGTATACGCATAGACCTTCTCATTCTTGGGATCGAGGTCCTTGTAGTCCCCATAGACGAAAGCAAGCGTGCCGGCCCGTAGCTTGAGCAGCGCGCGCACATAGTTGAGCACCGAAGCTGGATCGGCCTCTTCGGCAGCTGCATTGATCTCCGTGTAGTTCGGATTCACCGCAAGCCAGGGATGATCCCCGGTCGTGAAGCCAGCCTCAGGAGAACTGTCCCACTGCATCGGCGTACGCGCGTTATCGCGAGTTACCTTGGCCTGCCCCGCAAGGAAAGCCTCAGCCGATACTTTTCCTGATTCCACCTGGTCCTTGTACGCATTCTTGATGGCAATGTCGTTGTAGTCCGAAAGCTTCTTGAACGGATAGTCTGTCATGCCAAGCTCGTCGCCCTGGTAAAGAAACGGCGTCCCGCGCAAGGTCAGGATCATCGTCTCAAAGAGCTTCGCCGACGGCACACGCATGGCAGGCGAATCATCTCCGAAAGTCGACACAATCCGCGGATTGTCGTGGTTCGAAAGAAAGACTGTATCCCAATCGTGCTTCGTCAGAACGGTAGCATGGGCATCGTAAATCGACTTAAGCTGTGATAGCGACCACGGTCCAAGCACGCTCGGTCCAAAGTCAGGTCGTCCCAGCTTGATCGCGTCGAAGTTGAAGATCATATTCAACTCATGCCGACGATCGTCAACCAGCGAGTTCGTCTGCGCCAACGTCGTGCCGGTCGCTTCACCCACCGTCATCACGTCGTACTTCGACAGCACCTCTCGATTCATCTCGTGGAGATACTCGGGCAGCCGTGGCCCATTGGCATAGGCGTTCGGAGGATTCTGCAACTGTTCCGGCGTAAGGTCCGGCATCCCGGCAGGCTTTGAGATCAACGGAATGACATCCATGCGAAATCCATCCACGCCCTTGTCCAGCCAGAACCGCATCAGGCTGTAGACCTCCTGGCGAACCTTCGGCTCATCCCAGTTCAGATCAGGCTGCTTCACCGCAAAGTAATGGAGATAGTACTCATTCGTTCTAGGGTCCAACGTCCACGCAGATCCAGAAAAATAAGACGGGTAGTTATTCGGCGGCGTGCGAGTCCCGTCCGCCGCCGTGTGACCCGGACGCCAGATATAGAAGTCGCGATACGGATTCGTCTTGCTGCTCCGCGATTCAACGAACCACTTGTTCTCGTCCGATGTGTGATTGACGACCAGGTCAATGATGAGCCGCATATGCCGCTGTTTGATCCCGGCGAGGAGACTGTCGAAGTCTCCCATGTTGCCGAAATCTTTCATCACCTTGCGGTAGTCGCGGATGTCGTAACCGCCATCGACATTGGGCGAGTCATAGTGCGGACTCAACCAGATCACATTCACCCCAAGCTTCTGCAGGTAATCCAGCTTCGAGATAATGCCGGGGATGTCGCCGATCCCGTCGCCATTCGAATCCTTGAAGGATCGAGGATAAATCTGATAGACGACGGCTTCCTTCCACCACTTCGGCTCATAGCCGTTGACAAGCTGTTGGGCGGGGATCGCGATCGCAAACGATAAGAGAGCAGCGGCTACGAAGGCGCGCAAAATACGAGTCCGGAACATGCGAGGAATTGTACCGCCAGACTGCAAAGACTGGCGCAGTTCAACATGGCCTTTCCATTCAACCTGAAAACCCAGCCAAAACAGAACGCGAGAGCCTGAGCTCTCGCGTTCTGTAATTCCACTCTAACGACCTACATAGTGGGTGGAGGCGTTGGATTCGGGTTCGAAGGCGTCACCGGAGGCTGGCCCGTTGGAGCGCCCCCCGGAGCGGGCGCCGTTACCGGCGGTAGTTGATCCGTAGCCGGAGCCTTCGTAGCCGGAGTCGCGGTCGCCGGATGATATGGCGTCGGATACACCCCGTTCTCATCTGGCTTCGGCGCGTTCGGGTCCTTCGGCTTCGGCGTCAAACGCTCCTTCGCCTCGCCCTTCTTGCGCTTCTGCTTCTTCTTGGTCGCCGTGTCGCCGTTCAACCCCAGCGGAGCCGCCTGCGTCTGCTTCGTCGCCTTCTCGTCGGTCGTCATGGCCACCGGAGTCGCAATCGCCTTCTCCTTCGCCTTGGTCGTCTTCACCTTCTCCTTGCGCAGCTTCACCTCAGGGGCCTTCGCGCTGAAGCGCGTCTTCTTCTCCGGTCCCAGCTTCGGAGCCAACGGATCGGCGTCGGAATCGCTCAGCGTCGAAGTGCTCGCACCCTCAAGCGGAGCCACGGGTGCAATCGCTGTTCCCGGCGCGGGCAACGTCGAGCTGCCCCCCGGTCCGGAGTTGTCCGCCCGCCCGATTCCCGTATCCACCAGGGCTCCATTTCCCTTGGTCACCGGTCCTGCTGGGAGAGCCTGTTCCGGAGACTGACCATACCGGATCTTCTCGCGCTTCACCTTCTTCGGCTTGCCATGCTTGTCGAGCTTGATCACCGCAGGCTTCGCGACCGCTGCCGGCGCATTGGCCGCGACATTCGTCGCTCCGCCGCCACGATCGAACCGTTTCTTGCTCGCCTTCTTCTGCTTCTTCGAGACCGGCGCCGCATAGGCACTGAAGACCGGCTTAGTCTGCCTGGTGCTTGCACCCGCATCGACAAAGCCGCTCTTGATGTCGATGAACGCGTTCTCGCGCAGCTTCGTCAGGTAGGCACGCAGCGCTGGCTGCATCTGCTCGGAGTACATCGCCTCCTGAACCTGCTGCTCCACGTCCTTCAGAGGAGGCGTGCCCTCAGCCTGGTGCGCCGTCACCTTCAGGATCACAAACCCCTGCCGCGTCCGGATCGGATCCGTGTTCTGCCCGGCCTGCAAGGAGAACGTCTGGTCCTCCAGCACCTTCGCCAGAGCCCCGCGCTTGAACAAACCGAGATCGCCGCCCTGCGCCGCCGTCTGCCCGCCCGAAACCAGCTTCGCGATGCTCTCAAAGGAATCGCCGGCCTTGATCTGCTTGGCAATTCCGTCCGCCTTGGCCTTCGCCTGGTCGATCTGCTCCTGCGTTGCGTTCTCCGGTGTCGGCACCAGGATCTCGCTTAGCCGCACCTGCTCCGGCTGCGAAAACTCCGCCTTGTGCTTCTCGTAGTAAGCCTCTTCCGCCGCCTGCGTCAGTTGCAGTCTGCGCCCCACTTCATCGCGCACCACCTGCTGCGAGATGATGCTGTTCTTGATGTTCGCCTTGAAGTCCTCGAAGCTGACACCCTGCTGACGTGCCGCCTTCTCCAGGTCCTCCATCGAGTCCAGCTTGTTCTGCTTGCGGATGTCGTCCAGCCGGCGAATCACTTCGGCATCGGCGTTGATACCAAGCTCCTTCCCCCGCGACAGCAACAACTGCTGGTCGATCAGGTCGCGCAGCAGGGTCTTCTGCCGGTCCGCAATCTCCTCAGGAGTGGCATGGGCCGTCTGAGCATCCTGCTCTAACTGCTGCTCCGCGCGCTCAAGATCGCTGCGGTTGATGATCTGATCGTTCACCTGGACGATCACGTCCTCGACCACCGTTCCGTTGGGTGTAATCGGCGCCGGAAGCGGCAGCGATATTTGGGGCACCGGCGCGTTCACCTGCCCCTGTGAAACCGGGCTCTGATAGTGAGGTGTCTGCGCCACTCCGCCCGGCGCGAAGGCCATCTGTGCTGCCAGCACCGCGATCCCGCCCCATGCCAGACCGCTACGCCGTCCGCTGCTCACTCCGCCCAATACCGTCACCTGCACATCGCTAAGAATCATCTTTACCCGCAAACTCTTCCCGGCCGGAACTTGAAACTCCGCCACTGCCTCTGCGCCCGCCTGTATCTCTATAAGACCGGCAGCGCGCACCGATTGGACGCAGTCTCTCTCGCGCCTGTCATCGGTGCCTCCCATTCTAAATGCCGCCACCCCAACACGCGAATCTCCTCCCTCACGCCCAGCGAAAAACCGGGTGCCCCGGCCATCGCGCCTTGTCTTTCGCGATCGGCGGGACATTCGTGCGGAGCACCAAGCCGCTCTCCTTTCCCCGTCCACAAGCCTCCCGGCTCACCCCCAGGTGTATACTTCGTCCAACGCAAGGTCTGCGCTTTTAACCTGTTCCCGGCCACGCGCCGCCTTTTTTCGAGGTACACCAAGCATGGCCCCACGCACCCGCCGCGCCCTCTTCTCCGTCACGCTATTTCTCGCGACCTGCGCCGTTCTCGGCTCCGCCATCAGCCGTAAAGTCGCCGCCCAATCGGCATCCGACGAGTCCACCCTCCGCGACTCTCTGCACTCGTTCACCGACGTCTACGCCAAGGTCGAGCAAAACTACGCCGAAAAACTCGACACCGACAAGATCGACAAGGCGATCTACGACGGCGCGATCCCGGGCATGCTCCACACCCTCGATCCCCACTCCAACTTCTTCGATCCCAAGGCCTTCGCTCAGATGCGCGAAGACCAGCACGGCAAGTACTACGGCGTCGGCATGTCCATCCAGCCGCAACCCGACAAGACGAACAACGGCATCAAGATCGTCGTCCTCGCTCCCTTCGAAGGCACACCCTCCTATAAAGCCGGCATCCGCCCCGGCGACGTCATCCGCACCATCGACGGCAAGCCCACCACCGGTATGGACTCCGCCGCCGTCGCCTCCCAGCTCAAAGGACCCAAGGGCACCCACGTCGCCGTGGGCATGGAGCGCGAAGGTGCTGCCAAGCTCCTCACCTTCGATCTCGTCCGCGACGACATCACCCGTCCGTCGGTAGATCTCGCCTTCAACGTCCGCCCCGGCATCGGCTACATCCGCGTGACCAGCTTCATCGAGACGACCAGCCGCGAAGTCGGCGACGCCATCGATACCCTGAACAAAGACAACGATATGAAGGGCCTGATCCTCGACCTCCGCGGCAACCCCGGCGGTCTGATGATCGAAGCCGTCAATATGTCAGATAAGTTCCTGTCGAAAGGGCAGATCGTCGTCTCGCAACGCGGTCGCGCGTTCCCCGACCAGGTCTACCGCGCATCCCACGGCGAACAGGGCACGAAGTACCCCATCGTCGTCCTGGTAAACCGCGGAACGGCTTCAGCGGCGGAGATTGTCTCCGGCGCATTACAGGATCACGACCGCGCCCTCATCGCCGGCGAAACCACCTTCGGCAAGGGCCTCGTCCAGACCGTCTTCCAGATCTCCGAGAACACTGGTCTCGCCCTGACGACCTACCACTACTACACCCCGTCCGGCCGCCTCATCCAGCGCAACTACGACAATGTCTCTCTCTACGACTACTACTACGTCCGCGATCAGGGCAACACGCCCAAGGACAAGTCGAACTTAGAGGTCAAACTCACCGACTCCGGCCGCACCGTCTACGGTGGCGGTGGCATCACCCCCGACGAAAAGATCGAGCCCACCAAGGCCAACCACTTCCAGAACACCCTCTACCAGCACTACGCCTTCTTTGACTTCAGCAAGCACTACCTCGCCAACCACACGATCGCCCGGGACTTCGTCGTCGACGACGCGGTCATGCAGCAGTTCAAAGACTTCCTCAAGTCACAGGACGTTGAATACACCGACGCTGACATCGCCGGCGTAAACGACTGGCTGAAGGCCAGCATCAAGAGCGAACTCTTCAAAAGCCAGTTCGGCCAAACCGAAGGCCTCAAAGTCACCGCCGCCTGGGACCCCGAGGTAGCGAAGGCGATCACCTTCCTGCCCGAAGCCCAGACCCTCGCCGACCGCACGAAGACAGGCACCAAGGTAGCAAGCCTGAACCACTAACCTGCAGCATACCGTTCCGTAGATAGAGCCCGCCAATAGGCGGGCTTTGTTTATGCTCCAATGGCGTTGCCCCATTTTGTCTGCTCCGGATCAAAGAGAGAGTAGCCTCCCCTCACATAGAAACGTCATCTCGACCGGAGCCATGCAGTCTCATCGCGTGGCGCAGTGGAAAGCCCCCCGCATTGGCCTTCGCTTTTGTCCTTGCTCGTGTTTTTGCCTTGTCATCCTTCGCGAAGCGGAGGATCTGCTCTTGCCGTTGCTTTTGTCCGTTCTTGCCTTTGTTTGTTCCTGCCGTCATCCGGAGCGTAGCGAAGGACCCGGCACACCGTTCACCAACCCATACCGCCCAGCCCTTTCAGCCACAAAACCCACCGCGCAACCTCGTACAATCGACCCATGGCCCCCGCAACCGACCAGCTTCGCGCATACGTCGAATACCTCCGCGACCTGGGCATCCACGACCTCTACCGCCAGTCCGATCCCCTCCCCGCAGCCGACCTGGCCACCCTCCTGGCCGAATTCGCACCACCACCACCGAAGTCCCTACCCGCCCAGAGTCCATCCGCGAGGACCTCACCCGCCCCGCCAATGCCGGTTTCCCCAGCCGCAAAGCCGGGTGCCCCATCCATGCAGTCTCATCGCATGGGTGGGATCCCAGCCACCGAAGCATCCCCCTTCGCCCCACCGAAAGCCGCACCCACACCCCTGAACCTCAAACCCGCCGAAGCCCCAGCCCCACCGAAGCCCAGCTTCCTGGAGGTCCCCATCCCCAAGCCAAAATCCCTTGACGAGCTGATGCCCCTCCCGCAGGACCGCATCGCCCCCGACCAGCGCCCCGCCGCCCTCCAGGCCATCCGCGACGTCATCGGCGACTGCACCCGCTGCCCGCTCGCCTACGCCGGCCGCCGCACCATCGTCTTCGGCGACGGCGACCCCAACGCCCGCCTCATGTTCGTCGGCGAAGGCCCCGGCGCCGACGAGGACGCCTCCGGCATCCCCTTCGTCGGCAAGGCCGGCCAGCTTCTCAACAACATGATCGCCGCCATGGGCCTCAAACGCGAGCAGGTCTACATCGCCAACATCGTCAAATGCCGCCCCCCGGCCAACCGCACCCCCGAGCCCGTCGAAGCCAACACCTGCAGCCCCTTCCTGCTCGAACAGATCGACGTCATCCGCCCCGAAGTCATCGTCGCGTTAGGCGGCACCGCCGCGACCTACCTCCTCGGAGTCAAACAGTCCCTAGGCTCCCTCCGCGGCACCTGGCACTCCTGCCGAGGCGCAAAGGTAGCCGTCACCTACCATCCCGCCTTCCTCCTCCGCGACCCCACCCAAAAAGGCGAAGCCTGGAAAGACCTCCAGCGCGTCATGGCCGAACTAGGACTGAAGCCACCCACGAAGTCTGTGTAGACTTGGCCGAGCGCGAATTCAGCGAGAACGCAGCCGATCCCAAACTGCTAGACCTCTCTCTGGATGTGGCCAACTAACGTCCAAAATTCCATTTTTCTTCGGATAGTTACGGTCGATTTGGATGACTCGCTCGATGCCTTTATCATCTTCAACTACAAGAGCTCGCGCCCATTTTCCCTGCACTTTCTTGAACTCTACCCGTTCAATCCAACCGGTATAGTTGAAGGCCGAGATAGTCATATTGGCCTCCCACGAATCACCACCAGGGAGAGGATAGAAGAAGCCAAGCCCCTTTCGCGGTCTTGCAAAATCCGGAACGTGAAACGTGTTTGTTGACCCCGCTGTGGCGCGCTGCATTGATGCATCCATAGCCTTTCCCCATTGCTCTTGATCTATGTAATCCGAACTTTTGGGTAACGGAGACATCAGTTGCTTGTACTTTGAAGCATCAGAAAACCGGATCTCTAGGTTACGAACAGGATATTTTCCTCGCCTCACCGCAACAAACTCCACGAGAGTAGGGTCGTCGGCTAACTCAAAGTCAAGGTAGGCGTAAACATCTCCACTGGTGACGCTTTCGAGAGCGTCCTTTGTTAGATTCGACACTTGTCTTGTTGTTTCTAAGACACCATCAACATGAGTGATCGTTGAATTGTACTGATCCTTGCTCTCTTTGGTAGATATCTTTAGCTTCTCAACTATGTCGTTGAACGTAGCGTTTTGAGCGTCCCTGATATCTTTGTTTTCCTTATCACTGCGCTTGATAGCGTAGATCTCTAAGGTGGCAAAACAGATAAGAAGCAACACCCACGCCGATTTCTCGGGGAAGGGCATGCTAGGTCGTACGCTCATTACGCCTGCAGCGAGCGCGAGAAGACCAATTGATACGCCAGGCGACCTCGGGCAAAAAAAAGCCCACAATGCCAGTGCGAGGAAAACGAGAACTAGAGACCACGCAAACCAGATGTTTGAATTCCAGAAGGTTTCCGCCCGCGATATCCAATGATATTGGAAGTGATTTCTGACCGTAATTGCCATCACCCTAATGGAAGCCATAATCGTAATACTCTCATCGGATCAAAGAAATCGCCACAAAACCATTACACAGTCAGCCCAACCGCCGCAGTCCGTCTAACAGACAAGCGCGCTTTCGCCGGGTGGCTCACCCCTTCCCACTCATCCCCCAAATCCCGTATCCTCCTCGCACTCACTTATGCGAATCCTTCCGCTCCTCCTGTTAGCCTCCACCACCCTCCTCTCCGCCTCTGCCTCCGAGCTTCCGCGCGTCGAGAAAACGTCTACCGGCTCCTACCGCATGATGGTCGACGGCCACCCCTACCTAATCCTCGGCGCGCAGGTCCGCAACTCCTCCGCGTGGCCCGAGCAGCTCGACCACGCCTGGCCGCTCTACAAGCAGCTCCACGCCAACACCGCCGAGATCCCCGTCTACTGGGAGGTCATCGAGCCCCAGCCCGGCCACTTCGACTTCACCTCCGTCGACCGCATCCTCGACGGCGCGCGCAAGAATAACCTCCGCCTCGTCCTCCTCTGGTTCGCCACCTGGAAGAACGGCGAGATGGACTACGCCCCGCAGTGGGTGAAGCAGGACACCGCCAAATTCCCCCGCATGCGCGACCGCGCCGGCGACCAGATCCGCGTCCTCTCACCCATCTCCACCACCACCCGCACCGCCGACGCCACCGCCTTCGCCGCCCTCATGCGCCACCTCAAAGAGGTCGACTCCGAACAGCACACCGTCATCATGATGCAGGTCGAAAACGAACCCGGCTCCCTTGAAAGCGACCGCGACTACTCCCCCGAAGCCAACCGGCTATTTGCTGAAAAAGCGCCAACAGATCTAACCAAAGCCCTCAACAAAAAGTCCGGCACGTGGCTCGAAGCCTTCGGCCCCGAAGAGGCAAACGAAGCCTTCGCCGCCTACTATATTTCCACCTACATCAACACCGTCGCCAAGGCCGGCAAAGCCGAGTACCCCCTGCCCATGTACGTCAACGTCTGGCTCCGCGAGCGCAAGTCCTTCGAGCGCCCCGGCGACGCCTACCCCAGCGGAGGCGCGACCTCCAACGTCCTCGACCTCTGGAAGGCCAACACCCCGTCGATCGACGCTATCGCCCCTGACAACTACGTCCTCGACTACGCCGGCTACCGCGACATCCTGCACAAGTACGGTCGCCCCGACAACCCGCTCTTCGTCCCCGAAACCATCCTCGGCGGCCTCGGCGCGCGCTACATGTTCTACGCCATCGGCGAGTATCACTCGCTCTCCTTCGCTCCCTTCGGCCTCGACGCCCAGGTTCCGCCCGACTACCCCATCAAGCAGGAAGACCTCTTCGCCGGCCTCGCCCAGAACTTCAAGCTGCTCGCCCCCGCCGTCGCCCAGATCTCCGACCTCCAGCAAAAGAACGCCATACAGGTAGCCGTCGAGGAAGACCAGATCACCGACCTCCGCCAGCAATGGCAGAAGTTCGACTCCGTAGTCACCTTTGGCACACCCAAGCCCGGCTACGGCGGCCTCTTCGGCAGCGGCACAAAGAACAAAACCGGCCGAGCCATGATCGCCGAGCTGGCCTCACCAGAATCCGACGAATTCCTCCTCTGCGGCTTTGACTCCCTCGTCCGGTTCATGCCCCGCCGCGGCTCCGAACTCCGCAAAGCCCAGTTCCTCTCCGCCGAAGAAGGTAACTTCGTCGACGGCAAATGGCAGACCTCCCGCCTGCTCAACGGCGACGAAGTCTTCTTCGGCATCTCCTTCCCCGCCGAAGGAAAGTGGGTCAAGGTAAAGCTGCAGGCCTACTAATCTGATCCTAAGCGACCCACGCGATTGACGGTTTGACAAAGAACCTGGCTCCACTCGCATTAGCTCCCTGCCGCCAACACCGCCCGAGACACCCGTCCGTCCGCCAGGCCTTCGTAAGCTTCCACCCGGTTTCGGCCACCCGCCTTCGCCAGGTAAAGCGCCTTGTCGGCCCCATCCACCAGAGTCTCGGAGACTCCAACCCGCTGCGGCACCATGCTGTGGCAGCCAACCGAGACCGTCACCACCCGATGCGGGTTGCGCTCATGTTGCAGCCCCATCATCTCCACAGCCCTCCGTATTCGCTCCCCTACCAATAACGCCCCCGCAAGGTCCGTCCCCGGCATCAGGACAAAGAACTCCTCGCCCCCGTACCGTCCCGCCAGATCGGTCGCCCGGTGCGCCTCGCCAGCGAGCGCCGCCGCAATGCTCTGCAGACACCGGTCTCCCGCAGGATGGCCATAGCAGTCGTTGAACATCTTGAAGCAGTCCACGTCGATCATCAACAGGCCAAGCTCCCGCTTGTCCCGCGCGGCCCGGCTCCACTCCACCGACAGGGTCCGGTCAAATCGCCGCCGATTTGCCACTCCCGTAAGCCCATCCTTGGTCGCCAGTTGCTCCATGCTGTCGCAGGCCTCGCGCAGCTCCCGCTCGAATGTGTCGCGCTCCATCATCATGATGCTCACCGGAAAACAGCTCAGCATGCACATCGCGAGGTACACCTGTAAGACGATGATCCGATACTCCCCATCTATAAACGCGAACGGCCCTCGTCCATGCAGCGTCGCAATCGCTCCCAGGATTGCCAGCAGGTTCACCGCCAGCACCGACGCGCTGAACCCAAGCCGCACCGCCACCAGCAGCAGTGCCGGCAGCACCACAAACGACACCGGCAGAGGCCGACTCCCGAAGACCATAGCACCTACACCCACAGCCAGCCCGGCCACACCCAGGGTCTTCGGCAAAGCCGGCCAACGGAAGAGCGCATAGGTCTCCGGACTCAACACCACCAGCGCCAGCGGCAGCCACAGCACGATGCCCAAAGCGTCCGCGGAGAACCAGTTCTTCGCCTCCGTCCAGAAACTCACATGCAGCTCTCGAGAGAAGACAACGCCAACCGGAATCGACGTAAAGACTGGCCCAAGCAACACCGGAAACGCAATGAAGCGCAACAGCAGGTTGCGCTGCCCCATCCACTCTGAAAGGTTGGCAAACGGCGGCAGCGCGTACGCCGTAATCATCACTTCAGCAACGTCAGAGACCGTATCGACCACCATCTCGTCGAGCAAATAAGCCTGCTCAATATAGATATGTCCGAAGACGATCCCCAGCATCACCCACAGCCACCGCCGCCTCGGCAGCTTCAGCATCACCGCCGTGACCAGTCCCACCATCGGCCAGCAGACAGCGATCCCATTGCCGAACAGAAGCACCAGGCTCAGCTTCATCAAGACGGTGAAGCTGACTGCGCTGACGCAGGTCGTCGCTAAAGCCTGCAGCCACTTCTTCCGATCGAAATACTCGATAGCTCGCAGGACGATGCCATACATGGGCGATCGGGTTGTGGCCGACGAGCCCATGGGTCAAGCCTCCACTAGTCCACATCGGCTGCCTCCCGCGTCGCATTACCCGGTTCGCCGCCTTGGCTCTCTTGAAATCCGCCCTTCAGCTCTTCGTCTTTCCTGCTCCCTGTCCTCGGTTCCCTGTACCCTTAAGGGGTGCCTGTTTTCTGCGATGTAGCCCTGCCCGTCCCGCTCGACCAGAACTTCACCTACGCAATTGACGGTGTCGTCCCGGTGGTCGGCGCGCGCGTCCTCGTCCCCTTCAGCGGACAGCGGCTCATGGGCGTGGTCATCCGTCTCCACGACGACCGACTCCCCGAAGGCGTGGAAACCAAGCCCGTCCAGCAGGTCCTCGACTCCACCGCCATCCTCAACGACGAGCTCATGCGCCTCGCCGCCTGGATCGCGCAATATTACGTCGCTCCGTTGGGCGAAGTCCTCCGCGGCATGCTCCCCCTCGCCGCCGAGGTCAAGCGCCACTTCGTCTACCGCATCGCCGAACCCGGCCGCAAGGTCCTCTACCAAGGAGCCGAAAAAGGTTCTTCCCGCCGGTCGAAGCTCTCGCCCGAAGACCAGAACCGCGAGTACGCCGTCCTCAATTACCTGGAAGACGGGGCGACAGCCAAGGCCTCGGCCCTGCGATCCGCCACCCAGGCCAACAAGGCGCTCCTCGACGGCATGGTCAAGAAGAAGTGGCTCATCCGCGAGGCCGTCGCCGAGGAGCGCGACGCCCGCCGCCTGGAGCGAATCACCGTTCTGGTTCCGGAAACACGCCTCCCCAAGCTCAACGCCAACCAGACCACCCTGCTCGCCGAACTAGCCGCCGTCGGTGGCCGGATGAAGGTCGCCGACATCCGCTCGCTCGGTGTCCCTGACTCCACCCTCGGCACCCTGGTCAAACGCAACCTCGTCACCATCGAAGAGGTTCCCGAAGACTTCTACCGGTCTTCCACACACCCTGTGGGAAAAAAGCACACCCACGAGCACCCGCTCAACGAATCTCAACTTGAAGCATTAAGTTCTATTGCTATCTCTATCAATAAAAAGGAATTTAAGCCACATCTACTCTACGGAATCACCGGCTCCGGAAAGACCGCCGTCTACTTCGCCGCCATGCAGCGCGTCCTCGACGCTGGTCGGGCCTCGCTTCTCCTGGTTCCGGAGATCGGCCTCACCCCGGCCATGTCCGGCCAGATGTACGCCGCCTTTGGCGACTCAGTCGCACTCCTCCACTCCCAACTCACCCCCGACGAGCGAGCCGAGCAGTGGCACCGCATCCGTCGCGGCGAGGCCCGCATCGTCGTCGGCACACGCTCCGCCGTCTTCGCCCCCATCCAGAACCTCGGTTTGATCATCGTCGACGAAGAACACGACAGCAGCTACAAGCAGGAGGAGACCCCTCGATACCACGGTCGCGACGTCGCCGTGATGCGCGCCAAGTTCCTCGAAGTCCCTATTATTCTTGGATCTGCAACTCCATCCCTCGAGTCTTGGTCGAATGCTGAGAAAGGCCGTTACGGCCTCATCGAGATGCGCCAGCGAGTCGCCAACCGCCCTATGCCGGCGGTCGAACTCGTCGACATGCGCACCGAATTCCAACAGACCGGCCAGGAAAACCTCTTCTCCCGCCAACTCCTGCTCGAGACCCAGGCCACCCTCGATCGTGGCGAACAGGCCATCATCCTCCTCAACCGGCGTGGCTACTCCTTCGTCGTCATGTGCCGCTCCTGTGGCGATAAGATACAGTGTGAAAACTGTGCAATATCAATGACTTTCCATAAACAGTTAAATGACGACACGAGCATTGCCCAACCCGGCGAACGCCTGCAATGTCACTACTGTGGATTTCGCCGGAACGTCCCAAAGACCTGCCCCACCTGCCAGAGCGAACACCTCTACTACCTGGGCGCGGGCTCTCAGCAGGGCGAAGAACGCCTACAGGAACTCTTCCCCAACGCCCGCATCGGACGCATGGACCGCGACACCGTCCGCGGCAGAATGGACATGGAGCGCCTCCTAGCCCGCCTCCACGCCGGCGAGATCAACCTCCTCGTCGGCACCCAGATGATCGCCAAAGGCCACGACATCCACGGCGTCACCCTGGTCGGCGTCGTTGGAGCCGACTTCGCCCTCGGCCTGCCCGACTTCCGCGCCGCCGAGCGCACCTTCCAGCTCCTCACCCAGGTCTCCGGCCGCGCTGGTCGCGGCGATCTCCCCGGCAAGGTCCTGGTCCAGACCTACCACCCCGACCATTACGCCATCCAGTTCGCCGCCGCCCACGACTACCCCGGCTTCGTCGCCAAGGAGCTACAGTATCGCCGCTGGATGCACTACCCGCCCTTCGCCGTCCTCGCCAACATCATCATCCAAAGCCCCAAGCTCGAAGAGGCCACAGCCTGGTCCGCGACTCTTGGCAAATGGTTCGAGCGCACCCGCCTCGACAAGATTCGCATCCTCGGTCCCGCGGCTGCTCCTATCTCCCGAATAAAACGCATCTATCGCTTTCATTTTGTACTGAAAGCCGAACAACGTAATGCACTTAGCCAAACATTGCGTGCCATGCTCGCCTTCGCCGACGCCCATGAGATCCCCCGCCGCAACCTCGTCGTCGACGTAGACGCCGTCCACCTCATGTAACTTCTACCTTTGTCATCCTTCCGCGAAGCGGAGGATCTGCTTCTCTCTGACATCGACGCCCGGGTGCCCCATCCATCGCGGTCTCATCGCGATGGGTGGGAAAGTAAACCGTCCACCAGCCAGCGGAACTCCGCTACTATGAACCTCAAGATGAGCCTGCTCCGCCACTTCGCAACGACCGCCGTTCTCCTGCTAGCCTCCGCCGCCCAAGCCGCCACCTGGCACCAGGCCACCGAGACCGAACTGAAGACCGTCATTCCGGCCCGCGCCCCCGTCATCGCCGAGCGCATTGAGACCGAGTTCCGCACCGCCTCCGGCATCGCCGACAGCAAAGGTCACATAGTCGCCGGCGTCCTCCTCATCACAGCCGGATACTCGGCGAACGGGAAGTACTCCTACTTCCTGCTCACCCAGGTGCCCATGAAGATCGCCGATAAGACGCTCGCCCCCGGTAACTACCTCATCGGCTGGACCCGCAGCGACACCGAACTCTTCGTCACCCTCTCCGACGCCGCCACCGGCAACCCCGCCGTCGAGGTCACCGCCACCCGTAACCCGGAGATCCACCGTGTAGAGAGCTTCCACATCGCCCCGCCCTCGGGGATGTCGGTCATCCAGCTGGGCCGTTTCACCTTTCCCTACACCCTGCCTGAATCCACACGTTAAAAAGTGACGCCCCCTACGAGGGGGCGCTGGGGAGTGCTACTTGACTTCCTTAGAGTAGGTCACTCCCAGTCGTCTTCCATCAACCCTGCGGTTGGAGTTCACTCCACCTATCGGTCGATTACCTGCACTCTGCGCACTTAGCCATGATCGCCTTGTGCATCCGGTCGCGCGTCTCGGTAGAGAGTTCGTAGATCTCGTGGTCTTTGTAGATCTCGATGGTCTGGCGGGTCGTGTTCACGACGACCTCGCAGTGGCTGCACTCGCATAGGTGAGCGCGTACCTCTTCAATGAACTCGGGCTGTACCTGCCCGTCGAAGTAGTCGGTCATCTTGCTGAGAAAGTCTGTGCAAGTCACTACGCTGTACTCTCTTTCTTCTGCCGGAAGTAGCGGCTCAACCGCTCCCGCAGTTGCAGTCTGGCCCGAAGCAGTCTCGATTTGACTGCCGGTACGCTCAATCCAAGCGCCTCGGCCGTCTCTTCCGTCGACAGGTTTTCGATGTCGCGCAGAGTAAAAACGGTTCTAAATCCTGGCGGCAGGCCATTAATTGTCTTGCGGAGTATATCGCCAAGTTCGCCCTGGTTGTACAGCTGCTCCGGATTCGGGCTCCAATCGGCAAAGTCGCGCGGGATCGAGCCCTCTTCCGTATGGACATCCTCGTCCATAGAGACGGTCTTGCTCGTCTTTCGTTTGCGCAACCGCATCAGGCTCTCGTTGACCGCGATCCGCACCAGCCAGGTGGAGAACTTCGAGTTCCCCTGAAACTGGTCAAGCTTCTGGTAGGCCTTCAGGAAAGCGTCCTGGGTAATGTCTTCAGCATCTTCGCGGTTCTGGGTGATGTGCTGCGCCACGCGGAAGATCTGCCGGTCGTACTGCTTCACCAGCGTCTCAAACGCGGAGACATCGCCAGCCTTGGCGCGCTCAACCAGCGCCACATCGGGGTGAATCTCTACTTCTTCCGTAACTGGTATGGGAGTCGTTGCCATAGGGGCGTTCATGCTCGGTGCGTACGACTGTTGGAGCTGGGCGGGACGCACTCCGCAAAGACGAGTGTAAATGCAGCAGGCGGCATGGGCAATGTTCGGGGCAGTGTGCCCGAACAAGTCAAGACACTGTCAACTCCCAAAACCGTACCCGGCAAGGTTCGTTTACAGGCCCGCCACGGTAACTCCGCCGCGCAGAGCTTACAGTTATAAGGTGGGCTCGATGGAAACAGTAAAGTCTTTGAACCTCCGGCCAAAGCAGAGTCCGGTCACACGCCGCGCCCTTGCCTTCACCCTGGCTATAGCTACCGCCTTCTCCGCCTTCGCGCCGATGTCTCTGTTCTCCCAGACCAGCGCGGGAAGCACCAAAACAGCTACCAAGTCAAAGAAAAAGGCTGGTGCGACCGCGAGTTCGAGCAAGAAGAAACCGGCATCAAAGTCGACTAAGGCCGCAGCGGCAAAGAAGCGCAAGTACGCCTCGAAGCCTACCCCACAAAGCATCCGTCTCTCGAGCGCCTTCGTCGCCTCGGCCAATCTTCGTCCCATGGCGCAGCAGCTCGCCGCCACGCGTTCCGCAGCCGCCTACGCTGGGGTGCAGAACTACGCCGCCGCCCACCCAGGCGAGGGCGCAGCCGCAGCCTACCTCGCTCTCGGCCACGCCTACGCGCAGGACCACCGCGCCACCGACGCTGCTGCGATGTTCCGGCGCGCCGACGCCGCAGGCAAGGCACTCGACGACTACGCCGACTACCTCGGCGCTCAGGCATCACTCCAGGCCAACCGCCCCGCCGACGCATACACTCTGCTCGACCACTTCGCCGACCGCCATCCCGACAGCATCTTCGTTGCCACCGCACCTATTCTGCTCGCCAACGCCTATCTGCAAAGCGGCGATCCGCAGGGCGCTCTTCGAACGCTGCAACCGCTCGCCCAGACGCCCGTCGGGACGAAGGCAGACTTCCGCTACGTCCTCGCCCGTGCTTACCAGCTCTCCGGCAACGCCGCCGTCGCCTCCGACATCTACCGCAAGCTCTACAGCCAGCTCCCGCTCAGCTCGGAGGCTCAGCAATCGCGCAGCCAGCTCCAGTCGATGGGACAACCTCTAACAGCGGGCGAGCGCAAGTCTCATGCCGACCAGCTCTTCAACGCCAAGCGATATACCGAGGCGGGCGACGAGTATCACGAGATCGCCAAGAACTCCTCCAGCCTCAGCACCGCCGACCTCAACGCCCTCAAGATCTACGAGGCCGTCTGCGACCTGAAGCTCAAACATCTCTCCCGCCGAGACGTCGAACATCTACCCGACACCGGCGACGACACGGCCGCCCTCAAGCTCTACATGCTCGCCGAGATCTCGCGCAATGAGAACGACGCCACCGGTCACGACGCCATCATCAACGACATGGTGAAGCGCTTCCCCGCCAGCCGCTGGCTTGAAGAAGCGCTCTACTCTGGCGGCAACATGTACCTGCTCAAGCACAACTCCCAACAGGCGATCTTCCACTACACAACCTTAGTCACGCTCTTCCCGCGCAGCACCTATGCTCCCTCCGCGCACTGGCGCGCCGCATGGATGAACTACCGCATCCGGAACTACTCCGAGGCTGCCCGCCTCATGGATGAGCAGATTCAGCAGTACGGCGGCGGCATCGAGATCCCCAGCGCGCTCTACTGGCGTGGCCGAATCTACGAAGACGAAGAGCACAACTTCGGCCAGGCGGCCAACTACTATCGCGCGCTCAACGCCACCTACACCAACTACTACTACGCGATCCTCGCCCGGCAACGGCTCGCGGTCATCGGCAATAAGGACAAAGTCGAACCCTCACCGGTGCTCGCCTCGGTCCACCCCACCGACGTGCCCGACCTTAGCCCCGAGCTTCCCGAGGACGACATTCACCTCATCAAGGCGCGGCTGCTCGCCAACGCTTCGCTGAATGAGTTCATCGGGCCGGAGATCGCAGCCAGCCCCGACTCGCCCGAATGGGGAGCGCTCGCCCAGGCAGAGATCTACACCTCGTTCGGCGAGGTCACCCGCGCCCTGCAGTCCATGAAGCACAGCGGCCTGCCCTACTTCGCCTTGCCCATCGACCAAGTCCCGGTGATCTACTGGCAGCTTCTCTTCCCCAAGCCGTACTGGGCCGATCTCGTCACCGACTCACAGCGCAACGGCGTCGATCCTTACCTCGTCGCCTCGCTGATCCGCCAGGAATCAGAGTTCAACGCCGGTGCCGTCAGCCGAGCTAACGCCTACGGCCTCATGCAGTTGCTGCCCTCGGTCGGGAAGGCTGCTGCAAAGAAGAACGGCATCAAGCGCTTCAGCACCAACGATCTTCTAAACCCGGCCACCAACCTTCTGCTCGGCACGACCAACCTGAAGCAGGTGCTCGACCGCTTCGGCGGCCAGGCCGAGTACGCTCTCGCCGCCTACAACGCCGGCGACACTCCCGTCAGGCTCTGGCTCTCCAGCAACGACTACAAGGACGTTCCCGAGTTCGTCGAGTCCATCCCCTACACCGAGACCCGTGAGTACGTGCAGGCCATTCTCCGCAACCGCGAGATGTACCGCGCCCTCTACCCCATTCGCTGAATGATTCCCACAATTGTGTAACATTCGCCCGCCTGAATCTGCGATATGATCTGCACCAGAAGTAGTGCACTCCGCGCCCGGAGGTCCCATCTCTTAGCTCCATCACTCGCATCCCGTTGTCGGCGAACAGGCATTCAACCTTGCAAAGTTTGAGCGGAAGAGGGCGCACATGGTGGCAGATCTCAGCTTCATCGAAGAGTGGATTCCCGATCAGATGGACCCCGGAACGGTCTTCGTTCTGGAGAATGCAGGAACCCTTGGCGAGGCGCAGAACCCCTATTGGGCAGTTCTCTCCTGCCCGGATTGCGGTTCGCTTGGCCTGATTACCCGAACCCAGTATCACGGCCTGGAATCGATGATCTGCGGTGCGGATGACTGCTCCGCGCAGTACTTTCTGCGCGACGGCAACCTCCGTTACCGCCTGCCAAGCTGAGCCGGACGAATCTCAGTCGATTCGTATGATTCCCTGCTCGATCGCGACCCGCGCCGCCTCGGTGCGGTCGCAGACATCCAGCTTGCTCGAGATGCTGCTCAACTGGTTCCGCACCGTGAACTGGCTTACCCCCGAGGCTCCGGCAATCTCCTTGTTGGTCAGCCCCTTCGCGACCATCTCCAGCACGCTCAACTCCCGTGCCGTCAGGTTCTTCCGCTGCCGCCGCTGCTCGATCCGCTCCATCATCTGGCTCGAAAAGATCAGTTTCCCCGCGTGCGCCAGTTCAATGCTCTTCGAGATGTGGTCCGGCAGCGCATCCTTGCTCAGATAGCCGCGAGCACCAGCCTCGAACGCTTGAAAGATCTCCTCATCCAGCTCGTAGGTTGACAGGATCAGGCCTCTGCACGCTGGCGCCTTCTGCTTCAGCCTCTTCAGCACCTCCACCCCGCCCATCGGCGACATCCGTAGATCGATCAACATGACGTCGACCGGCTGACGGCAGGCAACACGAAGCGCTTCTTCGCCGGAAGCACACACCATCACCAATTGAATCTGCGCAAAGTTCGAGATCATGCTGCGCAGCCCCTCGCGCACGACCGGGTGGTCGTCGACGATCAGCAGCCGGATCTTCGCAGCATCAGCCATGGCGGACTCCCATCCTCATCGACTCCTTCAGGTACAGCCACAGCCCATGCACGCCGGAACCGTTGAGCAGATGCGGCAGCCGCATAAGCTCTGTCTCCAGCCGAACGCTTGTGCCGTGGCCATCGCTGGTTATCTCCAGATGGCCACCAATCATCTCCGCTCGCTTGCTCATCCCGAAGAGACCGTTGCCGGTCGATTCCTTCTTCTCGCTTAGGCCCCGCCCATTATCGACGATCAACAACGTCAGATGCCGCGCCTCATAGCGCAGCCGAATCGAGAGCGATGAAGCCTCCGCATGAAGCACGGCATTCGAGATCGACTCCTGCCCGATCCGAAAGAAACAGTCCGCGACGCGCAACGGCAGCCGCCTTGGCTCGCCCTCCGAGACGCACTCGATGGACAAACTTCCGCCCTCCACCAGCCGCTCCGCGCAAGCCTTCAGTGCGGCGGCAAGATTGCTCAAACTCGCCACCTCCGACCGCAGCGTAGTGATGCTGCGACGCAACTCTTCATGGCTCTCGCGCACCATGCTCTGCGCCCGTACCAGTTCCTTATCAGGCGATCGTCCCGCTCCGAGCGTATCTTCGACCGCCCGCAGCTGGAACCCGATCCCGGCGAAGCTCTGCGAGACCGTATCGTGCAGGTCATGCGCCAACAGCTCGCGCTCTTCGAGAACATGCAGCAGATAACGATGCTTGATTTCGTTGTAGATCATCACGCCCCCAACGGCGAGCACCAGCACGAGAACAGTCACATACACAATGTGCCGCGAGTCCACCACGGAGCTTCATGTGTAACCCGCAAAGCGCCCTGAGAGGGCGAAAGCAGGAGCGCGAAGGCGCTGTCTCCCGCAAACCCAGGGTCGGACCGAATGACGCCGGTCAGTTGTAACTCGCTGCCGGGTCTCAGCTTCGACAGCTCACGTTCGTAGTTGTTCGCGTCCACGATCACTCGAAAGACTTCGCCCCTGGCCTCCAGTTCAAGCACACCCTGCCGCCCCGACGCTTCAAGCGTTCTCATCAGCGTGCCCTGAAGCACCACCAGGCGTCCATCCTCATCCCCCGTAGCCGCCTCGTCCGCGGCAATCATAGGCGGCGAAGCAGGATTGTTCGACCACAGGATCTTGACGTGCCCCTGCCGCATGACCGGCATCCCCGCCGACCGCGAGATGGAGCCGGTAATCTGCACCTCGTCTCCAATGGCCAGCGCTGGAGCATCATGCGACTCCACCGCAATGCCGCCCGTCGCATCCTCCACGTAAACCATCGGCAAGAGCAGACGCACCACCCCGCGGATGGAGGCCTGCGAAGCGGTCGTCGGCGAAAGTAGCCGCAGCTCCGCGATCGGCACGGTCGAACCTTCCAGCCTGTGATTCAGTGCCTCCTGCTGAATCGGTCCAATGTCGTTGACGCCCTTCGCCGCTCCATGCAGCGTACCCGCATTGTGCGAGCCCAGCGCAACGCCGTCCATCAGCGCTCTTAGGTCGGCGATCGTCGCCGGCTGCACGCGAAAGTTCTTCCACATCGCCGGTGTCTGGTAGGACTTGATCCCAACCTGTCCCGCGCGATTACACTTCGTCAGCTCGACGCCTTCGCGCACCGCCCCTTCATCCGGCAGGTTTACCATTACGCCGATCGAACACCCCACCACAACGACCTTCAAGTGATAGAAGCGGCGAACCTCGATGTTGCCGGGGATCGGAGTCGCCTTGTACTCCTCCCATCCGAAGTCCGAACGGCCAAGCAGCAGCGTATTATCCAACGTGCGCAGCCCGGCGAAGAACCCTGAGTACGAGTCCACACCCTGCTCAGGATCACGCGCCCTGACGATCAATCCGGTATCGCCGTAACTTCCCAACAGAGCAATATCGGCCTCGACGCTGTAGTCCTTCCAGTACTTCGATCCGCCCAGCAGCTTCGCCCCGCGCTCGTCGGAGTTGTTGCGCATCACGCCGTCGCTCAACTGCCACGCACCTCCATAGGGAGTCCACGCGTCAGCCGGGTTGTTGAAACCCTCGATACGCGGCCGCATGAGGCTGCGATATCCCAGCCATGCCACAGCCATCGCCGTCAGCAAGAGAACCGGCACTGCGATCTGCAGACTTCGCTTCACGCTCACTCCTACTGGTCGTTCCACCAGGCACGCTCGAGCAGTTGCCCGCCACCTCCTGGCTCTCAATGTTCGCCGCGGTCACAAGGAGCGGACGCACCACGGTCCCTCCACGCATCGGTTCACCACGAACTCCAGCGCAGATCGCCTCCGCAGCCATCCTTCCGAGGTCGTGAGTCTGCATCGCGACAACACCATCGATCTCTCCCGTACTGATAGAGGTGATGAGGTCCTGATCGAAGCCGACGATGTGCAGGGTTCGCTGCACAGCCTGATTCAACTTCGCAAAGTACGCCCCACGCGTGGAAGCCGCGCTCAGAGCCACCAGCGCATCGACTTTATGCGGGAGCGAGAGCAACTCCTGCCCAATCTGCTGCTCCTGCGCCAGATTGACCGACCCACTGCGACGGCCCACCACATGAATTGCCGGAAAGTTCTTCGAGAGCTCCGCCTCAAAGCCCTGATCTCGTTCAAGACTGCTGACACGGTTCAGATCAAGGCCCATGATGGCGACCGCCCCCTTGCCATGAAGCAGGGCTCCGATCTCGTCGGCGGCCATCTGACCACCTGCTCGCTCGTCGTTCAGCAGGTATGCAACGTTCGATCGGCGAATGCCCAGGTCCTCACCAATCACGACGATTGGCAGCCCCGCCGAAGCCGCACGCTGCACGGGATTACGCAGCGCCTGCGCCTGAATCGGCGCGAGAATAATTCCCGCATATTCGCCTTGACGCGAGTGGTCGAACAACGCGAGTTGCCCTTGCAGGTCGTCTTCGCGCGCGGGACCGTTATAGTGAATCTCCAGGCCGCAACTCGCCGCTCCGGTGACCGCACCCGCATGGGCCGCATCCCACAGCGGAACTCCGATGGTGATCGGGATCAGCGCGATCTGCTTCGGCGCGCGCTTGCATCCCTGCAACGCGCCCGCAAGCATGAGGCATGACATCAGCGAAAGGCGAAATGCTGACGCTGATGACATCCTCCTCTTCGTTCTGGTCCTGACCAATTTACGTCGACTGATAAAGCCGGTACGCCTCCGTCGTGATCGCCGGATACGGACGCATCAACACCTTACCACCGTCCGTATGCACCTCCCAGTCACCGGAGTTGGCCGAGACCCGCTGCGCCGCAAGCATCTGCGACTTCGTCAGCTTCGCGCCTCCCTGTTCGATGGCAAACAGCGCCACCGGCCCGCGCACCAGAGCCACGATATCGGGATGCTGCGGGTCGATGGGCGCCAGCCGCAGCGGCATGTCAAACGTCAACTCGATGCGGTCATCGTTCTTCCACGTCCGGTCGAGTTCAGCCCAGGTGCCGGGTTCAAGCGTCTGCCCGGTCGTCTTGCCGTTTACCCGCACAACGGACTTTGGGCCCGCCCATGACGGCACACGAAGCGCCACAACGAATCTCGCGGACTTATCCATCTTCAAGTGCAGGGTCGAGTCATCCAGTCGTGGATACTCTGTCGTCTGCGTCATCGCGACGAGGGCGCCATTCTGCCTGAATGTAACCTTCGAAGGCACATATAGGTTGACGTACACCCCTTTCGGGCTCCGCAGGTACGAGCTGATACCGTAGTCCGCGGTCAACTGCGGAAATGTTCCCGAACAGCACGGCCATTTCTGTTCGTAGTCCACCTTCTTCGCATCGTTGTTATAGTCCGCATAGTAGAAGCTCACGCCATCCGGACGAATCGGCCGCGCCCCGAGAATCGTGTTGTGCAGCACCGCCTCCATACTGTCGCCATAGGTACTGCTGCCGGTAACGCGCATCAGGTTGCGAGCGATCTTGAAGTGCCCATAGGCCCCGCACGGCGTCTCAAAGCTGTTGTGGGACGTGGTCAGCGTATGCGCCAACTCATCCGTGCCCGGCTTGCGGAAGCTCTCGTCCGGCCCCCATCCACCGGTGGCGAAGCTCTGCTCCAGCACAAACTGAAAGCCATTCTTCGCCGCCGCAAGATGCATCTCGCTGCCATCGGTGATGTAGGACTGCATCGCGGAGTTCAACGCATTCACGTGGCTATATGCATGTTGCCCTGGAAGCACGTTGCGGTTCTCCGAGAGCGGCCCAAAGTATGTGTCGTCCTGCAGAAAACGCCGCGCTAACAGACGGTAGCGATCGCCCGCGCCACGCTGATAGCCGATATAAAAGTTCTCCGGCAGCGTATAGCTCTCGTCCCATGTATAAGCGACGTTGGGGTGCGGGCGCGCGGCCATCTCGGTGCGATCGAGCGCCTTCGGTGGAAGCCACGGCAGTACAGCGTCGGTAGACTTATCCAACACCGCAAACGCATCCGGATCATGAGCGAACTCATGCGCATCGATCAAGCCGCAGTTCGTCTTCTCAAAGGTATAAGCGGGCAGGCAGTAGCCATCGTAGAACTTTGTGTTGACAGTCGCCGCATAGCCCTTCACCAGCCGATGCACCTTGGCCTGCGTGGCCTTGTCGCCGGTCACCGCATAGGCGCGCGACAACCCCGACAGATACTGCCCGAAGCTATGCCCCGGAATGTAGCCGGTCATGTCCTTGGGCGGATCGAACTTGTTCGACGGCGAGTACCACCCGCCCATATCTTCGCCCGGAGCGGGCATGCCGGTGAGCTGGCGAAACGGCTTCAGCATGCTGTCTTCATCGAGGTTCAGGAAGAGCTCGTGATTGTGCTTGAACTGTTCCTGCATCGGGCCATCGAGCAACTGCACATCGGCATAGTCGAACTGCATCAGTCGCGTTGGCTTCAGCGATGTCGCAGCATTTGTCGTGGCACCAAAGGCCACGCCGTGCATCACCGCACTTCCAGCAGCAAGCGCTGCACCTCTCTTTAGAAAACTCCGCCGGCTCTTACAGGACATTCGTTGTTCCTCTCTTCGCATATTCACTTTAACCCGCTAAACAAGAATCGCCATCTCGACCGAAGCGCAGCGGAGTCGAGAGCCCCCCGCATTTTGCCTTTCAACTCAAGGCTCGTTCGCGCCAGCCCCATCGCTCAACACAAACTTCGTCACCGTCACCTGGTTGTGGCTCTTTGCCGCCTGCAACCTCGCCACAAGATCGGGCAGCTTGTCCGTCTCCTTCAACCGCCGCTCCGCCTGCAGCTCCTGATAGAGCGCCGCCTCGTCATAGGGATCGCGTTTGAGCGCTTCATCCGCCTGCTCCACAACCTCCTTAAGATCACCGTGCCGCAGCAGCAACACGCAGAGCAGATCACGCGCCGACTGGTACGAAGGCTCAAGCTCCACAGAGCGTTTCGCCGCCGCGATTGCCTCAGCCAAACTCTTGCTATCTTCCGCAGCACCCTCCGACAGCGACTCCGCATAGAGATACTGCAGCAGAGCATCGTTCGGCTGCCCCTTCAGCTTCTCGCGAAAGACAGCCCGCGCGGCGGACATGTCGTGCTTCTGGCTGAAGAGCACACCCATCGCATCCTCCGCCAGCGAGAGCTTCGGATCGAGCCGATGCGCGGCCTCAAAGTCAGTAAGAGCAGCATCCATGTGATCAAGCTGCGCTCGCAGCACACCACGCGCAAGCAGCAGGCGAGGATTGTTCGGCAACTGTTGCAATCCCGTATTCAAAAGGTCGATGCCGACCTGATACGATCCATGCGCGAACGAAATCTCCGCGAAGTACAGGTAGTTCTCAGCACTCTTCGGCGCAAACTGGATCGCCTGCCGCAGCCAGTTCACGGCCTCGGGTGTCTTGTTGTCCGCCTCCGCAATGCGCGCCCGCAGGAGCAACGCCGCGTCGTCAGGCGGGCCGGCGTGTAGCAAAGGATCAAGCGTGGCGATAGCAGTCTCAAGGTCTCCCGAGTCACTCTCTGCCCGTGCCAGCGTCCGGCGATTGACGCCGCTCTCCTGCAGTGCGAGCAACTGAGTGAGCGGTTCAACAGCTTCCTTCATTCTGCCCAGCGTGACCAGGCATCCCGCATACTGACGAAGCGCTGGGACACTGCGGCTGATCTGCTCGCTTGCCATCAAGTAGTTCGTCACCGACGCCTCACAATCACCTTCCCGCGCCTCCACTGCACCCAACATTGCGTGCGCCGCCGAGTTCTCTGGCTGCAACTCAACCACACGTCTCAACAAACCGTCAGCCTCGGGCATGTGTCGGCTGTAGGCAATCTCCGGAGCTCCTTCAAGGCTTGCTAGGTTCCGCGGACACAACTGATTTGCACTTTGAAAACTTTGAAACGCATCGTCAAGCTTCGACTGGCCACGCTCCGCCAGACCAAGCAGGGTCAGGATGGAGCAGTCGTTCGGCTTCGTTGCAAGCGCTTCCCGCGCCGCACTCTCAGCCTCGGCGAACTTGTGCTGCTGCAGCATGGAATAGATGGCGGAACCCGATTGCGCGGGTGCGCTCACAGCCCCTGTCGTCATCAGCAGAGTCAGTAGAGCCAGAGCCCGCATGAAAAGCTGTCGCATGAAGAACTTCAACCTCGGGAGAAAAAGAAGAGCTGCGGCCATTGGAGCACAGGACCGCAGCCCGGAGAGCGCGATTAGAAGGTCAGGTTGCCTCCCAATTGAAAGAACCGCGGTGGCCCCTGTGATGTCGCCTTGCCGAAGTTGCCGTTCGACAGATCTGTCACCACGCCGCCGAGGTTCGGATGGTTGAAGATATTGAAGAACTCGAAGCGAAGCTGGAAGTTCACCGACTCCGCAATCGCCGTAGTCTTCAGGAAAGACGCATCCCACTGCTGGAAGGCCGGAGTGCGGAAGGCGTTGTACTTCTCGTTGCCATCCGTGCCCAACGTCGGCGCGGTAAAGTTCGAACCCACCAGCGATCCGGTATTCAGGAAAGCTTTGCGGCTGGTGTCCTGCTTATAACTCGTCACGTTCGGGAAGTCGCAGTTATCGCCGTCTGCGTTGTAGTCGCCGCCGTTGGCGAAAGATGCCGACGTATACACGTTGAGCGGATTTCCGCTCTGCGCGATTAGCGTTCCGTTGACCGACCAGCCGCTTAAGGCGCGTCCTGTCAGCCCTAGACCATTGTTGTACTTCGGCACCTCGTAGTTGACCACCGCCGACACACGGTCCGGAGCGTCCCAGTTCGACGGCCCGTACCAACGGTGCGGATTGGTGTAGGTGGGAAGAACCTGCGTGTCGTCCTTCGAGGCCGAGTGCGTGTAGTACACCGTAAAGAAGGTTCGCGGGAACCGGCCGCGAATTCCAGCGATGAAGGCGTTATACCCCGATTCACGATCGTTTTGCGTGTAGTAGATCGAACCGAAGCTCGTGTTCAATCTCGTCGGCGAAGTAGACCCGCTTTGTATCAGGTCGCCCTCGAAGACGTTGATGTCCTGCCCATAGCTGACGTTATAGACTTGGCCGCCGCCCGAGAGTAGATCTGTACCCCGCGTACCGGAGTACGCCAGGCTGGCGACGATGTTGTGAGCCACCTCGCGCTCTACACCAGCGGAGTAGATATACGCGATGGGCGACTTCAGATTCGCGTCGATACCGCCAATCGAGAACTGCAGTCCTTCGATACCCCCCTTCGCAGTAAGCGGACGCGCAGGCAGATCAGGAGCAGCGTAGCCATAAGGCTTGACGTTCGTCGTTCCCAGGCCAAAGATCGGCACCGGATCCTGTCCGCCGTAAAAGACCGGGAAGATGTTGCCCGGAGGGTTGCCGCGATACTCCTCCTGCAGATTTGGCAAGGGTTGGCCAGTTGTGGAAGATGCCAGCGCCGCCCTTGATGAGCCACTTACTCGCTGAGTCCGGGCTGTAGGCGATACCCGCGCGCGGGCTGAAGACATCGGTGATCGAACGGTTCAGAGCGTGGTGGTGCGGAACGACGGCTCCGTTCGCGATCTGTTCCTGGAACGTAGTGCCTGCGCCAGGGATGAAGTTACCGAAGACCGTGCTGGGCGTGCGCGAGTAAGGATTCCCGTAGTCATCCCAGCGGAGACCATAGTTTAGGGTAAGGTTGCGCTTCAGCTTCCAGGTGTCTTCCGCGAAGAAGCCGTGCGTCACGCCGGCTGCGTTCCAGCTATAAGCCGTGCGCTGACCGGTGGTCGGATTGTAAGAGAGTCCCGTCTCCGTATAAACATTGTCCTTCGCCAGATCGAGCAGGCTGTTGAAGTTGAACGTCGGCTGGTCATAAGGGCCATCGAAGACCTCAACGTCATCCGAGAAAAGGCCTTCGTAACCAACCCGAATGTCGTGTGACTTGAAGGTGTGATTGAGAACATCACGCCAGTGATAGTTGTGCTGGATGAAGTCGCCCTGAGCGAAGCCCGCGCCAAAGCCCTGGCCAAGGCCAGTTACATTGACGACCGGCACCGTGAACAGGCCAGTGCTGGGCGCGATACCCTCCACACGCATCGCGGCGAACGAGGCCTCGTTCAGGGTCGTGGAGTTGAAGGTGTGTGTCTCGTTGACCTGGGTCGCGTACTGCGCGTAGTTGCTGGTGGTACCAAAGGCCAGGCGGGGATTGGTGCCGTTACTGTCCAGCGTCGTGCGATAGTACGCACCGTAGAGCCGCTCAGCCTTGAAGTTCTTATCGAGACGGATGCTGTACTGATTGCCGTTTCGGAACGCGGTATCGGTGTAGTTGCCGTTATCAAGGATAGGAGTGCCGCAGGGCAGGAAGTTGCTGGCCGCCGTACCGCACGGCGTCGCGCTCGTCGCCGGAAAGACGCCGGAGGCAGTCGAGGCCACGGTTACGTTATTGACCTTCGTGACCGGATACTTGGTCAGCAGAAGAGTTCCAATCGTGTTCGGGAAGTTGGTCTGTGCGAAGGCTGTGAAGGCCGGATCTTCAAAGGTGATGTTCGAGCTCACAGCCGTGGAAGAACGAAGCGGCTCGATCGCGAAGAAGAAGAAACCATCCTTATGCGGAATGATCGGCCCACCGATGGTCGCCGAGATGTTGTTGCTATGGAACGGCGTGTAGGTCTTCGAAAACTCTGTCCCAGCGAAGAAGCCCTGGTAGTTGAAGTAGTCGCTTGCATTGCCGTGATACCGGCTGCCACCAGACTTCGTGGTCATGGTCATCTGGATGGAGCTCGAACGGCCGTAGTCCACGTTGTAGGTGTTGGTCTGGATCGTCGTCTCCTGGATCGAGTCCGGATTGGGCGTCATGTTCAGAACGCCGGGCCGAATGGAGCTGCTCACGTCAAGCCCGTCGACGATGTACATGTTGCCGACCGCGCCCATGCCGTTCGCGCTGGCGTCGACCTGCGTCTCGGTCGAAAAATTATCGCGGCCCGAACCCGGGCTGCCGTTACTCGTCACGCCGGGTGCGAGGGTCACCAGCGAGATCATATTGCGGCCCGCGAGCGGCAGCGTCGACAGCGTCTCCGTAGAAAGCGTTTCCTGCTGCCGCGTCTCGCCGATATCCAGCACCGCGGCCTCGGTGTTTACATTCACCTGCTGCGTCTCGCCGCCTACGACCAGGGTTACCGGCAGATTGAGGTTCTGGTTGGTCCCCAGAGTCAGGCTGATGTGCGAAGGAGTAAATCCGCTCAGCGTGCTGTCCAGTTCATACGCCGCGGGTGCAAGGCTGACGAACTGGTAGACGCCGTCGCTGCCGCTCGCCGCAGTGCGCCTCTCGCCCGTCGACTTGTTGGTCAGCACCAGCGACGCGTTGGCCACGACAGCGCCGGTCGGGTCAGTCACGACCCCCGAGATGTTTCCGCTGAATTGCGCTAGACCCGTCTCCGAAAGCCCAAACAGGAGAAACGCGAATGAGCAAAGGACCAAAGATAGAAGACGCCTCGACATGAACTGACCTCGTAGAAGTGGATGGCTACAGAGTCCGGAATCGCATACTTCAAGCCGCCGCGAGGCTGTCGCGGTGATTGGTTTTGAGTAAACGATTTCTCAGACCTGAGAACTCTAGGCATCGCCCTCTATCACAGTCAAGACGGATAGTACATCCGTACCATCTCCTATTTTGCAGTCCAACACCGGCCTAAACTCACGTTCCGCGAGTTTCCGTATGGATCATCAAGGCCGATTCGTTATCCAATACGATATGCACCCAACTGCCGATGCCCCGGCCTCTCTCGACACCTCAAACGATAGCCACAACTCCATCGCGATCGACTTCGCGAATACCTACGCCAAGCTGCCCGAACGCTTCTACTCGCGGACGACTGCAATGCCTGTCGCCGCGCCTCGCCTGATCAAGATCAACGAGCGACTAGTGCTGCAGCTTGGCCTGGACCCGCTTGCGCTCGCCACTCCGGAGGGAATCGCGATTCTTGCAGGCAACCGCGTCGCAGCGGGATCGGAACCGATCGCGCTTGCATACGCCGGACACCAGTTCGGGCACTTCGTCCCGCAGCTTGGCGATGGCCGCGCGCTTCTTCTGGGAGAGGTGATCGCGCAGGGCGGCCAACGCTACGACATCCAGCTCAAAGGCTCCGGCCCGACCGCGTTCTCGCGCCGTGGCGATGGACGCGCGGCGCTCGGGCCGGTCCTGCGCGAGTACATCCTCAGCGAGGCCATGGCAGCACTCGGCGTACCCACCACGCGAGCCCTTGCCGCCGTGACCACCGGCCAGAAAGTAGTTCGCGAGACTGTATTGCCAGGAGCGATCTTCACGCGGGTCGCCGCAAGCCACCTCCGCGTCGGCACGTTTCAATACTTCGCCGCGCGGTCGGACATCGAAGGCACAAAGCTTCTGGCGGACTATGCCATCGCTCGCCACTACCCCGAAGCGGCTTTGACTACACATCCCTACCGGGCATTCCTCGATGGCGTTATCTCCCGTCAGGCGCGGCTGGTTGCGCAATGGATGTTGATCGGATTCATTCATGGCGTGATGAACACCGACAACACCTCGATCTCCGGCGAGACCATCGACTACGGCCCCTGCGCCCTGCTCGAGGCCTACGACCCGGCCAAGGTCTACAGCTCCATCGACCAGCAGGGCCGCTACGCCTATGGCAATCAACCCGCCATGATGCTGTGGAACCTCACGCGCCTTGCCGAATCGCTGCTGCCTCTTATCGCGAAGGAGTCTGGCGGAGACGAAGCCGGGCTTGCCACGGCCCGGGAGTCGCTGGCGTCCTTCGAAGGAATCTTCAACACGGCACTGCACGCGGGCCTCCGAAGCAAGCTGGGCATGGCAACTCACCGCGAAGATGACGAAGCGCTCGCGGTTGATCTGCTCTCCCGGATGGCGGCGAATCGAGCCGACTTCACACTGACCTTCCGCACGCTCTGCGATGCCGCAGCCAGCACAGACGCGGACGTCCGTGTCCGCACTCTCTTCGCAGATCCAGCTTCCTACGACGAATGGGCGGGGGCATGGCGACGACGGCTCGAGAGCGAGTCCGCTTCAGCGCAGGATCGCGCGGCCGCGATGCGCGCGGCCAACCCGTCCATCATCCCGCGCAATCATCTCGTGCAGGCCGTGATCGACTCGGCTATCGAGCGCGAGGACTTCCGGCCGTTCGAAGAGATGCTCGACGCGATATCCCGCCCCTATGACGATCGTCCCGAGCTGGAGCGCTACACCAGACCGGCTCGCCCCGAAGAATCCGTGATTGCCACCTTCTGCGGAACTTAAATCCCAGATAACTTGATCTAAGTCGCTGAATTTACGCGATAATCGCAAGCAGGAGACCGGCCCCGAATGACGCTGCATTCTTCCTCTACCGCCGTGATGGATTCGCCTGCCGCAATCGAGCGGCCTCGCCGACTGCTTTCGATCGACCTGCTGCGAGGGCTGACTCTCGCCTTCATGATCCTGGTCAACGATAACGGCGACGGCAACGGTGCTTACTGGGCCCTGAAACACGCTGACTGGAACGGCTTCACGCCGACCGATCTCGTCTTCCCCACCTTCCTCTTCCTCGTCGGCATCTCGACGGTACTTTCGACCGCTGGCAGGCTCGCCCGCGGCGAGAGCAAGCAGGGCCTCTTCCTGCATGTCCTGCGCCGGTCGGCGATCCTGTTTCTCCTGGGAATGGTGGTCAACAACTTTCCCTTCTTTCACTTTGCGACCATGCGGTTCTATGGCGTGTTGCCGCGCATTGCGCTCTGCTATCTGATCGTTGCGACTTTCTATATCTACTTTCCCGGCTGGCGAAGCAAGGCCGCTGCTCTGGTCGCCGCCCTCGTCGGCTATTGGATCCTGATGCGCTTCGTGGCCGTGCCTGGCCTCGGCACTCCCACCCACGAGATCCCTCTGCTTAGTCGCGACGCAAATCTTACGGCATGGTTGGATCGGCAGATCTTCTCGCCCGGTCACCTGTACGAACGCACCCGCGACCCTGAAGGGCTGCTCAGCACGCTGCCTGCCCTGGGAACGATCCTTATGGGCCTGCTCACCGGCCTGTGGCTGCAGACAAAGCACACGCTCAGGACAAAGGCGAACTACATCCTGCTTGCGGGCTTCACCGCACTCTCTCTAGGGCTGATGTGGAACGTCGACTTCCCCATCAACAAGAAGCTTTGGACCAGCTCCTACACGCTCTTCGCGGGCGGCTTGAGCATGATCCTGCTGGCGCTGTTTCTGTGGATCGCAGACCTGCGCAAGCCTTCGCAGGAGTCAGGTAACTCCTTCGCCAGCACGGCGCTGCTGGTCTTCGGCACCAACGCCATCTTCTCCTACGTCCTGTCGGAGGTACTGGCCACGATCTTCGGCATCGTTCATCTCGGCAACGGCCAGAACCTTCAGCAGACGCTCTATGGACTCTGCCATCGCGTCATTCCGGACGTCGCCTTCGCATCGCTCATCTACAGCCTGGGATACGTCGCCCTGTGCTGGCTTGTGGTCTACGTCTTCCTCTATCGCAGACGCATCTTCCTCAAGATCTGAGTGGATTACTCATCCCGTCCGGGACGCGTCATCAGCTCGCGGATCGCATCCTTGGGGTCCTTGTCGTGATTCAGAATCGCGTCCACCTGCTCAGTGATCGGCATATCGACGCCGTAGCGGGCAGCCAGTCCCAACGCGGCGGTAGTGCTGCGAATCCCTTCGGCCACCTTGCCGTTGAGCTCGGCAAGGATCGCGTTGAGCTTGCGCCCCTTGCCGAGTTCGACACCGACGGTGCGATTGCGGGAGAGGCCTCCTGTGCATGTAAGGACAAGATCACCTACGCCAGAGAGTCCGGCAAGTGTCTGCCTGCGGCCTCCGCAGGCGACGGACAGGCGAGTGATCTCGGCGATGCCCCGAGTAATCAGCGCCGCGGCAGAGTTACTGCCCAGATCGAGGCCCACCACCACACCGGCCGCCAACGCGATGACGTTCTTCAACGCGCCGCCAAGTTCCACCCCGGATACGTCGTCGTTCGTGTAGACACGCAGCGACGGACTGGTGAACTCCTGCTGGATAAGCTGCGCCAGGACACCGTCGCTGGCAGCCGCAACGATCGCCGTCGGCTGGCCGGTAGCGACCTCCTGAGCAAAAGACGGGCCGCTCAACACTCCAATCGGGTTGTTGGTCACCGAGGCCATCACCTGCGACATGCGCAGGAAGCTTCCGTCCTCGATTCCTTTACTGGCGCTGATCAGGATCTGGTTGCGCGTCAGCAGCGGCGCGATATGCGAGACGATGCCGCGCATGTGCTGCGACGGAGGCACGCACAGCAAAATGTCTGCCTCGAAGATCGCGCCCGGCAGATCGGCAGTAATCTGGACATCCGCCGGAACCATCGCGTTCGGCAGATAGGTCACGTTCCGGCCGGTCTCGGTCATCGTCTCGGCGAGAGACTCCGAATGCGACCACAGTACGAGTTCATGCCCCCCACGCCGGGCCAAAGAGATCGTCAGTGCGGTGCCCCAGGCACCAGCTCCAAGAATTGCAATGCGGCTCAATCGCCCGCCTTTCTGGAGCCGAAACGGCTCTCAGTTCCTGCCAGAAGACGGCGGATATTTTGATGGTGCTTGCCAATAATCAACACGCTAAGAAAGAGAAACCCCGAAATCACGATAGGACTGCGCTCCGGAACAAAATAGTAAGCAAAGAATGGCAGTGTGGCCGCCGCAATGATCGAAGCCAGGGAGACAAAACGCGTGAGCATCACCACCACGATGAAGACGCTGAGGATGCACAGAGCACTCGGCCAGGTAAGCGCAAGAAAGACACCGAGAGCGCTGGCGACTCCCTTTCCGCCGCGAAAGCCGAGCCATACCGGAAAAACGTGCCCAACCACCGCCGCCACGCCGCTCGCAACCGCCAGGTCATAGTTCCCCGGCGCGATCAGCATAGCGATCCACACCGCTCCGCACGCCTTACCGAGATCGAGCAGCAACGTCGCGATGCCCAGGCCTTTCGCTCCCGAACGCAACACGTTCGTCGCTCCGATGTTGCCGCTGCCTGTCTTGCGGATGTCCTCGTGCTTGAAAGTCCGCACCAGCAGATATCCAAAAGGGATAGAGCCCAGCAGATAGGCAGTCGTCAGCGAGATGATCCAGCTATTCATTCCTCGTCTTTGTTACCAGTTTCGAGGTACGTCTAGCAAGCCGCATCGCTGTTTTCAGGCAGATCGGGCCCTGTGCAGAATCCCCCCGCGACCTCATTCACGGGAGCTCCATCGCGAATTGTGAAAACGCAGGTGGAAGCTAAAGCGCGGGCTCAGGAACTACAGCCGCCGTCGTGCCTATCCTGCGGCGGTCGCTCTTCGCCTCATACAGAGCCTTATCACATGCGCCGATCAAGTCTCCCCAGGTGGATGCAGCCGAGCTTGCCTCCGCGCAGCCGAAGCTGGCAGAGATGCGCACCTCTTTGCCCCCGAAGGGAATGACCACGGAACGCAACGCGTGGTCGAGTGCGCGAGCCATCTCGCGCGCGACCTCGACCGGTGTACGCGGCAGCAGCGCAATGAACTCGTCGCCGCCCATCCTGCCGATAAAATCGCTGTGCCGCAGCCCGAGTTCAAGGCAGCGCGCGACAGCGATCAGCGTCACATCGCCGCAGGCATGGCCATGAGAATCGTTGATCTGCTTGAAGTCATTCAAATCAACTGCAATCGCTGAGGCAGGCGCGTCCAGGGTCACCGCTCCAAGGACCTTCTCAGCCGCGCGGTCCATGGCCCGCCGGTTCAAGAGCCCCGTAAGCGGATCGGTCAACGCCTGCACCGCGAGATTGCCCCGCAGCAGCGACGCCGTCATCCAAACGTACGATACGATCGCCCCACACTGCAGAGCAGTATTGATCAGCACCATCCAGACCAGGCCACCACGCACCTTCAGATAGTCCTGCGGGACCGCCTGCGTGGCTACCGCCGCGATCCGCCATAGGTTCATCAGCCCAAGTCCTCCCAGCATAAATACCATCGAGGCGGCCGCATGCGTGTCGCGGCGCTCCTTACGCGCCACGAAGAGGGCGACATGCGCCTGCTGCAGACAGAGAACAACGCTGTAAGCCAGGAGCCGCTTGTCGGTATCGGGATGGATCAGTCCGTATTGCACCATCGTGACCACGCCAACCGCGGCCAGAACCCCCTGAATGCGGAGCTCGGTCAGCTTCGCTCCGAAGAATCGCGCCAGGCAGATAAAAAGCGCAATGTAGCCTGCCACGACAAACAGGTTGCCGCCCACAATCGAGATCGAGTTGGGGATGTGTCCCCGCAGCGCAACGAGCAGGGCGCCCACAAAAAGCAGGGCGTTATAAATCGAAAACCAGTGGATGCCCTGAATTCCCTTGTGCATACGGGCGTTCACAACTGTGAGCAGCGTATACACGGCCAGCAAAACAGTGTGTTCGACATGTAGGGAGTGAATGTCCATGGGGCCTGACCGCAATCGAGTCGATTATATTGACCAACACCGGCCATGGCCCCTACAAAGGCGCATCCCACGTGCGCAGGACTACAACTTTGAGGTAACAAACACGCTGTTCGTCAACCGGCGCACCACGGAATCATCACAACTCCCCAGACTTGGGCGCTAAGGGTTAACGCGGATCATCACGACTCCGTGGCTCGGCACTTGCGCCGTGTAGTTCGCAGCGAACTTACCCATGTCCTTCTTCGCCCACAGGTCGCGAACCGTCGCCATAACCGTCGGGGGGTAGCCGATGTCGGCCCAGTCTGCGGAGATTGACGCTGTCGCCGCTCCGCGGTTCAGCAGGATCACCGCACGCCCACCATCCGCGAGCTGTTTCGACCACACCTCGAGATCGCCGCTCTTCCTCACCCGATGTCCCTGGATACCCAGGGGATCCTGGTCCACCGCGATCACTTCCTTGTTCAGCAGGATCTGCTTCGTATCGGCGGACATGTTTGCGATGTCGTTGCCCGCCAGCAGCGGAGCGGCCAGCAGCGCCCACAGGCTGAAGTGTGACCGATTCTCCTCTGTGGTCATACCGCCGTTGCCAACCTCCAGCATATCCGGGTCGTTCCAGTGGCCCGGCCCTGCGTAGGAGTAGATAGGATCGAGCTGGTCGATGATCTGAACGACGCCATTGCCGCCCCAGTCTTTCTTGCAGTTCCAGCAATCCTGAATGTCGCCGGTCGAACGCCACATATTGCCCACCGGGCCAGCCCAGAGCCAGGGCTTGTTCGAGCCCCACTCGCACAACGAAAAGAGGATCGGGTGGCCCGTCTTCTTTGCCGCATCAGCGAGCGCGTCGCGCATCAGCGTGTAGGAGGACTCGGCGCTTTGACCGGGCAGGGTGCTGCACCAGTCTTCCTTCAGGTAGTCGACGCCCCACTTCGCATACTGCAGCGCATCCTGATACTCGTGACCGATACTACCCGGCCGCTTCGCGCAGGTCAGGGTGCCCGCGTCGCTGTAGAGCCCGAACTTCAGGCCCTTCGAGTGAACATAGTCCGCAAGCGCCTTGATGCCCGAGGGAAAGTGGACCGCATCAACGACGATGTTGCCGTCAGCATCGCGCGAACTCTGCCAGCAGTCGTCGAGGTTCACATACTGGTAGCCGGCGTCCTTCATGCCGTTGCTCACCATCGTGTCCGCCGTCTCGCGGACGACCTTCTCATTCAGACCGTCGCAGGCGAACTTGTTCCAGCTATTCCAGCCCATCGGCGGCGTCCTCGCCAGGCCGTTATCCAGGGCCCGCGTGGGCGAGGGCATGAAAAGGATTACAAACGCGGCAACAAAAAGAACGACTTTCGAGAAGAGGCGGAACGCTTGCATAATGACCCCGGATGAAAGATTGGCAGCTCATTTCTGATCGGGCGGAGTTCGGTTCACGAAACTCTACTCTCGAACAGAGGTCACCATACTAAGTTGTCTGGCCCCCATTCGACAATCAGGTGGTTCTACCACTCCTCTATGTCGTTCTTCTGGACGATCTTGGGCTGCCTGCCCTGTCGGCCGCCCAGCAGCCAGTCCAACCGTGTCCGAACATCTTTATCTCGCGCCTCGCCCTCAATCCGCCCGATCACGACTCCGTGATCGTCCAGAATCAACGTCGCCGGCACTAGGACACCCAGATCAAGCTGCTTCAACGTCTCCGCAGTCGCGCCCTTCCAGACGGGGATACTGAACGAGCGCTGGGCTACCACGCCAGGAATCTTCGCTTGTGTGTCCGCGTCGTCCAGCGCGATCGCGACGAACGTGACGCCCTTGGTCGCATACCCATCCGCTAGATTCTGTAGTCGCAGCATCTCCTCGCGACAGGGGCCACACCATGTCGCCCAGAAGTTCAGCACCGCGACGTGACCGTCCAATTCAGCAAGGCTATGCGTCGAGCCATCGAGCGCAACATATTTCGCCTCAAGTTGTCCACTTCCTTCGGCCAGCGCGACTTCTGAGCCTGCAAGGAACAAGATCGACGACAAGACAACGGCAGCAAGGATCTTCATAAGGCAATCTATCTCTTTCAGGTGGTGCAACGAAACTCTACCTGTGGCGGCGTGCTCCTGGCATCCACACAAGGGTGGATACGAGTATCTGCCTTCATACCGATGCCCCTCTTCCGCCCACTCGCCTACGATCTGGGATCATGAAAAATAGAGTTTTCCCCTTACTTCGAGGCCTTCCGCGCACCACACGCTTCTGCTGACCATCCTCTGCGCCGGAGCGTCGACCAGCTTCGCACACGCACAGGGATGCCTGGCTGCACATACCAGCCAGCCCGTTATCTCCGCCCTTACCGACGACGGCCACGGCGGCTTCAACCGTAGCGGACTGCACGGCCTTACTGTGAAGTGGACTGGCGTTCCTTCAGTTCCTTCCGCCACTTCACCGGCGAAGTAGAGGAGACGCAGCGCGCAATCCTCAACACCCAGATTAAAACCCACCAGAATATCTACGAGATCAGCGCCTCCTATCAATTGACTCCTCGGTGCTCGGTCAGCGCCTTTGTCCCGGTTCTAGAGTCCACGCGGAACCAGAAGTATCCGCCGACCGGCGTCTACGACATCGCCGGCATCGGCGACATGATCGTGGGCGCACAAGCCTGGGTTCTGCGGCCACCGGCCGAGAACGGCGGCAACATCGCTCTCAGCGTCGGGTTGAAGCTGCCCACCGGCCTCTCAAACGGCATGGGCACGGGCACGCTCAAGGGAGTCACGCAGAAGTACGTCGCCGACCAGTCCATCCAGCCCGGCGACGGAACCTGGGGCTTCACCCTCTGCACGCAGGCCTACAAGACGACCTACTTCCGGACCACGGCCTACTTCCAGGGCTCGTGGCTCTTCAACCCCGCAGACACCAGCGGTGTGCCTACCTTCCGCTCGCAGCCTGGGGAAGGAATCATGTCCGCGACCGACCAGTACCTGTTCCGAGGCGGTCTCTCGCGCCACGTCCCCGAGGTTCGTGGCCTTGCCGCCAGCTTCGGCGGACGCATGGAAGGCATCCCGGTCCGCGACGCCTTCGGCAAGAGCGACGGCTTCCGCCGACCCGGCTACATCATCTCCATCGACCCCGGCATCCAGTACGCCTACCGCCATTCGATCCTCTCCGTGAACGGGCCGTGGGCGATTCAACGCAACCGCCGAGCTTCCGTCACCGATCTCGCCAACGGGACACATGGCGACGCCGCCTTCGCGGACTACGCGGTCATCGTCGGACTCACGCACTCGTTCTAAACCAGCCCAAAACGAAACAAAAACTCCCCGTAAAGCTCCGGCTTTGCGGGGAGTTTTACATAAAGATTACGTTCGAAGTACACACGACTTAATGTTCCACGTGGAACATTCGCTATGTTCCACGGCCAAATTCACGTAGTGGCACATCCTTGGAGTCGCGAAAAGTGCCATATCTCCAGGGTTTAAGCCCTTTGTGACGAGTTGGCCCCAACCGCAAGCAACTTCTCGTAGCAGAAAAATCGCAATCCTGGCCGAAACTCCAACCCGATCTCGCCGGAGAGATCGTACCCCAACTTTGGCATCAATCGCTGCATCACCTGGTTGTGTGTATTCGTGTCCGCGCGGACCCGGTCGATCCCCTTCCCTTCGGCGACAATCTCGGCCTGCTGCATCAAGGCAATCGCCACCCCACGTCCCTGGAACGCCGGATCTACCGCCAGTCGGTGCACCACAATCGCCGGAACCTCAATGTCCCATCCGGCCTGTACGTACTCTGGCGACTGCTCGGTGGTCAGAGCAATGACACCCGCTAGGCTGCCATCAATATCCGCGACCCATAGCTGCGATAGCGCAATGTCCGCGTCAAACACCGCTGGATTCGGATAGATATCGTCCCATTGCAGATTGCCGGAGGCGCGCATCAACGGCACCACGGCACGGACAATCTGCATGATCGCGGGAACGTCGCCGGGCTGGGCAAGCCGAATCTTCATCGCTCGTCCTTCTCGCTCGCCTCAAGCGTCATCGTCATAAAGACATCGGCGCGCGAATAGTGCATATCTGGAAGGCTATCAGGCGGCACGTGCTGAAAACCGAGCGATTCGTAGAGGTGCACTGCATTCTTCAGCCTGCTGCTGCTGCCGAGGAAGAGCGACGTCGCCCCCCGCTGACGCGCCTGCGCAATCGTATATTCGAGCAGCTTCCGCCCTATGCCAAGACCACGCATCTTCGGTGCTACCGCCATCTTCGATAGCTCATAGACACCATCGTTCATAGGAATCAGCGCTACGCAGCCAACCACCTCGTCCTCCGCCCGGACGAAGTAGATCTGGCCGCCCTTCGCCAGGATCATGTTCTCCGGATCGCCCAGCGTGGCCTTATCTTTGGCTTCAAGAACAAAGAATCGCGTGATCCACTCCTCGTTCAGGGTACGAAAAGGGGTTGCATCCTCGCCAGTCTTCAGCGGTCGTATGTTGATCTGCGGCGTTGCCGTCTGCACTGCTTCGAACTCGCCTACCGTCTGCATGGTGCTTACCTCGTAGACAAATCTTCTCCGATCCAAAACCTAACGTCCAATATCTTGTTCAGCACGATTATGATCTTTCAGATATGGATCAGAACATCGAGCTTCGCCACCTCCGCTACTTCGTAGCCGTCGCCGAAGAGCTTCACTTCGGGCGCGCAGCCGAGCGGCTCCATCTTTCGCAGCCGCCGCTCTCGCAACAGATCCGAAACCTCGAAGAGAGCCTGGGATATCCCCTCTTCAAGCGCACATCGCGTTCCGTCGCGCTGACGACGGCAGGTGACGCCTTTCTATTGCGGGCCCGGCGGACGCTCCGCAATCTCGAGCGCGACATCGAGGACACCCGCAGCATCGGCCGCGGAGAGGTCGGTGCGCTCAACGTGGGCTTCGTCGGATCAGGCATGCTGGTCATGCTGCCCTCCATCTTCAAGACCTATCGCGAGGCCTACCCGAAGGTCCACCTGCGACTGCACGAATCGTTCACCTCCCGCGTCGTGGAAGGCCTTGAAAACGGTTCGCTCGATGTAGGGATACTTCGCGACAGCGACCCAACGGAAGGTCTGCAGATCAAGACGATCCTCACCGAGCCCTATGTCGCTGTGCTTCCTCGCAACCACCGCTGCGCCGCGCAGAAGAGCATCTCGCCAGCGATGCTGCGCGATGAGCCCTTCGTCCACTATCCACGCAGCGCCGGAGCGCGCGCCTTCGACAAGCCGCTGAAGATCTTCGAGAGCTATGGATTTCAGCCGCGCATCGCGCAGGAGGCCTCGCACTGGCTTACGATCCTGCGCCTGATTGGCGCAGGCTTCGGCGTCTCGGTCGCTCCCGCGTGCGTCCGCCAGATCGCATCGCCGGAGGTCGTCTGCCTGCCGTTGCGGGGCGTGAAGGAGACGAGCCAGATAGAACTAACGTGGCTCGTCGGAGAGTCACGACCAATCGTTGAAGCCTTCGCCCAAATTGCGGCTGGCCAGACCGGTTGATTACAACCGCTGAGGTTACATAATCCGGAAGCGCTCTCGCATCAGCCGCTGAAACCGTGGCTTCCAGATCAGCTCATAGGCGAGCTCCTTGCCCGGGAACATGGCGAGGGCTGCCTTTTTGGTGTCGGCGATCATCTGCGAGGCATCATCGATGGTGAGTGATGCGTCCTGCGCAATGACCTGCATCACCATGCTCATCATCATCTGCATACGGCGGATGAGCTTCTGCTCTTCCTGCTGCTCCGCTATCTGCTCCGGGGTAGGCAAGGCTGCGCTCGCCACAATCGCTGCTTCAGGGCTTCTCGTCTCGTATGCCATGTCTATGTCTATCCCCCGGTCGTCATTTTGTGATGCCTGCGGTTAGATGGAGCTGTTCGCAATTCGATTCATGCTGCCCTGCAGCCCTTACGGCCCTGACTCAATCTCGCGAATTCCGCCGTCGCTCGTCAAGAGAAATTGCGTAAGGCCGAACCTATCTGTGCGATAGACGCGAGTGTGCGCCTGCGCCAATCTTTCGATTACTTCCGGCCGGGGATGGCCAAACGTGTTGCCCTTCCCCACGGAGATCACCGCAATCTGCGGATGGGCGGCGGCAAAGAACTCCGGTGTGGTGGAGGTCCTGCTGCCATGGTGCCCCACCTTGAGAAGGGTCACGGGATGCACCTCGCCAGCCACCAACATCGCGCGCTCGCTCGGAGCTTCGGCGTCGCCCTCCAGCAGAACCGAGGCCTGACCGTAGTCCGCACGCAGGACCAGCGAGTCATCGTTCACCGGTGCGCCTGGATTGCGATAGGCGGGCGCAGGCGCCAGCACGCTGAACCCTATGCCTCCAAACATCCTTGTATCTCCTGCGTGCAGATGGACGATCGCGATGCCCAGGTCACGAGCTTCGTTCAGCAGCGAAGCGTACGCTCCTGAATCGGGATCGACGCCAACCCAAAGCTCATGCGGACGGAAGTTACGCAGCACGGCGGCCATACCGCCCATGTGGTCGCTGTGCGCATGCGTCAGAGCGACTACATCGAGACGGCGCATCCTCCGTGACCACAGGTAAGACGAGACGACGTCCTCTCCCACATCGAACTTGGTGTTGAGCGCAGCGTTCTCTCCGCGCCCGACGGGGCCTCCCGCATCGACCAACATCGTTCGGCCTTCGGGGCTGACGAGCAGCAGCGAGTCGCCCTGTCCCACATCGATCGCTGTGACCTCGAGGTCATGCGGCGTGAAGATGACAGGCTCGGGCCATAGCACCACAACCGCAATCAAGGGCAGCAGGGCGCCAGTCAGTGTCGCCAACGTCTGCGATCGTCGTACCAGCCAGCAGAGCGTGAGCCAGCACGGTACAGCAAGAGCGAAGACCCACGGCGAAGGGCCAGGGATACGCCAATCCGAGGCGTGCAGCCGACTGATGTGGCCGATCACTCCAGTGATGGAATGCAGCAGCAAGGCGGTCATCGAGGCGGGAATCGCGGCTAGCCAAGGGTTTATAAGCGAAGCAAGGAACGTCATAACGCCCATCGGCGCAAGTACGGCTACGAGCGGAATGCTGAGGACATTTGCGGGGAGCGCGAAGATGGTAGCGCGATGGAAGTAGGTGGCCATGGGCAGGACCATCACCATCTCCGCGACCACGCCGATCAAGAGCAGTTCGAGCAGCCATAGCGAGCACCGGACCAGCGCGGCCGACGCGCACAGGCCCACACCACCCAGCAGAGGCTCAAGGTGCTCTCCCCAGATGCGCAGGCGGATGCGGAACTCGGCTAATCGCGGATGCATGCCGAGGTCGAGCCATAGATGATCGAGATTCCGCGCGGCCCGCGCATAGGGGAGGAAGCTCCACTCGCCCAATGGGATCGCTATACCGCCAATCGCGACGATGACAAGAAACGTCATCTGGAAGCTTGCTTCGAAGAGAGCCGATGGTGACAAGACCAACACTGCCAAAGCCGCTGCTCCGAGCGAGTTCATCACGTTGCGGTCGCGGTTCAGCAGACGCGCGATGAGGAAGATGGAAGACATCAGCAGTGCTCGCTGTACCGGAGCTCCGAAGCCCGTCAGTAAGGCGTACAGCGCCGTGATCACGATGGTGCTGGAAGTGGCCGCTACCTGCGGAACGCGGAGCCTTCGGCAGAGATAGAACAAGGCTCCGGCCAACAAGGCCACATGCATCCCTGAGACGACGAAGAGATGGAACGAGCCGGTGCGCTCGAAGCCGAGACGCAGCGTGTGGCTAAGCCGGTCGCGGTCTCCGAAGAGCATTGCATTGAGCATGCCGGCGTCGTCGGCGCTCAGGCGAAGCGTTTTGGGCAAGTGCGCGTTGGCGTGGGAGTCGACGTAGGCCATGAGCCTGACAGATGCCCATCGCTGTGCGGCGTAGAGTCTGCAGCGGATCGTGCCTGCGTGGTGATCGTGAGTGGTCGTCAGAAGGCGCGCGGCAGGCAGCGTCGATGTCGCGCCAATGCCCTGCGCAGCGAGGTAATCGACATACTGCCACGCGCCCGGATCTCGGTAGCGCTCTGGCGTGCGAAGACGAAGAGTCGCCTCAACGGCATCGCCGCAGCGAAGAGTTATCGGGGTGGAATCACCGGCAAGATTGATACGGATACCGCCGTTCACGGGCACCATTCGCGAGAGGTCTGGGGTGATCTCTTCCACTTCATCGACTGCAAGATCGATCGCGAGGTGACTGCCAGGCTCCTTTTCGTCATCGGCAACCTGCACGGGAAGTTCGCGGACACGGACGATATGCCCTCGAACCATGCGCTGCAGACCATCGGCATAGTGCACAAGCTCTGCCTGGGGCGAGGGCGCGGGCTGTATCTCCGCAGACCAGAAGCCGACGGTCAGCCAGAGCGACAAGGCGGGAAGCACCGCGATCCTTGTCTCCGTTCGAGCCGCATATAGCGCGAGCGCCGTCAGGATCAGCGTCCACGCCAACAACATCACGACAGGCCGCCACGCTCCTGCGTGATGAGCCATCCCATCGCCCCCGCCAAATGCCAAAGCGGCTGCCATCAGCGGCGCTCTGCGAAAGCGGAGAGGCTCAACGACAGGGCCAGCGCCCGGCCAGTGCGAAGGATCAGTGCTGCCCTTCAGAAAACTCTTCAGAAAAGCTCCGTAGGAAAGCTGAAGATTTTGCCCGATGGCCCAGTTGGTACTCGTGCTGGCGATCAATGTAACAGCTTTTGCCGTGCGCTAGCGGCGGAGGACGGAGACGGTCTCCATGTGGAAGGTCTGGGGAAACATATCGACCAGATTGAGCTCGACGAGTTTGTAGCCGTCGCCGGTGAGTTGCTTCAGGTCGCGCGCGAGGGTGACCGGATCGCATGACACGTAGACGATCTCCGGGCAGCGCACCCGTGCCAACAGAGCGCAGACCTCGGCACCGACGCCGGCGCGAGGGGGGTCCATCACGATTAGGTCTGGGCGTTCGCGTTGGATCACAGCGGCCTGGAGGAATTCGAGGGTCGTCATCGCTACGGCGCGATGCTTCTTGCCCTTCAGAGCCGCCGCTAGATCAGTCGCCGCGGGTTGGCCTGCCTCGACCGCGACTACAGTTTCAAACGTTGATGCCAAAGCCCGAGAGAAGAGGCCCACGCCCGCGTATAGGTCCCAAGCAAGCGCGCCTTTGCGTTCGCCGACAGCGAGGCGCAATAGCTGCGCAACCACGTGACGATTCACCTGGAAGAAAGCGCCACGACTTACCCAGTGACGGTCGTTACCAACCCTATAGAGGATGCCCGGCGTGCCCCACTGTGGCCCCGATTTTGCATGTTCCGCTCTACGGCCTTGCGGTGAAGGATTCTTGGGTAGCAGCGCTACGCCCGCCCCTTCAAGTTGCGGAATAGACTTTTGCAGCGCCTTGCAGAAAGCTCCAAATCCAGCCGCAGGCGGTCTTCGCGTAAACAAGACAAGCTGGAGCGCGCTTTCGTCGTCGTTGGTGAAAAACTCGAGTTCCACCGCCGCAGCAAGCCATCCCCGGACCGCGGCGTCTGTCTTTGCGAGTGCGACCACAGCTTCGGCGGCCCGCCACAAAATCGGCGATGCAATCGAGCACATCGTCACCGGGAGCATCGCCTCTCCGCCCGACGATCCGGCGCGGTTATAGCCTACGCGCAACTCGCCATCTACCTCTCCTACGCGAAGCCGTATGCGATTTCGATAGTGCCAAGGATCGCCGGAATGCACTTCGATCTTCGGCAACTCCGTGATTCCAGCTGCAGCGAAGGTCTCCAGAAGGATCGCCCGCTTAATCTCTAATTGGGCGGGATAATTTGCGTGCTGATAGTGACAGCCACCGCAGGCACCAAAGTGAACGCACTCTGGAGCGACACGATCTGGCGATGCCTCGATCACGTTCGGGAACGCGCCTGCTTCAGGCTGCCCTAACTCTTCGGGCAACACGAAGGGCAGCGTCTCTCCGCTCTCCGCGACGCCGTTGCCACCGTAGATCATCTTCTCGATGCGCAGGGTTTTCATTATTCGTGGCTCATGTAGAAGAGGCTCAGTCGCGGCAGTTTGTAGTGCTCCAACAGCCGCTTCTGCAGGAACTGCTGCTGCACCTGCTTGATCTGCACAGCCTGCATCTTGCCCTTGTAGGGAGCAAGCTCGCGGGCGGCCTGTTCGCGCAGGGCGACGAGTTGCTCTTCGGAGGCAGCCGTCATCAAGGCTGCGAAGAGTTTCTCTTCAAGGACGCTCAGGGTGCGGTCAAGCTCTTCAAGCGATTGCGGTTCGCCGGGCGCAGCACTCAACTCGCGTAGCCGCGACGCCACATCGCGCGCGGTCGTATCGGCAGGCGCGGGCAGCGTTACAGCCTCAATCTTCACGGCATTTGAGTTCAGATATCGCGCCACACGTTCTCCCTCGAAGCCGCTCTCCTGCTCGTCGTTCCTGGCTGCGACGGAAGACCCGATCGCCGCCTCCTTCGCCTGCTCGACGGCCTCCATCACTGCCTGCGCGCACCATGCCAGGCCGTTCACCTTGCGTGTCCGTGCTCCAGCACGTGCTGTCTTCGCATCGTGCTTGTCGAAGGCGTTATCGATGCCGCGCAGCACCGCTTCCAGCGGAACGCCTGCTTCGCGCCACGTCTCAATCAGCGCCCAATCCAGCGTCGATAGCATCAGTAAGGAGCCGCGCCTTTGCTGGAAACGCTCCTCGATCTCGGTGAAGTAGTTAAAGTAGTTCTGCATGAAGGCCCAAGCTACAGTCTACCGGGCATGGCCGAAGTTAGCGCTTCGCCTTCAGGTTCCGCTGATACACAATCCGTAGCCCGGTCAGCGTGAGCATGTCGTCCACCGTAGTAATGTGCTTCGAGCCGCTCGCGATGAGCTTCGCCAGACCGCCCGTCGCGACGACCTTGGTCTCTGCGCCAAGCTCGGCGATCATCCGCTCGAGGATGCCGTCGACCAGGCCGATGTAGCCGTAGTAGAGGCCGATCTGCATGTTGTCGACCGTGTTCGTCCCGATCACCTTGGCCGGACGTTTGATGTCCACCCTCGGCAGCCGCGCGGCCCTTGCAAAGAGAGCATCGGCCGAAATGCGAAGCCCCGGCGCGATGGCGCCGCCGAGAAACTCGCCCTTCTTCGAGATGACATCGAAGGTGGTCGCGGTACCCATATCCACTACGATCGTCGGGCCGCCGAATTTGTCGAAGGCGGCCACGCAGTTCACGATCCTGTCCGCGCCAACCTCTGACGGATTGTCTGTCAGGATGGGCAGGCCGGTCTTGATGCCCGGTTCGATGAAGATCGCCTTCACGTGGAAGTAGACTGTGCAAACCTCCTTCAGGATGGGGTCGAGCGGAGGCACCACGCTCGAGACCACGATGCCATCGACGACCGACATCTCGAGCTTGGCCAGCGCAAACAAGTTTGCGAGGATTACGCCGCATTCGGAGGCAGTCTGGTTCACCGGCGTGGTGATGCGCCAGTCAGCGACCAGCTTCGCTGGTTCGGCCGTGAGGTCGTAGAGGCCGATCACCGTGTTCGAATTGCCAGCGTCGATTGCGAGCAGCATAGCTCTTACTCCGGTCGCACGCCGCCCGAAAGGACGGTGTGGCGCTTTCCATCGTCGCCCTCGACCAGCAAAAATCCCTTGCGGTCGAGCCCGACGGTCTCGCCAGTATAGCCGCCGTCCTCATCTACCCGAACCCGCATTCCCTGCACCCACGAGGACGCCCCCGCGAACCGATCCAGCAGCGGCGTTCCGCGTGGAGCGTCGTGCAGCTCCGCTTCAAGCAGTGTGATCTCAGCATCGAGCGCCAGCAGCAGATTCACCAGCAACATCTCGCGTGAAGCCGGCGCGCCACTCTCGATTCGCAGCGAAGTCGCCAGCGGCGCAAGCTCGGGCGGAAACGCATCGTGGTTCACGTTGATGCCGATGCCGATGACCGCATAGCGCAGCCGCGCTGGGGTTCCCGGATGCGTGCCCGTCTCCACCAGGATGCCGCCGCACTTCTTCTGCCCAATCAATAGATCGTTGGGCCAGCGGATGTCCGCGTGAACGCTGGTCGTTTCGTGGATGGCCCGTTGCGCTGCAAGGCCCGTCGCCAGCGACAGCCATAGCGCCTCCTTAAGCCCCATCTCTGGTCTCACGATGGCGCTTAAGTACAGCCCGTTTCCGGCAGCGGAGTGCCAGGAATGCCCACCTCGCCCTCGTCCCGCCGTCTGCTCGTCGGCGACATAGACGGCGCCGTCCTCAGCGCCTGCATTCGCCGCTTCGACCGCGCGAATGTTGGTCGAGTCGATGGTGGCGAAGTGTGTGAGTTTGTTGCTGAATCGCGTATTTGCAACCGCTTGGGTTACATGATTGAGATCGAAGGAATTCATGGGTGGTTTGTGATTACACAGTTAGAGCAGGGTTTCGTTTTCCCACCCATGCGATAAGACCGCATGGATGGGGCACCCTGAGAGGCGTGGTTGAGTTAGAAGGTGGATTGATCGACGGTGATCCGCATGCTCAGGTCGACGGCTACTGCGGAGTGCGTCAGCGCGCCCACGGAGATGAAGTCAACCCCTGCCGCCGCATACGCGGGTACCGTCTTCAGGTTCATGTTGCCGGAGGCCTCAATCGGGATCGCTGGCAGCGACGCACGAATCTGCTTGACTGCCTTCTTCACCGCGGCGGGCGTCATGTTGTCGAGCAGGATCGACTCTGCGCCGCCTGCAATCGCCTCATCAAGTTCCTGCTGCGATCGCACCTCCACCTGCACCATCTGCCCGGTCTTGCGGCCCTTCAGCGCTGCAGCCAGCGCTGCGGGTAGCCCGCCGCCCAGGGAGATGTGATTGTTCTTGATCAGAATGCCGTCCTGCAGATTGAGGCGGTGATTCACGCCGCCGCCGCAGACGACCGCGTACTTGTCGAGAACGCGCAGGCCGGGAATGGTCTTGCGGGTGTCGAGGATCCGCGTCTTCGCTTTCGTCTTGGCGATCGCCTTCACGTACTCATCCGTGATGGTGGCAATACCGCTCATCCGCTGCATCAGGTTCAGGATGACGCGCTCGCAGGACAGGATCGCCGCAGCATTGTGGCGAATCACAGCCAACTGCTGCCCTTTCTTCACGCGTACGCCATCGAAGATCTCTGGATGCGAGATGATCTCGAACCGTCCGGGGGGGGTGGCGGACATCTTCGCGAACGCCTCGAAGAAGATCGGGATGCAGCCCAGTCCGGAAACGATGCAAGCCTGTTTTGCGATGATGGTACCGGTCGCCCGGAGCCGGGGTGGAACCGTCAGCGCGGTGGTTACGTCGTTTGCTGCCTTGTCTTCCGCGAGCGCGCTATCGATGATGGCGCGGACTCGCTTGCTCTTCCAGTCCATACCCTCAATCCTAAACCCGTCGACGGGGTTGGGCGCATCTCAGTGTATGTGAACCGCTTCCATAAGGACAAAGCATGACTCTCTCCCACCAGTTCGCGTACCTGATCCTTCTTGCCCTGCCCATTGCCTGTGTGTCCTGGACGGTAACCCACGAGGAGGTCTTCCGTGAGCCGCGCGAATTTTGTAAGAACCGCAGCCAAGCCTGCCGGAAGCTGGTCGAGAGAAAATTCTTCTATCTCTTTACCTGCGAGTACTGCTTCAGCCACTACGTCACAGCCCTGGTGCTGCTCATCACGCGGTTCACTCTGCTCTATGACGGCTGGCGCGGCTACGTGCTCGCGGAGTTCGCGCTCGTCTGGCTTGCGAATGTGTATATGAGCTTCTTCAACCGGCTTCGGCTTGATATCAAGCACGAGAATGTTTCCATTGCCGTGGAACAGGCCGAAGTGCAGCAGAGTTCCCTGCTGGTGAAGTGATTGCCGGAACCGTATAGGCTTGTGGCAGGCCTATGAAACAAATGCCAGCAAGGATGGTGCTCGACGGAGGCTCTGCCACCGAGCTCGAGCGCAAGGGATACGACGTCAGCGGAACGCTCTGGTCAGCGCGAGCGTTGATCGATGCTCCGGATCTGGTGCGCGCCGTCCACCTGGACTATCTCGCGGCAGGGGCGGATTGCATCTCCACCGCAAGCTATCAGCTCTCGTTCGCAGGGATGCAGGAGGCTGGGTTCTCGGCCACGGAGCCGGTCGCTGCACTGAGGCAGTCGGTGCTGCTGGCTCGGGAGGCTTGCGCTATCTCTGCGCAGACGACTGGCCGCCATGCGGTGGTCGCAGCATCGCTTGGAGCCTACGGCGCAAGCCTGCACAACGGTTCGGAGTACCACGGCAACTATGCCTGCACGTTTCAGGAGTTGGTCGACTTCCATCGTTCGCGGATCGAAGTGCTCGCGGCCATGGGAGACGGCGGAGCGGACATCCTCGCCTTTGAGACCATCCCGTCGCTTGAGGAGGCGCGGGCGATTCTTGTTGCGTTGGAAGGCAATCCGTCGCTGCCTGGCTGGATCGCCTTTACCTGCCGCAATGGCAGCGAGGTTGCCCACGGCGAACCGATCGCCGAATGCGCTGCGCTCCTGGATACGCATCCGCAGATAGCAGCCATGGGTCTGAACTGCACCTCGCCATCGCTGGTGATCTCCCTGCTCGATGAACTTCGCAGCCAGACCGCGAAGCCGCTGGTGGTCTATCCCAACTCGGGCCAGGTCTGGGACGCGGAGGAACGATGCTGGCTCGGCGACGGCGATCTCAGCTTCAGCGAGATGATCGGCTCGTGGCTCGACCACGGGGCTGGCTGGGTGGGAGGCTGCTGTGGCACCGGACCCGCGCATATTGCGGAGATCCGGCGCGTCATGGATGCGGGTTGAGATTGCCTACGCGGGTGGCAGAGCTTCGAGCGCGGCCTTTGTCTTGTCGTACAGCATCCGCGTCTCGGCAGACTGCTTCCGCAGGCCTTCCACGATATGAGCGGGTGCCTTGGCCATGAAGGCATCGTTGGTCAACTGACGGTCGGCAGCGGCGATTCCCTTCTCGTACTTGGCTAGATCTTTGGTGAGGCGTTCGCGTTCTGCGGGTACGTCGATCTGTCGCTCGTAGACGACGGCCACATCGAAGTTGCCCGTTGAGCGAGTGCCGTCGCCGGTAAGCGCGGCTTCGGCCAGTTCGACGCCACTGACACGAGCCAACTTGGCCAGCATGTCGGCGTTCGATTGCGCGAGAGCGCCCACTTCGGCGGTCGCGTGGACGCGGATTGTGGTCGCTTCCTTTTCGGGAACTCCCATCTCCTTGCGCAGACCACGCACAGCGACGATCAGCTCCTGAACGATCTCCATGGAGCGGACTGCGGCAGCATCTTCCGGATAGCTCTCTGCCTGGGGGAACCGCGTCAATGCGATGGATTTCGCTGGCGGTGCATCGTTGTACAGGGCATGCCAGATCTCTTCCGTGATGAACGGCATGAACGGTGAAAGCAGGCGCAGCGCGGACTCGAAGACAGAGGTGAAGGCTTGCAGCGACGTGAGCGCCTCGGTATTGTCCGCGCCTGCTTCGAAGTTCAGGCGGAGCTTGATGATCTCGAGATACCAGTCGCAAAGTTCGCCCCAGAAGAACTGGTAGACCGCGCTGGCGGCCTCGTCGAAGCGGTAGTCGGCTAGCGACTTGTTGACTTCGGCGGCGGTGGTGCCCAGGCGCGAGAGAATCCAGCGGGTTTCGAGAGGGAGCTTTGTCGATCCAGCCCACATCTCAGAGTCGAGATGCGGGGCACCCGGATTTGTGGCCAGGCCAGCTTCCTTCGCCCGCTCGATGTTCATGAAGAGGAAGCGGGCGGCGTTCCAGATCTTGTTGGCGAAGGCGCGGTTGCCTTCGGTGCGAGCCTCGGAGAAGGCGATGTCCGTGCCGGGCGAGGCCATGCTTGCGAGCGTGAAACGCACCGCGTCCGTGCCGAACTTCGTGATGACCTCGATGGGGTCGACCACGTTGCCCTTGGTCTTCGACATCTTCTGGCGGTCGGCGTCGCGTACCAAAGCGTGGATGTAGACCTCGCGGAACGGGACCGCATCGGCAAGTGTGCGTTGCGATCCATCGGGCATGGGCACATCGAGCATGAAGTGACTGCCGAGCATGATCATGCGCGCCACCCAGAAGAAGAGGATGTCGAAGCCGGTGACGAGGAGTTGCGTGGGGTAGAACGCGGCGAGGTCAGGGGTTAGGGTGGGTGCACCCGTCGCCGCATGGGCGTTCGGCCAGCCGAAGACGGTGAACGGCAGCAGGCCCGACGAGAACCAGGTGTCGAGAACGTCGGTCTCCTGTGTGATCTCGCTCGAGCCGCAGTGTTCGCACATGGTCGGCGTGTCGCGGGCTACCGTGATCTTCGCGCAGATGGCGCAGTGCCACGCCGGGATGCGATGTCCCCACCAGAGCTGGCGCGAGATGCACCAGTCGTAGATGTTCTTCATCCACTCGTCGTAGGTCTTGCGGTACTGGTCGGGGGTGAACTTAATGTGTCCCTGCTCGACCGCGGCGATGGCCTTGGCGGCAATGCTCTCGCCGCCTGCAGCGGGAGTCTTGTTCACCGCGACAAACCATTGCAGCGAAAGGCGCGGCTCGATCACGTCCTTGGTGCGGTCGCAGAGACCAATGGAGTTGTTGTGGTCCTTCACGCCGACGAGCAGGCCGAACTCTTCGAGATCAGCGACGATCTTCTTTCGTGCCTCGTAGCGGTCGAGGCCGTGGTACGGCGATCCGGGCAGGTCGATGTGCGCGGTCGTGTCCATTATGTTGATGTTCGGCAGTGAATGCCTCTGACCGATGGCGAAGTCGTTGGGATCGTGCGCAGGGGTCACCTTCACGGCACCGGTGCCGAACTCCGGCTTCGCCCAGTCGTCGGCGAGCACAGGAATCTCGCGGCCCACCAGCGGAAGCTTCAGCATCTTGCCAATCAACGCGGTGTAACGCTCGTCGGTCGGGTTGACGGCGACGGCAACGTCACCCAGCATCGTCTCGGGACGGGTCGTCGCAATGACAATAGATCCGCTGCCATCGGCCAGCGGATAGCGAATCTCGTACAGCCTACCCAACTGCTCTTCGTGAACCACTTCGAGGTCGGAAATCGCCGTCTGGCATCCCGGGCACCAGTTCACGATGTAGGCTCCGCGATAGATCAGGCCCTGCTCATAGAGTCGGACGAAGGCCTCCTTCACCGCGACCGAGAGCCGGTCGTCCATGGTGAAGTACTCGCGGCTCCAGTCGACGGTTGAGCCGAGGCGCTTCATCTGGTCGAGAATCGCGCCGCCGTAAAGTTGCTTCCATTGCCAGACGCGGGCCTCAAAGCCCTCGCGGCCCAGCGCCTGCCGCGTTGTGCCTTCGGCCTTCAACTGACGCTCCACCATCATTTGCGTGGCGATGCCAGCGTGGTCGGTGCCTGGCACCCACAGCGCGGTATCGCCCAGCATGCGGTGCCAGCGGGTCAGGATGTCCATCTCCGTCTGGTTCAGCATGTGGCCGATGTGCAGACGACCGGTGACGTTGGGCGGCGGCAGAAGCTGTGTGAACTTCCTTCCCTGTTCTTCCGTACCTGCTTCAGGCGTGGCTACGTCGAACAGGCGCTCGTTCACCCAGTAGTCGGCCCAGCGCTGTTCGATGACGGAGGGGTCGTAGGCTTTCGGTAACGCTTCTTTTACTTCACTCTGCGGTGTGTCGGTCTTATCGGTACTCATGAGATTTAAGGGTAGCAGGTCAACCCAGGCAGCGCGGAGATCGTCCTTTATCTGAGACAGAGGCCTCCTTCGCCGGCTTCATCTCCACTCACCCGATGTAGACTTCTGCCTTAGAGAGGGTTTCGGCCATGCACATCTTCATTCGGACCGCGCTGCTTGGACTACTCGCCGCCGCGCTCGGCACCCAGAGCGCAGCGGCCTCCAACGACCGGATCTCCTTCGGCAAAAACATTACCGTCACCGAGGGCGATCCCGCCAACGACATCGTCTGTATTGCATGCAGCGTCACCTTACAAGGGGACGTCCACGGCGACATCGTTACCGTCTTTGGCGGCATCAAGGCCGAAGGCTCGCGGGAGATATCCGGCGACGTGGTCGCGCTCGGCGGAGACCTCATCCTTCCCGGCAGCTCGACCTTGCAAGGCGATCTCGTTGTCGTCGGCGGCGACCTCGATCTCGGTCCTGAGGCAACCGTTCATGGCGACCGATCAGTCTTCCCCGGTCGCGCGTGGATACTTCTTCCCTTTGCTCCCTTGGTAATTCTTGCCGGGATCGTCTGGCTGGCCATCTGGCTGCTTCGGCGCAACCGCTATCGCTTCCCGATGTATCCCTATGGCCGCGGTCTCTAAGAGGAGGGCCCATGAGTAAGACAGAATCGACGATGGTGAAACTGGGCACGGTCGCGCCCCCATTTGAACTGCCTGACGTAATCAGCGGAAGCGGCATGAGCCGTGACGACATCTTCGCCAGCGCCGGAGACGAGGCACGCGGGTTGCTGGTGATGTTCATCTGCGTCCACTGCCCCTATGTAATGCACGTGGAGGCGGAGTTGGCGAAGATCAGCGAGGACTACGAAGGCCTGATCGCCATGGTTGCGATCCAGAGCAACGACACAGTCGAGTACCCCGATGACGGCCCCGCAGGCATGGCCGAGCAGGCTGCACGGGTCGGCTTCCGCTTCCCTTACCTTCTGGATGAGTCACAGGAAGTAGCCCGCGAGTACGACGCGGCCTGCACTCCCGACTTCTTCCTCTTCGATGCGCGGATGCGTCTTGCGTACCGGGGCCAGTTAGACGATAGCCGTCCTCGCCGTGGCGATTTTGGCAATGATATACCGGTTACCGGCAAAGACCTTCGCGCCGCCATGGACGCCGTCATCGCAGGTAAAGCGCCCAGCCCTGAGCAAAGAACCAGCCTGGGATGCAATATCAAGTGGAAGAGTTAGAAAGCACTGGACCGCGAACTTGAAGTCCGCGGCCCGACTTCTCGCATGAAGACTAAAGACTCTTATTGATGGCTGCGTCTGACCCATGCTGCTTCACCATCTTGTTGTAAAGCCCAAGAATGAGAAACGGCGCGGCCCACTGGCCGATAAACAAGGCCATGTCGGTCTTCTTTTGCGCCTTGTACGCTACTGAAACGCCCATCGACGCAAGCGCCGCGGCCAGGTAGACGCTAGACGGGATCTGCGATGTGAACTTCTCAATGGCTGCGGTAACTTGATCTTCCTGCGCTTCGCCGGGTGCTACACGATAGTCGGTCATTTGCCTCAATCTCCTAAGACGGATGTTCCGCCTGTAGGAAGAATGATGCCGATTTCGCGTTGCGCGAGAGTCTGGCTTCGTGAAATCTATGCGACTTTCATACTGCGAAAGAAACGGGATCAATACGTGGTGTGGAGCGCCTGACCGGCACCTTTCTGTTCTCGAACCAATTGCCCATCCCGCATGGTCAGGATGCGGTCGGCGATTTGGGCCGCCTCTGGGTTGTGCGTGATCATCAATACGGTCTGGTTGAGCTCCCGGCTCGCATCCCGCAACATCTCGAGGACCGCATCGGAGTTTTTTGTGTCCAGGTTGCCTGTCGGCTCATCGGCCAGAACGATCGATGGCCGGGTGACCAGAGCCCTTGCGATCGCGACCCGTTGCTGTTCGCCACCAGAGAGTTCGTTCGGACGATGGTCGAGTCGGCCAGCGATTCCGAGCTTCTCAGAGAGGTGCGCTAGAAGCTTGTGGTCGAGCGGCTTCTTCGTCTCCGCGCCCAGGTTCGCGATGTCATGCGCGATCTCAATGTTGCCAAGCGCCGAGAGTGTTGGCAGGAGATTGAACCGCTGGAAGATAAACCCGATGCGCGCGCGGCGCATCTTCGTCCGCTCCGCGTCCGACAGCTTGGCAAAGTCCGTTCCGGCGATGGTTACGGAGCCAGAAGTCGCATTGGTCAGTCCGCCCAGCACATAAAACAAGGTCGACTTGCCAGATCCGGACGGCCCGACGATGGCGACGAACTCGCCCTGTTCGATTGCGAAGTTGACGCCGTGGAGAGCATTTACTTCCAGCTTGCCGGAGCGATAGGTTTTACCGAGGTTCTGAGCGACGATGATAGGAGTCATTAGCACTATCAAGTTTATCTGCTTGAGGGGCCTGACGCGAACGGGGTTCGATGAAGATTGCAGTGTGGCTGTTTTATGGCGTGGCTGGCTGGTGCGCTATCGGGCTTGTGGGATCCATCCTCTCGATTGCGAGAGGCAAGCGCGCCGAGGCGCTTCGAAACTCCGCGTGGGTGGCAGTGGTGGGCGGTGCCTACCTGTTGACGCTGCTGGCTGTCTCCACGCTTCAGAGGCAGCGCGTGGTCGCCATCGGACAGGACCAATGCTTCGGTGCCATGTGCTTCCGGGTCACGGCCGTGGATGAGGTACCGGGCCTGGTAGCGGGATCGACCGACCGCGTCGTCCGAGTCCATATCGCAGTCGCAAACCACGGCAACTCTGCGGCGGAAGAAGGTGCTATCCGGGCGTATCTGCTGGACTCCAGGGGACGGCAGTGGTTCGCTCTCCCAGGGCTTTCAGGAAACCGGCTGACAAGCCGGGTTTCGGGCAGATCGGAGATCATCAGCCAGCCCATGTTCGGTGTGGCCAACGATGCCACTGGCCTGGGCCTCGTCCTGACCCATGGCAGCTGGCAGCCGCGGCAGTTTATCGTTGGCGACTCCGACAGCCTGGCCCATCGGCCCACCATCGTAGCGCTAGGCAGGTAGCAACGCCGCCGCCCCTAATTGGGGGTGAGTTCGGAGGTTGCGAGCGCCTGCGTGATCGCGGCCAGCAGGACTTCGGTCTCGACCGGCTTCTGCAGGAAGAGAGCTGCGCCTGCCTCAACCGAACGCTCCGCGTGGCTTGCACGGTCACGTGCGGAGAGCACAATCACCGGGATCTGTGCCTCGGATGGCTCGCCCTGCAGCATGTTCAGCACGGTGTAGCCATCGCCGCTGGGCATACCCAGGTCGAGCAGGATCAGGTCGGGCCGGTGTTTGCGCGCCTCGGCCACGACCGAAAGCCCATCTCCCGCACAGCACACCTCGTAGTTATTTGCACGCAAGCGGATCAACAGCGCCAGCCGCATCCCAGGGTCATCGTCCCCAATCAGGATTCTCTTCTTCGAGGAGTTCACCGCTGCCATGCACACCATCCACAGTCAGCCCCGCCCAGTCCTTGGGCGCAGGCCGTGATCTTCGACACCTACCCTCTACTTCGGCGAAAAGTCGCATCTACTGCTGAGGATCGTGAAGAAATGAACCGACTGGTAACGTGACCTCTTGTGTCAATCAGTCAGCCTGCGCGGTCGTCAGGGATGCCGCGCGCTCCGAGTGGCCTGAGTTCTCGGACGCTCGAGCCTCGGCATATGCGGCCGCGCCCAGAAGCGCGCAGGTATCGTCCAGGATGACCCGCACCGGGATCGCCTCCAGAATCGAAGACATGCGACCCTTGTCGGTAAACGCCTCGATAAAGGCACCTGCCTTCAGCGTCTTGAGGATCTTCGGGGCGATTCCGCCACCCAGATAGATTCCACCCAGAGCGAGCACCTTCAAGGCGACATTCCCGGCTTCCGCGCCATACGCCGACGCAAAGATGCGCAGTGTCTGGAAGCAGATGTCGCTTGTCCCGTTCTCCGCGCACTCCCCGATTACGGCGTTGGGGTCTTCCGTCGCAAGGCGCTGGGCGAGCCACACCGGCTCTTCCAACTTGAGAACGTCCTTGCAAAATCCGTAGACGTTTTTTATGCCGAGGCCGGAGACCACGCGCTCGAAGCTGACGCGGCCATGAAGCGTCCGGCGAAGATGATTCAGGAGCGCGATCTCGGTCTCGTTCCGCGCGGCAAAGTCGCAGTGTCCGCCCTCGGAAGGAATTGGGGTGTGGCTCTTCTTGCCGTCCCAGATGAGCATCGCCTGGCCCAGGCCAGTTCCGGCTGCAATCAGGCCGCGATGTCCGACCGCCGTTGGATCGCCTTCGTGGAGGGTGAAGATCTTGTCCGGCGCAAGCTCGGAGATTCCGTAGCCGTTCGCTTCGAGGTCGTTGATCAGGAAGATGTGCTCGATCGAGAGCGACTTCGACAGCTCCCGAACGTCGAGTTCCCACGGCAGGTTGGTCAGCTTCAGCCTTCCGTCGCGCACCGGGCCGGGCAGACCAAAGCACGCCGCCTTCACCTCGCTGCGGTCCAACTCCGCGCCGTGTGCGTCCGAGGAGAGAAAGTTGTTTACGATGTCATCCAGGCACGCAAACTCGTGCGCAGAGTACTTCTTATCGCGGAGAGCCTTCAGCCGCCCGTCTTCAAAATCGTAGAGTGCCAGGTGGACCTTGGTTCCACCCACGTCGCCAGCAAGAATCATCTAGGAAAGCTCCAGTGTGCCGACGAGCATTGAATTTGGACCCGCAATCGTCGGTGCAGGCAGCTTAGACGCTGCAGCAGCATCGAGCAAGAGAGAAAGCTTGCCGGAGGCCGGGCGGATCAGTTGGGAGGGGGTGGTATCGGGCTGGTAAGGCCCAAGCATGACCTGCGCGAGGATCTCTGCCTTGGCAGCTCCCTCGATCAGAAACGCGACCTCGCGGCCGTGGTTGATCACCGGTTTGGTCAGCGTGATGCGCCAGGTGTCCTTTTGAGGGACATGGTTCGGAGTGACGATTAGGCTGATTTCTTCGAGCGCAGCTGTGTGCGGAAAGAGCGATGCTGTGTGCCCGTCGTCGCCCATGCCCAGAAGGATCAGGTCGAAGGTCGGGGTCTCCGCGCCTTCGAGCTTGAAGGTGTTGCGAATCTCGGACTCGTAACGTGCGGCGGCCTCGGTCGGGTCGAGCTCGCCTTCCATACGGTGAATGCGCTCGGCGGGTAGCGGGACATGGTCCAGCAGCGCCTGCTTGGTCATCAGAAAGTTCGAATCCTTGTCGGTCGGCGGAACGCAGCGCTCATCCACCCAGAAGAGCTCTAGTTTGTCCCACGGAGTCTCGGCGGCAAAGGGCTTCGCCGGATCGGCAAGGAACGTGAACATCCGCTTGGGCGTGGATCCGCCAGATATCGCAATCCGTGCTACGCCACGCGCGGCGACAGCGGACTTGGCATGCGCGGTAAACAACGCGGCGGCAGCCTCTGCGACGGCATCGGCGGTGGGAGAGACGTAGTAGGTTACGGTTGCTGCGGGAGGCATCGCGGAGTCCTTTGAGATCTCTGATTGTTCTTCGAAACTGCGTGCTTTGAAACCATGCGCCGCCGGAGAACATCCCCCGGCGGCCACAGCGATCATCGATACATCTTTTACCGAAACAAAACTAGAGCTTGCGCCAGCTCCGGCCATCGGCTTCGATCAGCTTGTCCGAAGCTTCCGGACCCCAGCTTCCTGCCGCGTAGTTCGGGAAGTCGACGTTACCGTCCTTCTCCCACGCTTCAAGAATTGGTGTGAACAGTGCCCAGGTTGCTTCGACACCGTCGCGGTGCGCGAACAGAGTTCCGTCGCCGAGCATCGCGTCGAGCAGCAGACGCTCGTAGCCGTTGGCGGATGACTTGCCGAACGCCTCTGCGTAGCTGAAGTGCATGTCCACCTGAGCGACGTTGGTCGTCGGACCGGGGACTTTGGCTCCGAAGCGGAGCGAGATGCCCTCGTCGGGCTGAATGCGCATGGTGATGACATTCTGCTCGATCTTGTCGTCGCTCGAGTTGGTCTTGAAGAGATGGGTTGGCGGCTGCTTGAAGACGATGCTGACCTCGGTCACGCGCTTGCCGAGCCGCTTGCCTGCGCGAAGGTAGAACGGAACTCCAGCCCAGCGCCAGTTTTCTATCTCGAGCTTGATCGCACCGAAGGTCTCGGTGTGCGACTCTGGATTGACGCGGTCTTCCTGGCGATAGCCGATCACATCCTGCCCATCGACCTTGCCCGGTCCATACTGGCCGCGCACCGTGTTCTCGACCGGAATGCCTTCGATCGAGCGCCAGACCTTCAGCTTCTCGGTGCGAACGGCGTTTGCCTGGAACGAGTCCGGTGGCTCCATCGCTACGAACGAGAGAACTTCCATCACGTGGTTCTGCAATACGTCGCGAACCAGGCCAGCCTTCTCGTAGAACGGGCCACGACCTTCGATACCGATGCTCTCTGCCGCCGTGATCTCGACGTGGTCGATGTAGTTGCGGTTCCAGATCGGCTCGAAGATACCATTGCCGAAGCGGAAGACGAGGATGTTCTGCACCGTCTCCTTGCCGAGGTAGTGGTCGATGCGGAAGATCTGGTCTTCGGAGAGGACCGCGTTCACGTCGTCGTTCAACTTGCGCGCCGATTCGAGATCGGTACCGAAGGGCTTCTCGATGATGACGCGAACCCAGTTCGACGCTCCCTCCGCGGGGCAGGCCATGCCGCGCTTGCCCAGGCGCTGAATGATGTCCGCGAAGAACTCCGGCGCAACGGCGAGATAGAACAGGCGGTTGCCTTTGGTCTTGAACTTCTCGTCCAAACCGGCAAGATAGGTCTTCAGCTTCTCGAAGCCCTCGTCATCATCGAAGTTGGTGGCAAAGTACTGGACGCGATCGAGGAACGGCTGCAGCTTGGCCTCATCAGCGTCCACGCCGCCGCCCTTCATGATGCCGTCCTTCATGTCCGGCCCAAAGGTGGCTGACAGATCGCGGCGCGCGACGCCTACGACCGCGAAGTCCTCAGGCAGGAGGCCCGCCTGGTCAAGGTGATACAGCGCAGGCAGCAGTTTGCGCTTGGTCAGGTCGCCGGAGGCGCCAAAGATGACGACGATGCACGGCTCGGGGGTGCGTTCGCCCTTCTTATGGGCATCCAGTTGGGCAGGTGTAGTGGTCATGCTGTTGCTCCCTTGCTCTTTCTACTTTTCCGAATGGCGAGCCATCCGTTGAAACACCGTGGATTCGGCTGGGAAGTCACGCCCCAGCCGCTAAGTCACAACTATGCCTTTTTTACCGCGTGGCCGCCAAACGCATTGCGCTGAATCGAGATCATGCGGTCGGTGAAATTGTTGTCCTCGCGGCTGCGGAGACGGCGAATCAGCGACTCCGTAATCACCGGTGCTGAGACGTTCAGATCAATCGCTTCGAAGACCGTCCAACGGCCCTCGCCGGAGTCAGGAACAAACGCTGTGAGGCCGTCCAACGTTGGATTCTTCTCAAGCGCGTCTGCCGTCAGATCTAGCAACCATGAGCGAACCACCGAGCCCTTCTGCCAGATCTTGGAGATCTGTACCAGATCGAGGTTGAGCGGCGTCTTCGCCTTCATGATCGAGAAGCCTTCCGCGTAGCCCTGCATCATGGCGTACTCGATGCCGTTGTGGACCATCTTGACGAAGTGTCCAGCGCCCGACGGTCCAACGTGCCCCCAGCCCTCTGCCTTGCCGGGAGCGAGGGTCTCGAAGATCGGGTAGAGCGGCTTGACGGCCTCTTCGTCTCCGCCGACCATCATGCTGTAGCCTTCCTTGAGTCCCCAGATACCGCCTGAGGTTCCGCAGTCAACGAAGTGAAAGCCTTGCGGCTTCAGGGCTACGTGCCGGCGCTGCGTGTCCTTGTAGTTCGAGTTGCCACCATCGATGATAGTGTCGCCCTGCTGCATCAGCGGCAGAAGCCTGGCGATGGTCTGGTCGACCGGGTCGCCTTCGGGAACCATGATCCATACTGCGCGCGGAGCACTCAGATTCTTGACCAGATCTTCGAGCGAGTCCACGCCAACCGAACCGAGCGATGTCAGCCTGGCGGTCGCTTCCTTATTGAAGTCGAAGCCGACGACCTTGTGACCGCCGAGACGGAGGCGCTCCGCCATATTGAATCCCATCTTGCCAAGTCCGATAAGTCCGATTTCCATAGTCTTCAAAGTCCTTTCAATAACCGTACTTCCAAGGTCGAATTGCTAGATATTAACTCCCAGCTCCGCCAGAGAAGCGCGGACCTGGGCTGGGGATTCGAACCGGATTCCCTTCATGCCGTGATACTCAGCGGCGTCGATGTTTGCCTGCTTGTCGTCGATGAAGACGGCGGTCGGGGCGGGTTGGCCCGATATGCGGATCGCGGCCCGGAAGATGTCGGGATGCGGCTTCATCTCGTTCACATAGCCGGAGCAGATGAAGTAGTCGAACTGCTCGCGAAGCCCGAAGGTGTCGAGGCGGTACTCGTTCAGTTCCGCGCTCTCGTTGTTCAGCGTTGCAAGTTTGTATTGCCCGGATGACTTCAGCGCAACGAGGATATCAAAGGATTCAGGATACTGGAATGAACTTTGCCCGCATACTTTGGGCCAGATGTCCGCAAAGGTGAAGTCATAGTCCGGTCGTGGGCCGAGTTCTGGCTTGAACAATGTTCGATCGAAGTACTCCTCCGCGCTGATCCGGCCCCGCTCCCATACGAAGCTCTCGTAAGGATGCCGCCGTTCAAACGCTGGAAGATCGACGCCCAGGGAAGACAACACATTAACCCGTTGATACCGGTCCCAGCCGTTCGACAGAAGGACACCGCCGATGTCCCAGAAGATCGTCCGGATATCGTTCATTCCGCCTTCAATACCTTTCGCCGTGGCAAGTCATCGTTTCGGGTTGGATGCTGGCGGCTGATGCTTCGATCTACTCAAACCGTCTGTGACCTGACACATTGCAAAGAAAAGGGCGGAGCCTAAGCCCCGCCCATCTCATTACTTCTTCAACAGCTTCTTGGCCAGAGCAACGGTTGCCTCGACCGTAACGCCGTAGTGCTGCATCACGGTTGGTCCGGGTGCCGACGCTCCGAACTTATCGACTCCGATGATGCCGCCGTTGTGGCCGACATACTTCCACCAGCCCATCGTCGATCCCGCTTCCACGGCGATCTTCGGTGTGGATTCGGGGAAGACGGACGCCTTGTAGGCCTCGTCCTGCTCCTCGAAGATCTTGAAGCTGGGCATCGAGACGACGGTCGCGCCGATTCCCTCAGCCTTCAGAACTTCAGCCGCCTTCAGAACAAGCTCCACCTCGGAGCCGGTGCCGATCAGGATGATGTCCTTGCCGGAGTCGTCGAGCACATACGCACCGTGCTTCACGCCCTCGTGAATCTTGTACTTTTCGGCATCGAGGACCGGAAGGTCCTGACGGGAGAGCGCCATGAAGCTTGCGCTCTTGCGCTCGAGCGCGAGCCGCCAGCAGGCAGCCGTCTCGTTCGCATCCGCAGGACGGAAGTCCGTCAACTGCGGAATGGCGCGCATGCTCATCAGGTGCTCGACCGGCTGGTGGGTCGGGCCGTCAGCGCCGAGGCCGATCGAATCGTGCGTGAAGACATACAGCGAGTGGACCGACATGATGCCGCCCATGCGCAGCGCCGAACGGCAGTAGTCCGAGAAGGTGTAGAAGGTCGAGCCGAACGGGATCAGGCCGCCGTGCGCCGCGATGCCATTGACCGCAGCCATCATGCCGAACTCACGCACACCGAAGAATACGTTCCGGCCAACGGGATCGACGTGGAAGCTGGGCGAGTTGGCGAAGATCGTCTTGGTGGAGCTGGTGAGGTCGGCCGCGCCGCCAAACAGCTCGGGAACCACGCCCGCGATCGCGTTCATGACGACCTGGCCTGCGTTGCGTGTGGCTATTGGCTTGCCCACCGGGAATACCGGCAGCTTCGCCTCCCAGCCCTTGGCGAGTTCCTGCGCGAAGGCGCGATCGTACTCGGCTGCCTTCTCGGGATACGCGGTGGCATAGGCCTTGAACTTCTCGTTCCACTCGTCGTGCAGCTTCTTGCCCTTGGGGACGATCTCGCCCCACTGCTTCGCAGCTTCTTCAGGGATGTAGAAGTCCTTGTCCTCCGGGAAGCCGAGGTTGCGCTTGGTGGCCTTAACGTTCTCCACTCCGAGCGCCTCGCCGTGGACTGCCTTGGTGCCAGCCTTCGGGCTGCCGTAGCCGATGACCGTGCGGACCTTGATCAGCGTGGGCTTCTTGGTCTCGCGCTGTGCTTCTTCAATGGCCTTCGAAAGCGCAACCAGATCGTTGCCGTCGGTCACCGTGATGACCTGCCAGTGATACGCCTCGAACCGCTTCACCACATCTTCGGTGTAGGAGAGTTCTGTCGGGCCGTCGAGCGAGATCAGGTTGTCATCGTAGAGCACGATAAGCTTGCCGAGTTCCAGCGTTCCGGCCAGCGAGGCTGATTCGTGCGAGATGCCTTCCATGAGGTCGCCATCGCCGCAGAGGACGTAGGTGTGGTGGTCGACCGGCGTGTGGTTCTCGTGGTTGTAGACCGCCGCGAGATGCTTTTCGGCGATCGCGAGGCCAACGGCCATTGCAAATCCCTGCCCGAGAGGACCGGTGGTGACTTCAACGCCCGGGGTCTCTCCGATCTCCGGGTGCCCGGGGGTATGCGATCCCCACTCGCGGAACTGCTTCAACTGCTCCATGGGCAGGTCGTAGCCCGCGAGATGCAGCATGCCGTAGAGCAGCGCCGAAGCGTGTCCGTTCGAGAGCACGAAGCGGTCGCGGTCGCTCCACTTGGGGTCCTTCGGGTCGTGCTTCATGTACTTGTGGTACAGAAGGTACGCGATCGGAGCGCATCCGAGCGGAGCACCGGGGTGGCCGTTCTTGGCCTTCTCCACGGCGTCGACAGCCAGAAAACGTAGCGTATTGATCGAAAGTTGGTCGATGTCTTGGGTCTGCAGGTCGCTCATTCGATTTCCTTTTCCAGTTAAGCGGGGCGGTGAAACAGCTCCCGGTGGTGGTTTCCAACATCAGCGATATCAGTGTACAGGTCGATCCTGCGAACAAAAATGAGTGGCCCTTCAATCAGCTCATCACCGGCCTATCGTGCCGCTTCGAGTTCAGCCCGGAATGAGTGTTACTTCGTGATTGCGTCCCAGCCAGCGGTCCTCCGCCGGCCAATACAGGGTGAAGATGATCTTGCCAGAGTGCTGAGGCGTTGTACCGATGTCCGCATACGACCCCGGATATCCAACCGTGCGCGATTCGACCGTCGCTTGAGTGGCCCAGTCGTCGAAGGTGTAGGTCACCCGAAAACGTTTCGCGTCCATGATGCGAAGCATCAGACCCGCAACCATCTGCGTGACCTGGCGCGTTGTCTGGAAGACCTCGATCAGCGAGGTGAAGGTCCTTTCCTCGGCTGGCTTGGCATAGCGATCTTCCACAGCGGAGATCGTGTCAAAGACGCGACCGTCGCTCTTGGAGCGGAGCAGCTTCACATACTCGGAGTGCGCCCAAACCAGCGGCTGTGCCGCTCCGGCCGATCGGCCCAGGAACAGGCCTTCGGACGGCAGATCGGCGTGGTCCCAGATCTGCTCGGGCAACATACCTCCGACTGACGAAAACTTTTCGAACGCCGTAATGAAGCTGTCCACATCGTTACCGGCGGCAAGCTCATAGTGGGCGCGCTCCCCCCCGAGCAGAGGCCATGCGCGGCCCTGTCCCCAGTGCTCGAATGGGCCGCCGTCTTTCCGCTGGCCGTAGCCATCATGGTTGTAGCGTCGCCAGGAGTCGCCATAGGGCGTCTCGATCTTCAGGCACTTGTCGACCACCTTCAGCGAATCGATGATCAGCGGATCGTCGGCGCGGCGAATGCCGTAACGCACCAGTTCTAGGAAGCCCGCGTCGATCACCTCGCGGGCCTCGAAGTCGTACTTTTCGTCCGGAGCGCGGTTCGCGATATGGATGTAGCCGTCCTGCACCCAGTCGTTGTGGAACGGCTCGCCCTTTGCCGGCGGACGAATCCGCATGTAGTGATACTTCACGTCGGGATGCAGACATCCCTCGGTCGTAGTCGTCCAGCGGTCGAGGTTGCCTTCGATCCAGTCCGCGTAGGTCTCGAGGAAGCTGGCGAGCTCCGGAGCCGCATACGCCCTCGCGATGTCCGCCGCGCAAATCAGCCCGGCAATCACTGCCGCGAGCGTCGATGGCGAGTATCCCGGATTCTCCTCCCAGCGCTCCTGCTGCGTCACAGGGGCGAAGCGGACGAGAAACGCTGCGGCATTTTCGACGAAGGGAAATACATCGAAGTTGCCGAGCCCGTTCAGCTTCCAGAGACGCCACGCGAGGATGATCGGGAACGCCACTTCGTCCAGCTGAATGCCCGTCCAGTAAGGCGTTCCATCGATCCAGAAGTTCTGCGCGAAGCTGCCATCAGGCCGCTGCGTACAGGCCAGGTAGACGAGCGCCCTGCGCGCTGTGTCCGTGCGTCCAATGGCCAGGCACGCCGTCGCCGACTGCACCATATCGCGCGTCCACACCAGGTGGTATCCGCCCAGGTCGTCGTCGCTCTTCGACGCTCCCCAGGGAATCGAGGCGGATGCGATGAAGGCTCCCGGATAGGTCTTGTCCTCGTGCGAGAGGATCACGTTCTGGCTAATCCGCATCAAGCGGCCACCGTCGGTCGCCACCGCAGAAAGCTTCTCGGGAACGCTTGAGCGGTGCCACTGCTCGATAAACCGCTTGGCGTGGATGGCGTAGGGGGTCGAAAGGGTCTGCATCATGCCGGCCAGGGCCGCGTGATGGCCGTCGCCGAGCGCAATCGCCACAGTGAACTCGCGATGCCGGGCCACGTCGATCTCGCCCATGACGGCGAGATTGCCGTTGAGCGCTTGACCGAACTCCCAGTCCATGGTCATGTCGGTCGAGAGGTCCTGGAAGCCGTCGCTTGACCCCACATAGCCGCAGGAAGAGCGCGTAAAGCCGCAATCCACGCCCAAAGCCAGCGAGGTCCCGCCCTTCCAGCATAAGAGAGCGCGTTGCCCGGCGACCTCGATCGAACGTGCCGAGTTTCCTGCCCCCCCGCCGTTCAGGTGCGGGGCCAGTAGCGCGTAGCACTTCAGCCGCGACAGCACGGCCTCGTCGCCGGCGATCTTCACATTCATCAGCACGACAGGGTGATGGGGGTCGGAGATGAACTCCTTGGTGACCGTATACCGGCCATTCAGATCGCTCGCCTTAACACGCACGGCGGGCGCTTCCGGGTCAATGTAGCTGAAGTCGTACTCGAAGTCGCGCTTCTCTTCATGGAGAAAGGTTGCTCCATCGGTGAAGAGCAGCTCCATGTCGCGCGTCTGCGGACGATCGATCGTAGGGTAGTAGATCTCGTTTAGCGTGCCGTGCGAGATGGTGAACCACACGCGGCTGGAGGCCGCATACGCAGTTGCCACGGCATCTTTACGCGAAGAGGTCCAGCGTGGTTCAAGCCCTGGCGCTCCAAAGGCAGCACCATCATCGTCAAGCCAGCGGTACGAAGCAGATAGGTCGCTCATGTGTCTTGCTATTAGACCTCAAAACTGTTGGTTGGGGGCCTGTGGAGGATGAATGCGGCGTAAACTTCCCGAATTGAGAGGACATCGATCCTCTTGCGCTATGATGCGAATGCCGGACCTCAAGCTCGTTTCTGTCCACATGCGCGGGTCTCACTGCATCGTGGCATCCGGAACGTGCATCGAAGACAGCAACAGCCTTCTCTCTGCTCGGCTACCGCGGAGAATATTATCGCAAATGTTGCGGGGCGCAATTTATTTCACGAAAACTAGCATTACCAGAGGAGATTGACCGTGGCTTACGAACTTCCACCACTCACCTACGACTACGCGGCGCTTGAACCCTACATCGACGAAGCGACCATGAAGCTCCACCACGACAAGCACCATCAGACCTACGTGACCAACCTGAACGGCGCGATCGAAAAGCACCCAGAACTTGGCAAGCATACCCCCGAAGAGCTGATCAAAGACCTCGCCGCGATTCCTGAGGATGTTCGTCCGGTCGTCCGTAACAATGGCGGCGGACACGTTAATCACACCATGTTCTGGGAGATCATGAAGCCGGGTGGCGGCGGCGAGCCCACGGGCGCTATCGCGGACCAGATCAAAGCCGACTTCGGCGACTTCGAGACGCTCAAGAAGACCTTCAACGAGACCACCGCCAAGCAGTTCGGCTCCGGTTGGGGCTTCATTATCTTCGTCGGCGGCAAGCTGCAAATCGTCACCAAGCCGAACCAGGACAACCCGATCTCTGACGGCCACTACCCGATTCTGGGCAATGACGTCTGGGAGCACGCCTACTACCTCAAGTACCAGAACAAGCGTCCGGACTACCTGGCAGCATGGTGGAACACCGTGAACTGGGACGAGATCAACAAGCGCTTCGCGACGGCAAAGAAGTAGCTCGATCGCTCGATCTGAAACTGAAATCATCCGGCGGCCTCTCCTCGAGAGCCGCCGGATTTTCTTTTGCTTCGATTCTTATTCGGCGTTTTCTGCGCTTCCGAAGATGGTTTCGAATGCCTGCTCGAAGTCGGCGATCAGGTCGCGTGGAGCTTCCAGGCCGACCGAGAGACGGATCAGGCGGTCGGAGACACCGAGGCGCTCCCGCAACTCTGGCGTGAGGTCGCAGTGCGAGGCCGTCGCGGGATTGGTGATGAGAGTCTCCACGCTGCCAAGGCTCTCGGCACAGGTGCAGAGCTTCAGCGCCTTCATGAAAAGGAGCGACTCCGCGGTGGTCGCGTTGAGTTCGAACGACAGCATCCCGCCGAAGGCTGACTGCTGCTTCACCGCGAGCGCCTTCTGCGGGAAGGAGTCGAGGCCGGGATAGTTCACATGAGCGACGCGCGGGTGCTGTTCGAGCCAGAGGGCGATCTCGCCAGCGTGGGCGCAGTGCATGGCGAGGCGGGCGGGCAAAGTCTTGACGCCCTGGATGGTGAGCCACGCATCGAAAGGCGCTTGAATCGTTCCGATGGACTTGCGGACCAGGCGAAGCCGTTCTACCAGCTTCTCGTCGTGTGTGGCCAACGAGCCGCCAATGGTGGCATTGTGGCCATCGATGTACTTGGTCGTCGAGAGCATGGAGACGTCCGCGCCGAGGGCGAGGCAGTTCTGGATCAGGGGCGTGAGGAAGGTGTTGTCGACGGCGAGCTTCAGGTTCTCGTGACTGTGGGCAAGATCGGCGAGGCCCTTTACATCGGATAGCCGCAGCGTGGGATTGGCTGGTGTCTCGGCAAAGATGAGGCGCGTCTGCGGTCGGATCGCCGCGGCAACGGCGGGAAGATCCGCGGTGTCGACGAAGGTGTAGTCGATGCCGAAGTTTCCCAGCACCTGCTCGAAGAGACGCGTCGTGCCGCCGTAGATCACCTCGGAGAGCAGGACGTGGTCGCCGGCGCGCAACATGGCGAGGCAGAGGGTGCTGATCGCGGCCATGCCGGAGCGAAAACAGAGCGCGGAGTTGGAGCCTTCGATGGCGGCTATGGATTGCTCGAGCGCGTTGACGGTCGGATTGGCTCCGCGCGAGTAGCCGTAGCCCTTGGTCACACCGACGCTCTCGTGGATATAGGTCGCGGTCTGGTGGATGGGGAAGAGGATCGAGTTGGACTGGCTCTCGTAGACGCGATTGGAGTGGATGACGAGAGTGGATGGCTGAAAGTCAGGGCGGTCGGACACAGGGTTCTCCTTCTTATGGCTGGTCGAAAAAAGCGCACGTCCCAAATGGTTTCGGACGGCTTCGGACGGTTGCGGATAGCCCCAGACGGCCGCTCAGAGAAGGAGACGTTTCGCCAGCCTTACTCCGGCTTGGTGCCGCCCGGGGCGCGCATGGCCATAAGGATTCCTTTGCCACCGAGGAGACTCATAAAGGTTAAACGGGCTTGCGTTTGCTGTCGCATCGATCCTGATTTTACTACCGCATATCAGAAAGCACTCCCTATCTCGGGAGTGCCGCATCGCCTCTCGGACAAGCGTCGTAGATCACCTTGTCTGCAGGAGTTAGCTGAAACTCCTTCAGGCTTGCGCACAACCTCGGCATGGCCGCAGGTTCTACCGCATAGAGCGTCAGAAAGTAGCTCCAATACGCCACATTGCGCGGAAGCTGCCAGGTCTGCACCACTGTCCATTCCTTCGGGATCAGTCTGGCCGTCGTGGCTTCTCCAGAGCTCAACAAAGCAATGGGAGCGTTCTTCGATTTCGCCCACGCCGCCACATCCTCCGGGCCGAAACTGCGGCCCTCTCGCGCTCTGGGAAGGAGAGGTTCCACGCTCGCCAGTCCCAGAACGTCGAGGAAATGCGCATGGGTAAACAGGGCGAGTGCTCCAATATCGTTCACCACTACGGTGTCGTGGTCATAGTAGGTCCTGATAAACCGAACCATCTGAATGTGCTCATGGTAACGGTCCACCGCCGCCTGCACGGGGTTGAGCAACCCAGCCTGAACACGGTGCCCAAACACCGGTACCGATAACAGAAGCCCCGCAAAGGTAATGCCCGCGAGAATCTTCCTTTGCACCGGCAACTCAGCTATCGATTCTCTGCGAGTCCCGTATTGCCAGACCTCCGCCGCAAACGCGGTAAAGAGCGCAAACAACCTGAGTGAAAAAAGATAGCTGTCGTACCGCATCAATCCATGCAATACCGGCCCCAACAGAATGTGAATGACGCTGATCAGGAGGGTCAGAAACAACAAAACCTGCGACCCTTCCCAGAAGCCGCGGGCTTTTAACCTGAGTAGCCAAAGCGGAAGCAGGGTGAAGAGAATCGGAAGCCCAACTTTCCAGGACACGATGTTCGTTACCTGCATCCGAAAGCTACCCAAGACACCTCCGGCCTGTTGCGACTTCGCAATCACTGAGTACGGCATCCAGAAGCCCGAGACATGATGGAAGTACAGCCCGAAGCCTACCGGCCCCATCGCAGCGCAAGCCCCAACCGCGAGTGCCAGCCAGCCCCGTCTTCTCGCCAGAAGCAACAGAATGACTGGCAGCACGGCAAACGCTGCTTCGTAGCGCAGCGCTCCTGCCAAGGCCGCGACCGCGCAGAGAAGAATGGGTTGCCCGGCGGCTCCATCGTCGGCTTTCAGTACTTCGGTCGCAAGGATTACCAGGGCCAGGATGCTGAATGTCTGCGCTACATGCTCCATGCCAAGCATGATCAGGTTCGACATGGGCGCGATCAGAATCATTGTGAGATTCAGCAAGTATCGCGCCCAGAGAGGTGTATCAGGAGCGATCCGTCTGAGCCCATACTCGACCACCAGGAAGATGCCGAGGATGAAGACCAGGTTCAACACGATCGGCGTGCCGAGATGGAATCCCACAACTCGCTCAATGGCCGCCAACAGGATCGTCCATATCGGCGAGGAGGAGGCACTCGCGAACTCGCCCGGCCGCACACCCCATATATGGTCCACTGCGAGGGTGTGCGCCTCGGCCAAATGGATGTAGCTATCGTCAAGGGGATACACAAACATGCCGCCCGTCTGTCGCATTATCAGCACACTGAAGGCGGCTGTGATGCAGCAGCATAATAGCGTCGCAGCGAAGGCAGGGCTCCGCAGAGCAGATGAAAGGGAATTTACGCCTGTCGGCATGGCTGTACTCTACTACAGTCACATCGTGCCACAGGGCTGTGATTGAGCAATTATGACCTCTCTCTGCGGGCGAAAGTCACGCGCCGTCAATTGCCTACTATCTGCCCGATCAACGCCTCCTCTCCGGATCTCTGCTGTAGTCATGGAGGAGCTTCGGGTGACCCTCAGTATCCGTACAGAAACATTTGCTCTATTGGTCTTGATATGGAATGATGGTCACGTTTCAACCGATGAGGACAAGATGTCGATCACAAAGGCAAGCCTGAAGTTTCTTGAAGACAAGTGGGACGAAACGACCGCTGCAACGCTCGACGGCGCGGAACTTCTACGCTACCGCAGCAACCTGCTCGGCTCCGACCTGCGGATTACCAACTTCGGCGGGGGAAACACAAGTTCGAAGCTGGACGAGATCGATCCGGTCACGGGAGCGACGGTCAAGGTGCTGTGGGTGAAAGGCTCGGGTGGCGACCTGGGCAGCATCAAGCGTAGCGGTTTGGCAACGCTGTATCTCAATCGCCTGCTCGCGCTTGAGAAGCAGTACAAGGGCGTTGCGGAAGAAGATGCGATGGTGGCACTGTATCCGCTGGTCACCTTCAATAACAATCCGACGGCTGCCTCGATCGATACGCCGCTGCATGGCTTTCTTCCCTTCGCCCACGTCGACCACCTGCATCCGGACTGGGGTATCGCGCTCGCGGCTTCGGCCAACGGTAGGCAGAAGATGGAAGAGTTCAACGCGGAGTTCGGGCACAAGCTCGCCTGGCTGCCATGGCAGCGCCCGGGGTTCGAGCTCGGAATGATGCTGCGGCAGATCGTTGCCGACACACCGGGATGCGACGGCGTCGTACTTGGCGGCCACGGTCTGTTTACGTGGGGCGATACGCAGCGCGAGAGCTACCTGAGCACCATCACCATCATCGACCAGATCGGCCAGTTCATTGAGCGGCATTCCTTGACCGCCGGGCACAAGCACTTCGGCGGCGCGAAGTTCGAATCGCACAGCGAGCGCGAGAAGGTTGCCGCAAAGGTGATGCCGTATCTACGTGGTGCCGTATCGCGCAAGCAGCGCTGGATCGGCAGCTTTACCGACGCACAGAGCGTGCTTGATTTTGTGAACTCGCACAGCGCGGAGCAACTGGCCCATCTCGGCACAAGCTGCCCCGACCACTTCATCCGCACCAAGATTCGCCCAATGTTTCTGAAGTGGGACCCGTCGACGGATACGAAGGCGATTCCTGAGATCATCGAGAGTTCGCTTGAGACCTATCGCTCGGAGTACTCGGCATACTATGCGAAGCATGCTCTGCCCGACAGTCCAAAACTTCGCGATGCCAGCCCCACTGTTGTTCTACTTCCCGGTGTAGGCATGTTCACCTTTGGCAGAAATAAAACCGATGCGCGTCTGACAGGGGAGTTCTACATCAACGCCATTGGCGTGATGCAAGGAGCAGGCGCACTGGGTGCAGCCGTGACTTGTACGGACATTCCGCAGGCTGGCCCGGCGGCTTCAGCAGACCAGTTCTCTGTCTATCAAAATTATGTCGCGCTACCACCCAGTGAGGCATTCCGGATCGAGTATTGGGCGCTGGAAGAAGCGAAGATACGCCGTCAGCCACCGGAGAAGCAGCTAAGCCGTCAAGTCGCGCTGATCGTCGGCGGAGGCAGCGGCATCGGCGCGCAGGTCGCGCTAATCGCAGCCGAACGCGGAGCCCATGTGATGATCGCCGACCGCGACGCGGAAGGCGCGAAGCGTGTAGCCGAAGAGTGCAAGGCGATCGCAGGCAAGGAAGTCATCGGCCATACCTCGATCGACATTCGCGACCGTGCGGCGATCAAGGCTGCGCTTGCAGCGACGATCAAGCAGTTCGGAGGCCTTGACATCCTCATCAATACGGCGGCGCTCTTCCCTTCCTCGCCGGATGGCGTCATCAGCGACGCGCAGTGGGGCCTGACGCTTGAGGTCAATGTCACGGCGAACTACCTCCTTGTCGATGAGGCGAAGAAGTTCTTCGACGCGGAGGGTCTCGATGGCAGCATCGTGCTCACCAGCTCTGCCAACGCCGTTGTCGCGAAACGAGGCTCGGAGGCCTATGACGTCTCGAAGGCGGCACTGAGCCATCTTGTTCGCGAGCTTGCGGTGAGCATGAGCCCGAAGGTGCGAGTCAATGGCATCAGCCCCGCAACTGTGGTGAAGGGGTCGACAATGTTCCCGCGCGACCGTGTGAAAGCATCCTTGGCGAAGTACAACATCCCCTTTGAAGAGTCAGGCACAGATGATGAGCTTCGAAATGCGCTTGCCCTCTTCTATGCGAAGCGCACGCTGACGCACACGCCCATCGATCCGAAGGATTGCGCGGAGGCCATTATGTATCTCGCTGGGCCACTGGCGCGATGCACGACGGGCCATCTCATTCCAGTCGATGGCGGCCTGGTCGAGGCCTATCTGCGATGAGCCTCGCGCCAGCAGACAGGCGCTCGCTTGTAGCGGTCGATCTTGGCGCGGAGAGCTGCCGCGTCAGCCTGCTTCGCTGGTCTGACGGCAAGGCAGAGATTCAGCTTGTGCACCGCTTCCTGAACGGGCCTGTCGAACGCGATACCGGGTTGCACTGGCCGCTCGCGAAGATTATCGAAGGCGTCGAAGAAGGGCTGCGAAAGTGCGCGCCGCTCGCGCCGGAGGGCGTGCGTTCCATTGCCATCGATGGCTGGGCAGTCGACTATGTACGTCTCGATGCGAACGGGCAGGCGCTTGCCGAGCCCTTCTGCTATCGCGATGAACGTAACGTGCATGCCGAGGTAGAGCTGCACAAGCGCATTCCTGCGCTGTGGATGCGAGAGATCACCGGCATCGAGCAGCTGCCGCTCAACACGCTCTATCAGCTTTATGCAGACCGGTTGAGCGGCACGCCGGAGGCTCGCTGGTTGAACCTGCCCGAGTATCTCTTGGCGCGATGGGGAGCGGAGCCCGTCGCTGAGTTTACCAACGCGACTCATACGCAATTGGTAGACATGGACTCTCGCGGCTGGAGCCGCGAGATCTTTCGCGAGGCCGGACTGAAGATCGAGTTCGCGCCGAAGATCGTTCCCCCCGGAACTATGCTTGGCAAGCTGCAGGGCCCACTTGCGCGGTTGCCCGTCTTCGCTGACGCAGAGCTGATCGCGCCCGCCTGCCACGATACTGCTTCTGCTATCGCCGGTATCCCCGCGGCTGGCGATGACTGGGCTTACATCAGTTCAGGAACTTGGTCGCTGGTGGGCGCGGTCACCGATCTTCCCGTCGATGGCCCAAGCGTTCGCGAAGACTCGTTCAGCAACCTTGGCGGCGTGGGCAACATGAACTGCTTCCACAAGAATGTGAACGGCATGTGGCTTCTGAAGCAGTGCCAGAATGCTTGGGCAGCGATGGGACATGAGCCTTCCATCTCCGATCTACTTCGCGATGCCGAGCGCGAACCTGTGCCGCCGATGCTGCTCGACGTGGACGACCCTGACTTGCTTCGGGTTGGCGAGATGCCGCAACGGATCAATCGCCAGCTAGTTACGAAGGGCACGCAGCCGCTCGACGAATCGCCTGCAAATGCGCCCGCCTTCACTGCACTAATCATGCATAGCCTGGCGCGCCGCTATGCCGAGACGTTGACACGTATCCAGCAGCACACCGGCAAGGTGATAAGGCGCATCTACATCGTCGGTGGAGGCTCGCAGAACACGTTTCTCAATCGGCTCACGGCAGAGGCTACGGGCTTCGCCGTGCATCGCGGCTCGCCGGAGAGTTCAACTATCGGCAACTTCGCGGTGCAGCTTGCCACACTTGAGAGCGAACTTCCAGCATCGTCGATGGAGTTCGCGCGCGCTGTCCGCGAGTGGAGCCTGCATCTCAATCCGCCCGCGTGACCTGTTATTGCGTCGACGCGGTATCGATCTGCTGCCTGGTTACGTCACGCGCGGAGGCTTGCTGTTGCGCGAGCGTTCTGCCGCGCAGGGCCTGAAAGTGGGCAAGCGCATCCTTTGCCTCCGCAGTGTGCCCAAGCGCGCGCTGCACCTGAGAAAGGCGATACCACGTTGCTTGGTCCTCGGGATCGTGCTGGCTTGCGCTGACTAGATAGGGGAGCGCTTCGGCTGGCCGCTGCAACGTAGCGAGCACGGTGCCGAGCCCGAGCTCTGCCTCGGGAAAATCCGGATAGATCTTGAGCGCTGCGGCGAAGAAGGCGCGCGCGGGTTCCACTTCACCGGCGATGCGATGAAGCTCTCCAACTTCGTAGAGGGCGCTGGCGTTCTCGGGATCGATCTTCAGCTCCGCCTGAAACTCTTCCATCGCTTGGCCGAGATCGCCGTCGCGATGCGAGTCGCGCGCGTTGGCGCGATAGGCCCGGCCAATGCGGTAGTGAATACCCGCGCGGTTCGGATCGATGGAGAGGATCGCACGATACTCCGCAATCGCCGCATCATGCGAGCCTGCTGCCTCTTGCGCTTCGGCCTGCGCCTGGTGACGCCACGTAGAGTTAGGCGCAACCTCAACCAGCTTCTGCACCGTCAGGTACGCGAAGCTGCCGAAGATTCTTTCGTTGTGATAGAGGATCTCGGGGTCGTTCGGGAACTGCTTCTGCAGTGCTAGCGCTACTTCAACCGCATCTGCTTCGCGATGCACGCCCATGTAGGCCCGCTCGAGTTCGAGGCCGCTGATGCGCTTGACCGGGGGAGTATCCGCTTCTTTATACGTAGCCTCCAACGCAGGCAACGCCTCTTCGAAGTGGCCGAGTTCGGTGAGCGACATGGCGATAAGGCCATCGAGGCCTGGCAGCGATGGCTTCAGTCGCCGCGCCTCGTTCAACTCGCGAAGAGCTTCGGCAAAGAGCTTCTGCTGAAAATCGATCGCGCCGAGCGAAGCATGAACTTCAGCGATAGAAGGAGCAAGCTTCGCGAGCTTCTCATAGCCCGTGCGCGCCTCATCCATGTGGCCCGCAAGCATTGCCTTTTGCGCCGCCGCGTACAGGCGCTCGACCTCCGTCTGAGGCGCTCCCTGCGGGGATGCGAATCGCATACACAAGGCGACAACGATGACCAGCGATACCAGACGACGCGCGATACTCACCTTCACCATTCTTTCCATCAGGAAGCGCCGCCCGGCTCCTTCCGCAGGATCTGGACCGGCCCGATCAATCCGGACGGAACCAGTTTAGTGGACGCCTTATAGGGGTTGTGCGTGGTGAAGGTGTACTTTGTGGTCGCATCGGGTTGGGCGTCCCCGATGAGGCGATTCACCCATAAATCCGCGACGCGAATCTCGATGGTATTCTTCCCGGGCTTCAGCGCTTTCGACACCTCTACACGGTACGGAGCCTTCCACACGATGCCGAGCGGTTGGCCGTTCACCTTCACTTCGGCGAGGTTCGCGACGTCGCCTAAATCCAGCCATAGGGCTTCATCCCTGTGGAACCAAGCGACCGGCGCATCGAGCGTTTTTGTGTAGGTAGCGTGGCCGGAGAAGTAACGGATGCCCTTGTCGGCGTTTTCGCTTAGCGATGCCAACTCAGGGAGCTCAGCTTGTGCGGGCGCACCACGTCCGGCTTCGAACTGTACGTTCCAAGCGCCACTGACAGGAGCGAGCACTGCATCGTGCATCGGTGGCAACTGGACGGATGTTTGTTGCGACGGCTTGCGGAAGACGACGAAGGCCGCCTCGTAGGGGTCAAGCTGCAGCGGCACGGATGTGGTGCCGTTCGCAATCGTATAGGAGGCGGATTCGGACTTGCCGGTGTCCGGGTGCCAGATCTCCGCGGCGCGGTCGGTGACGCGGAAGTTCGCGGTCAGGCTCTGCTTGCGGTCTCTTCGATTGTCGACGTAGTAGAGGTCTATATGGCCCACTTTGCGATGGACGAATAAGACTTCGGAATCGGCATCAGCCTCCGGCTGCGTGTAACTGAAGTCCTGCGACACGGACGCGGCTCTGAGTGCACCGGCCACAGACATGCCATGGATCACGCGGCCTTCGCCGTATGCGCCGTTCGCGCCCCACATCTCGGATACGATGGAGTGGAACTGCGCAGCATCGTCCGCAAGGCTTGGCGTGCCGACTGGCTGCTCTCCGATGACCACTGCGCCATCCTTCACCAGCTGCTGGATCGAACGAAGCACAGGCAGGGACATGTGGCTGCTATAAGGATCGAGAACGAGCACTCGGTAGCGCATGCCGCTCTTCGTCGTGAGCGAGCCATCCCGGACCTTCAACTCGTGGATAAGCGCATCCGCGTTGATGTAGTCGAAGGCGTATCCCTTCGGCACATCGGGCGATTTCGCCCCAAAGATAGCGGTAAGGTTCGAGTCCTCGCCGTAGAAGTAGATGATGTCCGCAACGAAGTGTCCCTGCTGCAGCATCCATGAACTGCGAGAGAGATAGGTCATCCACGGCGCCGCCTGCTCCGCCCAGATCTCGTTGCGGTTGAACCATTGGCCGAAGGGCCCAAGCGTTAGGCCTGGGGCTTTGCCGACGAGCGGCTGATGGGCGGATTCATGAATGACGAAGCGGTTGAGACCGTTCGCAAGCTCCTTGTCCGCCGTCGGCTTGAGCGTTGCGGGAGACCATCCCCAGGGATTGCTTGATGCCGTAAGTGACTCCGCTGCGACAAGATTCTGGCCATAGATATGCGCAACAGATGCCGACTCGCGCACATCGGCGTTGTAGCCATACTGTTCCGCGTTCACGCCCGGCTGCTGCGTCCACGTAGCCGACATGGGAACATCGTCCGCTTTCTTCATCTCCATGCCGTCGCCGATGGTGGCGCGGCCTTCTTCGTGTGACTCTCCGTACTGGCCCATACCGCGCTCGTGCAGGATCGCAGCGATGGTGCCGTAGTGGTTCTCCGCAAGCAGGTCGGCGATGGTCTTGCGCACGTCCCACAGGAAGCGGTCGCTCTCCTCTGCGCTTCCGATGATTCGGCCAGCCATTACAGGCAGCCACGGTGTGGGGTCGTAGCCGCGACGGCGCGTGAACTCCGCGATCATCTGATCGGTCCAGTTCTGCGTGCCCGCCTCCCAGCTGTCGGTGATGACATACTTCAGGCCGCGTTTGCCCATCAGTCCGGCGGTCGCGTCTTTATAGTTGTCGAGATAGTGGTTGAAGTAGTCCGACACATCTTGCTTACTCAGCTTGTCGACCTCCGGCCCGGTGGCCTCAGGCGGAGCCGGATGGTTCGTAATGCCGGTAAGCGAGTAGCCCATGCGCAGGACGGTCCAGCGGCCGGCAGGCGGCGTCCAATCCAGGGTTCCGTCGGGCTTCATCTTCGAGGTAAGGTCGATCACGTCAGACTTCGCGATCGCGGACGTAGCATCCAGCGACTTCGTTGCGAAGGCATAGAGATCCGGCGTAGCGGCAAAGGCCGCCTTCTCTTCGAAGCGGTTCACGCGAGCATCGGTGTGGAGTTCCAGCTCTGCGATCTCATGCGTCGTGGGAGGGGGGCCCATCGCCATTCCCAATTCGCCCATATCGATAGGTAGCGCGGAGACTGCGGGCTTCTCTGTGAATGACAGCCGGAAGTAGCGAGCTGTCTTCATGGGGAAGGACATCGTATGCTGCACCGCGCCGAAGGTCGGAAGGCGGACGACTGGGGTGAAGGTCGTGCCATCATCGCTGGACTCAAGCACCGGGCCATCATTCGTCTCGGTGCCAAAGAGGGCGAGCGGGTCGCGCGGGCCACCCGCTGCGTAGGTGACCGCTCGAATCGCAGTGGGCCTGCCGAAATCGAACTGTATCCAGGAACGCTGACCCGGGGCCGCGATGGGAATGCCGATGGAGTGATTGAGATCGCCATCCCATAGAAGCTCCGCGTTCGCCACGCTTCCGCCATTGCCGGTTACTATGGGCTTCAGTTCGCTCATCGGACGGGCATCCGCGGGTTCACGGAACGCGATGACAGCAACGTCTGAGGAGAAGTCGACCGCTTTGGGCGAGTCGGCACCGCCCATCATGCCCATCAGGTCCTGCTGTGCGAGATTGCCGAAGGGGCCGGTCTCCGATGGGACGGGCGGCAGCACTCCGTGAAACGCTGTGCCGCCTTCAACGTGCGTCTCGCTCCACACCAGCTTCTTCATCGCCTGCGCGGGCTTTACCCATGGGCCGCCACTCTCGCTCCAACCGGGTGAACCCGCGACAGCCATCTCGAAACCAAGCGAGTCGCCCTTCTTGATCGCATGTAGGAAGGCCGCCTTCCACTCCGGCGTCATGTAGACGAGGCGCTTGTCCACAACCTGCGGCGTAAACAGCGCGGCATCGAAGTTCTGAAAGCCCGCGATGCCGACGCGGTGCATCCACTCGAGATCAAGATCGATGCCTTCGTTCGTAATGTTGCCGTTCATCCAGTGCCACCAAACGCGCGGACGGGCTGTCGCGGGTGGCGTCTGAAAGCCCTGCTCGAGCGATGGCGTCGTTGCAGCCTGCTGCCCAAAGCTCTTCGTAACGACCCCATTTGCGAGAACCGCTGCGAGTGCAAGTGCCGTTGTAACCCAATGGATATTGGTCGATGTCGTCATGGCCTCTCGGTCTTCCGTTATTTCGCTGCGGCTGAGGATGTGGATGCCTGCGCGAGCTTCGCCTTAAAGCTATAAGTTCCTGCGGCAAGTTCGTAGATGTCGCCACCTGCGGCATGTACCTTGCGCGACTGGCCAATCGCTATACCGTCGAGCGTGAAGTCCGTCGCGTTTGTGCTGGCGATCGGCAGTCGCGCTGCAGTGTTCGGAGGAATCGTGATCTCCCATGCAACTTGATCTCCTATGGTCTTCCACGATGACTTCACCGGTCCGTACGGCGATTGATACGTGAAGTCGAGATGACCGAGACGCGCGTCAAAGTTGGGATGAAGAGCGATGGTGTGGAAGCCCGCATCATTGCTCACCGTATCGATGCCAGCCGCATAGCGATACATCCATTCAGCGACCGCACCATAGGCATAGTGATTGTAGGAGTTCATGCTGGGGTCGTTGCGCATGGCATCGCCATTCCAGCGCTCCCATGTTGTGGTCGCACCGTGATCGATCAGATAGCCCCAGGATGGGTACTGCCTGTTCAAGAGCAGACGGTATGCAACATCGCTGTGGCCGATATCTGAGAGCACTTCCAACAGATAGGGTGTGCCAAGAAATCCAGTGCCCAGGAGCCAGTGGTTCTCTTCGATCTTCTTGACCAGCTTTGTGGCAGCCGCTGAACGAAGCTCTTCCGGCATCAACCCCATATGCAACGCAAGCACGTAGCCAGTTTGCGTTTCAATCACACGGTTCTTGTCGGTCGAGACATCCGTCCCCGCCATTGTCGGCGGAGGGATGCTGGGATAGACATCATTTGCACCGACGAAACCATCGCTGCGAATGTAGGCCTTCTGAAACGCTGCCTTGATCTTTTCGAACATCGCGGCGTATTGCTCGGCCTCGGCCGTGCGTTTCGTAGCCAATGCCATATCACGCATCATCGACACGTCGTAGGCCCAATAGGCTGTGGCGACGAGATCCTCAGGCGTGGTGATCGTCGGAGTGAGCCAGTCGCCGAACGCCGCGCCAAACCCGTTGCGCCACAGAAAATCAGGGTTTCCCTTTTCGATAGCGGCGAGGTAACTCACCATGCCGTCCCAGTTTTCATCGATGATCTTCGGATTGCCGCTTTGCACCCATCCCGTCCATGGAACGATCACGCCCGCATCGCTCCAGGCCGCGCCATATCCAGGGTTCGGCGTGCTCGTGCCCGGCGCAAAGATGCCATACATGGGCGAGCTTGCCTGCGTGCCATGGAGGTCCGAGGCGTACTTTTGGCTAAAGGTCGTCAGGTCCATATTGAAAGCAGCCGTGCGCCAAAAGACCTGCGCGTCCGCACTCCAGCCGAGGCGCTCATCGCGCTGCGGGCAGTCGGTGGGCACACCGACGAAGTTCGATCGCTGCCCCCAAAGCACGTTGCTCCATAGCTTGTTGATCATCGTGTCGCCGGTAGCGAACTCCGTCGTAAACGGCGCGGCAGTGTGGAGGACGGCGACCTCCACGGTATCGAGCGTCGGCTTCGCGTCAACGCCCGTGATCTCGAGATAACGGAAGCCGTGGTAGGTGAACTGCGGCTGCCACGTCTCGGGCTTTCCGGTGCCGGCGAGGATGAAGTGATCGGTGGCCTTCGCTGTGCGAAGGTTCTCGGTGTATATCGTGCCGTCGGCATTCAACGCCTCGGCAAAGCGCAGCTGAATATCCTGCCCGCGTTTCCCTCCAATCATGAGTTTCGGAACGGCGCTCATGTTCTGGCCGAAGTCGTAGATGTAGACGCCGGGCAAGGGATTTGTGATCGCCTTCGCCGTCATCACGCGCTCTTCGCGAATCGGCTGGAAGTATTGCGAGACGATCTTCGGCTCATTCGGGGTGACCAGCGTTACCGGCTTCCAGGCTGAGTCGACGAAGCTGGCGGTATCCCAACCCGGCTTGACGAGGCGTGCGTCGTAGGTCTCGCCATCGTAGATCTCGGCAAAGGTGGTCGGCGAGGTGTCGGCCTTCCATGTCTCATCCGTGGCTATCCATTCGACCGAGCCATCGGTGTGCTCGACACGCAGCTGGGCCTTAAGTGCTGGCTGCGTTGCACCATAATTATTTCCCTGCCGGAACCACATCAGCGGCGTGCTGTACCAGCCTGGAGCGAGATAGGCAGCGATCGCGTTCTTGCCCGGCTTCACTTGCTTTGTCACGTCATAGACCTGATACGGAACGTGCTCGCGAAAGTCCATCCATCCCGGAGCGAGCACCTGGTCGCCGACGATCTCGCCGTTCAAGTGAAACTTGTAGGCGCCAAGCGCCGTTGCATAGAGGCGTGCGGAGACTATGGGCTTGCTCTCATCGAATGTGCGACGCAACGCGGACACCGGTCCCGCAGGCCAAGGCAGGCCTTGGGTCGTTGCACCAAACTGGTCTGAATGCGGCGCGTAGGGCTCTGCCGCAGCCCACGCTGCATCGCTAAATTCAGCGGCATACCAGTTCCCAGTCTGGTCAAGACTCGCCTTCCAGCCGGGGCTTGCCGATGAGAGCAACTCTTTCGTGCCGTCCTTATAAACGAGATAGAGGCACATGCTCATGGGCGTCTGTGTGTCCGCCGCGCCCATCGCTCGCGATGAGACGCTGAAGTGTGTCACCTCAACCGCGATGACATTCTTCCCGTCGCGTAGGTCCGCGGTCACTTCCTGCATCTCATACGTTCCCCATGGAGTCTGCTTCCACTTGGGAAGCGCCCCTGCGACGCGCACCTGTTTGCCGTTCACCCAGGCTGAGGTAGAGTCCTCCCCGGTTGTGTATAGGTCTGCTCGCGCAACGGCCTTTGCGGATGAGAACTGGAAACGGAAGTCATGGTGCGTATCACCGTTTGCGGAGTAGTCCTGCACCTTGGCATTGGTGATCCACAGAGCGCCTGAATTTCGCAGGGCATGAAGCTCGTCGGGCTCATGGCCGATCCAATTCGCCTTCCAGTTCGCAGCGTCCATCAAGCCGGTCTCCCACCAGCTTGCATCGCTGATCGGATAGGGCTTGCCGTCCTTGTCCCACACCTGCACGCGCCAGAAGTAGCGATGCGAAGGCTGCAGCGCAGGCCCACCGTAGGGCACGCCCGCTGACTGCGAGGACGCCACCTTACCCGAGTCCCACACATCTGCCTTACCACTGGGCGAGGCAGACACCGTGACCTCATACGCCGTCTGCATCGCCCCCTGACGGCTATCAATCAGCCGCCATGACAGCACGGGTGCGACCGTATCAATTCCAAGCGGTTCGGCAAGTGAGTCGCAACGCAGACCTATGGGCTTTGCAACATTCACTGCTGCTAGCGCCGCGCTTGCCATTCCCCAGACGGAAGTAATGCAAAGGACAGTTCCCGCCAACCGGCTTGCTCTTACTGCAAAGATCATGTGTTCCTCTTGGACTTGCTTTCGTTCTGCGGCTTCAGCGGTAGGTTACGACAGCGACCTCGAAAGGCTGCATCCTCAAGGTGTGTCCTGCGATCTTCTCCGTTGCCACTGGACCGTCGCCCGTCGAAGGAGCGACAAGCGTGACCGATGCTCCATCGACATCGGCCGGAAGTGATGCTTCCACTTCGCGGTTCTTTCTATTCAAGATGAACAGCTTCTTTCCTCTCGCGGTCGAGAACGCCTGTACAGCATAGTCTCCGCTTGAGCTCGTCGTCTCGACCAGCTTGTCTCCGGGGCCGAAGTTGTCTTTGATCAGCTTCAACACCCAATAGCGGGCATTCGGCTCGCCGGTCTCGTAATTTATCTCGCTCACGCTCGGGAATTGCGAGCGATACCCAACTAGCTGCGACTCGCCAAGAACATCGATGCCCATCAGCGCACTCTGCATGTAGAGGTAGGCGTACATGGAACCCGCAAGATTCCAATAGCCTGCTGGCTCCGGTTTGGCAACGTATCCCGGCGTGCTGATCTCTTTGCCGTCCTCGGACAAGATCACTCCGAGCTCGTTCAGGTCCGTCTTCACCGAAGGGTTATAGCGTTTGCGAATCGTCTCGATATAGCGCGTGGTTGCGAGGAAGCCGTTGGCCTGGTCGAAGAAGGTGTACTGCCAATTGTCGATGGTCTGGTCTGGTCCCGGAGTCGCATAGAAGTGATAGGTGATGAAGTCGATCGGTGTGCCGGGCTTGTGGTTCGCCGGGTTCAGGAAGTACTCGACCATCTCCGGACCGGAACCGACGCTGGGCTGAGCGAGTGCCATCGCCATGAACTTGATGTCCGGATCTACCCGGCGCATGGCCGCCGTCACCGAGTCGTAGAAACGCGTGTACATCTCCGGCGACCAGTGGTGCTCGAACTCGATCTCGTTCAGCACCTCCCAGTAGGCGACTTTATAGTGGTGGCCGGACTCATGGCGCTTGCCGAACTCATCGGTGAATCCGCCCTTCGTGTACCACGCGAGCAGCCGTGCAAAGTAATCCGAGACTTCCTTCATGGAAGGGTCGCGCAACTCCGTGCCTTGCGTGTAGTTCCAGAAGACCTGGTTGGGGTCGTCTGGGAATGTGACAGGCTTCTCCGTCTTCCACATCCACGCGGGAATGGTGCTGAAGTTCAGCACTACGCTATGGCCTTCGGTCGCCTTCATGAAGTCATCAAGGGTCGGGTCGATGTGCGAAAAGTCCCACGAAGTCTTTCCATCCGCCGGCGCATCGAGCTCCGCCACCGCCTGCCGTGGGTAGGGCAGCCACGGAACATAACGCACATAGTCCGCGCCGAGATCGTGTAGTGCCTTGAAGGCGCCATCGTGCAGCCTGGAGCCACGAAGCAACATCGGATTCACCACTACTTGCAGTGTGGGTGTGGACTTCGACGTAATGACCGTCTTCGTCCAATCCACCTTTACTTCGTCAGGGGTGGCCTGTGCACTCGCGTCAACAAGGCCCCACAACACGACTGCCGCGACGCTCGCGGCAAGAATCTGCACTTTCTTTCGGGTCATCTTGTACCTTTGCTCCTCGTTAAGAAGAATCCAGGGGGAGCTAAGCTATCTCTCCCCCTGAGATGGGAAACACTTCATCATCAGAAGGTAAGCTTCGCTCCAAGTTGCAGCACCCTGCCTGGTCGTGCCGAGACTACCTGTCCGAAGTTGGCATTCGTAGCACTCCCCACATCGTTCACGTTGCGGTCCACTGCGCCAGTCCCCGGCCCAGAAGCTGCGGCGGTAGGTGAAGTCGGATCGACGCCGTATTGCGCGTGGTTGAAGGTGTTGAACGTCTCCGCCCTGATCTGTAAGTTGATCCGGTCGTACACTGCGAAGTTCTTCAGCAGACCGATATCGAAGTTGTTGATGCCGGGGTCGCGAAGAATGTTTCTTCCGCTTGATCCGAAGACACCTGCCAACGGCTGCGAGAACGAACCGGTGTTGAACCACTTGCTCAGGCTCTTGTCGAACCCGCTGTTCGCCGGCCCGTTGATGTTTGCCCGCTGGTTATAGGCGGACAGAAGGCCATAGGTATCGTTACCGAGCACCGAGAAGGGGAAGCCCTTCTGGAATGTCGCGATACTCGTCAACTCCCATCCGCCGATGGCCGCATCTGCCGCTTTATTGACCTTGTTAGCAAACCTCTTCCCCTGTCCGAAGGGCAGGTCATATACGAAGCTGGCAACGAACCGCTGGCCTACGTCGAAGTCCGACCGCGCGTAGTCGCGGGAAGGATTGCGGTCGTCAAGGTGGCCCGCAAATCCATTCGTCGCTCCGATGCCCGCCGCGGCGGATTTATCATCCATGCTCTTCGAGTAGGTGTACACCAGCACGGCAGCGAGATCGCTCGAGCGCCGCTCGAACTTCACATTGCCCGCGTTATAGTTCGAGTACCCGCTCCACCGGCTATCCAGAGTTCCTGTGGTATTCGTGAAGTTCGGCAGAGGCCGCCGAACTGCCGGATTGCAACTCGGATCGTTGCCCTGGCTCGAGTTGCAGAGCGCGACGTTCGGCACCGGCAGCGGCTCGTTGATGTTTACGCGGTCCAGCAGGTGGGTTCCCTTGTTCCCGATGTAGTTCACCTCAAGCGTCGTGTTCGGAGCAAGCTCGTGCTGTACCGAGAGGGTGTACTGCTGCACGTAAGGGTTGATCGGATTCTCCGAGATGATGACCGCTACAAACTGGCCTCCATCCGTCGCAACGCTAACAGCATGTAGGGCCGCAGTCGCCGGAAAGAGATTGTCCGTCACCTTGGGCACATTCGGCGCGGTCACTGGATTGATGTCCGTGCGAACGACATAGGGATAGAGGTCACCCGAGTCGTCGATCTCACGCGTCTCCGTTGAGTCGAAGTACAGACCGTAACCGCCGCGGACTACCGTCTTGTTGTCGCCGAACGGACGATAGGCAAATCCAATGCGCGGAGCGAAGGGCAACTTCGCGGCATCGCGTGGATTGTTTCGTCCACAGTAGCGGTAGAAACCGTTACCCGCCGGTGCAACGCCGTCGGTCAGCAGCTTCGGGTTCGCAAAGCACAGACCGCCCAGGGCATTTGCCTTGTCGATCCAGAACAGCTTGTTATCCGTCTCGTACGGAATCGTGCGGAAGTCATAGCGGAGACCAAGATTCACGGTCAGGTCGCTCGTCACCTTCCAGTCATCCTGCACGTAGGGCGCGAAGTATTTGAAGTGGTATTGATTTAGATTTCCCGGTGTCGCTCCGGTACTGAACGGTCCCGGCTGGAAGGTGCTGGCACCAGAATAGTAGCCGAGCAGGAAGTCAGCCGTTGCATTGCCCGTTCCGCAGTAAGCCGTTGCGCACGGGTTAGTTGCATTCTGCGTCGTTCCGTCCGAAGTCCCGCCATTCGTCAGGATTGTTGCGCTGGCGTAGTTATAGGAACCGAGAAAGTTCGACGAAAGATCGCGCTTCTGTATCCAGTTCCTGAAGTCGAAGCCGATGCTCAGTGTGTGCCGACCATGGATCGAGGTAAAGGAGTCCGCAATCTCGTACTGCGGAATATCGCTGGTGGTCGGATCGTTGCCCGGGCTGCCCACAGAGGCTGGACCGCCGCCGATAGAGATGTTCGGATATCCTCGCGCATAGTCTGGAAGGTTGGTAAAGATACCGCTGAGCCCGAGCGCAGCAACTGCAGAAGCCGGTGCTGGGCTTACTCCTTGGATCGACTTCGCTGAGAGGTTTCCGTACCGGAAATTGTTGACGTTGTTCGGACCGAGGCTGATCGTATGGTTGATCTGCCAGCTTATCGAGTTTTCGGTGAAGACGTTCAAGCCGAACGGGACCGAAACCGTTCCCGCACTGTTGTTCAGATACTGCGCCCGTGTGTACCGCCCAAAGACCGAACCATATTTCTTGAGATTCTGGTCCAGGCGATAGGTCTGCTGGTCCGTGCTGTTGGCTAACACGGTACGAAGCACGTATCCGTTGTTCACGCCCGGCTCATTCGGAGCAGGAAACAAGTTGGCGGCGAGCGCCACCTTCGCGATGTTGGAAAACCGGGTGGCTGGGATCGCGTCGTTCAAGAAGGGCAATCCCGTTGTCGGATCGATCGGCTGGCATGCGTTCCCGGCCTTCAGTGCCGCGGTGCACGCGTCCGACCCGAAGGCGGGCAGACCTGACCCCGCGAAATTACCGCTCAGCTGCGCTGGGTCGGGGACAAACTGGTTGGTTGGGCTGGTGCCCGCCTTGATCCGAGCTCCCTCATAGTTCGCCAAGAAGAATGTCTTGTCGTGCCCGTTGAAGACCTTCGGGATCAACACCGGGCCGGACAGCACGAACCCAAACTGATTCTGGCGGAGCACCGGCTTAATTGCCTGAAAGTGTGTGCTGGCGTCGAACGCATCGTTGCGATTGAACTCAAAGAGCGATCCATGAAACTGGTTCGTCCCGCTCTTGCTGACGATGTTCACCTGGTTCGCGCTGAATCCAAACTCCGCCGAGTATGTCTCGCTCTGGACTTTGAACTCCTGGATCGCATCCTGCGAGAGGATCACCGCAGGCGTGCTGAGCGCCGTGTCCGTGTTGACGATTCCATCGAGCGTGTAGTTGTTCGACTCCGGCCGTGCTCCGCTGATGCTGATCGCGTTGCCCTCGCCGCCGCGCATCTGGCCCTGTTCGCCGACCGTCTGCACCGCGCCCGCGCCGATAAAGAGCAGGTTGAGGAAGTTGCGGCCGTTCAACGGAAGCTGGTTGACCTGCTTCTCGCTCACAAGCTGCGAGATGGCAGCGCTGTCTGTATCGAGCTGCGCGCCACCCGAGGCTTCGACCGTGACCGTCTCGACTGCTCCGCCCAGCTTCAACGCTGCGTCGACGCGTTCCTGCTGCGCGACCACCAGGCCGACCGAGCTGACCTTCGAACCGAACCCCGGAGCTTCGATCGTCACTTTGTACGAGCCAGGCTGCAGGCCCGGCGCGGTGTATTCGCCATCCTGGTTGGTGATCACGACGTGGTCGATGCCGGTGGCCGTGTTCAGGATCGTCACCTTCGCGCCTGCGATCGAGGCACCCCCGGAGTCCTCCACGTGGCCGAGGATCGTTCCCGTGGATGCCGCTTGGCCGAGTGCGAACATCGAACTCGCGATCAGGACAGCGAGTATAAGGAAATTGCGAAGCTTCATAAAACCTCCGAATAATTCGTACTTGAAACTGTTTCTCTTTGCAGGAGAGAACAGCGGGCTCCCATAGACCTGTGGTCGTTTGGCGCATGCAAACTGGCTCTTGAGTTTCGCCGGAAACAATACACAGGGCATACAGCACTGTCAACAAAGAGAAATTTATTGCGTATTGGAACGCAACTAAAACGAAACAACTCGCAAGAAATGAAGACGCCCCCCGCGGCACGACGCGAAAGATTCAGAGCTGGGCATTCCGCCTGAACGCAAAAGGGCGAGGCCCGAAGCCCCGCCCTTTCCTTCAAATTCGGCCGCGCCCACAGGTATCGCGGCGGCGTCTCTCACTATGAACGCTGACTCATTGACTCGTTAGGCCGGCGGCAGATTGTCCCTTGTTACAAGCCGATGCGAGACGTAGTTGTACGGCGCAGCGGTCTGACCACGCAATAACGACAGGCCAAGGTGGATCAACCGTTCGCCATAGGAGCCCGCCTCGTGCGAGACCGAGCCGATGAACGGCGAACTCGGCTTGCGAATCTCGTCCTCAGCCTCCGGAATGCAGTCCTGTCCGACGATCGCCACATGGCGCTCCCGCTTCAGTTCGCGAACAGCGTCCAACGCTCCCAACGCGCTTGTGTCTGTAGCCGCGCCGATCAGGATATGTTTATCTTTTGAATGGCGCTGCAGGAACCCTGCCACCAGCTTGCGGCTGTGTTCGCGCATGCCGCGGCCGTCCATTCGGACGAAACACTCGACGGGAAGTTCCGGGAAGCTCTCTCGCACGCCCTCGAAGACTCCGGTGATTCTGCTCTGGACCAACTGCCCTGCTTCCGCCAGGTCGAGGCCCAGCACCCAATCCGCGCGACCGGACCACTTGTGGGCGGCATGCGCCGCCAGCGCCTCGCCAGCTTCGACGCCGGCTCGGTAGTTGTCCACGCCGAAGTAAGTGGCGTGCGGGTGAGGGATATCCACGGCAATCAAGGGGATATTCGCCGCTGCGATCTTATCCGCGATAATGGGAGCGACGCTCTGTTCCACCTGGAACTCGATGATCAGGTCGACGCCCTTCTCGACGAACTGCTCGGCGTTCTTGATCGCCGTCGGTCCGTGGTAGCTGTTGTCCAGGATCACCAGATCGACGCCGCTGGCCGCCGCAGCGAGCTTCAGACTCGCCGTCACCGCGTTTGAAAAGGGCATCTCCGTGCTTTGGCTGCCGAAGCCGAAGCGCACCTTCCGTGGACGCGAGACGTGCCGGTATAGGCCGTCCTGCGACTGCGAGACGTATCCACGATGCACAAAGGTCTTAAGGATGCGATAGACGGTCGTCTTTGAGATCTTCGTCTTGCGATAGATTGCCTCCAGCGATATCTGCTGGTTTTCAAGCTGTAGCAGTTCAAGTATGTCGAGGGCTTTAGAGAGTACCGGAATCAGGTAAAGCCGCTTCGTTGTCTTTCGCATGTCCGCTCCCGTGCGTTTCAATACAGACATAGGCTACACGGAGTGAGCGAAATCGACATTCTGACCACCTAAGTACACTTACGCATAGCTGCTAATGCTCGCCGAGTTGCGAGCCCCACGTTGCTCCGTAATCCGCTCGATGTAGCCGCTCTCCGCGAGCGCGAGGAGAGGATTTGCCGGAAGCTTTCGCGCTTCGCGCCACTCCTGCACGATGGGACGGACGTCCTGCCAGAAGGCGTCGCGGAAGCACTCTTCCGCCTCGACTAGTCGGCAGGCATCCTGCAGTTCCGCAAGCTTTTCGTGATCTACGAGGGCGGCCTTGGCATACAGTTCCTGCGCCGCGCAGACTGTTTGCACCATGGCCTCGACCTTGCCTTTCAGATTGTGGCTCTGGTCGATCATAAAGGCGATCGCACTTCGATCCTCAACGGGAACACTGAGTATCTCGTGAAAGATTCGGAAGACCTGATAAGGATCGATCGAACCAATAGTGAGGTCATCATCGGCATACTTGCGATCGTTGAAGTGGAAGCCACCGAGTGCGTTCAGGTGCAGCAGCCACGCCACAATCTGCTCGATGTTCGTGCCTTGCAGATGATGGCCGGTATCGACCAGCACCTTGGCCTTGGGTCCGGCGCGACGCGCGAGTTCAAGCGCCATGCCCCAATCCGCGATGTCGGTGTGATAAAAGGCGGGCTCGAAGGGCTTGTACTCGACCAGCATTCTCTGGTCTGGGCCAAGCGCCTCATGCGTACTGCCCAAAACCTCCTCCATCCACTCTATGCGGCGGCGGATACTCTGCGTGCCCGGATAGTTCGAGCCATCGGAGATCCAAAGCGAGACGTCGCGGGTGGCAAGAGCGCGGCCAATTTCGACCGAAGCCAGTAGATGAGAGAGAGCCTTTCCTCGGATCTCCACGCTTGGATTGCAGATCGAGCCGAACTTGTACTCCTGGTCTTGAAAGACGTTGGGATTGATCGATCCCGACCGAATACCGGTCTTCTGTTCCAGTTGCTGGATCTTCGGCACATCAGCGACCCCGTTCGGCAGGTCCCAGAGAACATGCAGTGCAAGGTTCGAAATCACGCCGGTGAGGGCATTCACTTCGGCAGCGTCGGCGAACTTCTCTTCAATCGAAGTCGCCGCGGCAGGCTGAGAGAATTTGCCGAAGCGAGTTCCCGTGTTGGCGAATCCCCATGACGGGATTTCGATACGGAATTCGTCCAGCGCCTTCCAGATCTTTTGCCGATGCTTTTCTGTCCGGCTTCCTTCCTCTAACGCCATCGCCCAACCTCCGAATTCCTAAAGAAGAAGAACCTACCTATTGGAATTTCATCTAGCCTCGTCTGTGCGACTCCTTTTGTCAAGGATTTGCACACGTCCGGTCAAACGATATCCCTTTGAAGCATTATTCCAGCAGCAGAACGACGTCGAGGAACCGTGGCCCGTGGACGCCTTTGATCCTCGTCATCTCGATGTCCGCGGTCGCCGAAGGGCCGGAGATGAACGTCGTTGCAAGATTCGCCGTTGGTTGCAAGCGTTCGAACGCCTCGGGCACGGTGGCGATTATCTTTGCGGCATCGACGATGCAGAGGTGATAGTCCGGCACGAGGGTCGCGGCGCGACGCCCCTGCCCAGGAACATTCTGTAGCACGATGGTGCCCGTCTCCGCGATGGCCAGGGTGCACTCCGTTAGGATTCCCTCACACTGGTTCAACTCTGCATGAGAGAGACCGGTGTCTTCTATAAAGTCGAAGTCCGGCGGCAGCAACGCAGGTTGCAGTCCAGGCGGAACGACGATGCGCGAGACCCCGCGCGCCTTCAGCATCGCGGCCACTGCCGTCGACGCATCCGTAGAGGAGGCTTCGACCACTTGCGCGTCGTAGTCGCGCAACCGATGTGTCAGCAAGGAAATCAGTTCCCTGTCAGAAGCCGTGGAGGATCGCCGATAGTCCCGGGGTATCTCTTCCCATGAGCTGGAAGAGCCCGCCGAGGTGGCGCGGGCGATTCTTGCGAGCATATCGCTGCGAGCGTCATACATCGCTGCCTCCCTTGTGCTCCGCGCGCTTCTCCCACCACTCGCGGAAGCTCTCCTTCGGCATGGACTGCAGATCGCGCACTTGTGTCCATCCCCCTAGCAGACCGGGAAGCCAACTGATCCAGCCCTCTCCCTGACCATCCTTGCGGACCAGCGGGAGTTCTGCGATACGTCCGAGCCGTTGTGCTGCTCGGAACCGGCGTTCGCTGAGGAAGATCGATGCGACGGTCTTCAGCGCGATCGCCTCCGGGTCGGCCCAGCTCTTTTCTTCCACGACCTTATTACGGAGATGAATCAATACCTCCGGAATGTTGATCTTTACCGGGCACACCTCATAGCACGCGCCGCACAACGACGACGCATACGGCAGCGACTGTGCGTGCTCCATCTGCATCAACTGCGGAGTAAGGATTGCACCGATCGGCCCCGCATAGACCGAACCATAGGCATGCCCGCCCGTCTGGCGGTAGACCGGGCAGGCGTTCTGGCAGGCTCCGCAGCGAATGCAGTTGAGGGTCTGCCGGCCTTCAGCATCAGCAAGAATGCTGGTCCGAGCGTTGTCCATCAGGACGACGTGAAAGGCCTTTGGTCCGTCGCCCGGATGCACTCCCGTCCATATGCTGTTGTAGGGATTCATGCGCTCGCCCGTGGCAGAACGTGGCAGCAACTGAAGCAGCACCCCGAGATCCTCATATCGCGGAATGACCTTATCGATGCCCGCGATGGTGATGAGCGTGTCTGGCAGCGTGAGGCACATGCGGCCGTTGCCCTCGCTCTCTACGACGCAGACTCCGCCGGTCTCAGCGATGAGAAAGTTCGCTCCGCTAACGGCTGTTGGCACGGTGAGGAACTTCTCCCTCAGGAAGAGGCGCGCCGCGTCCGCGAGGTCCTGCGGGCTCGTCCCGAGCTCAGGGAGTTTCATCTCGCGGCGAAAGATCTCTCGTATCTGCTGGCGGTTTTTATGCAGCGCGGGAACAACGATGTGCGATGGCTGGTCGTGCCCGAGCTGAATGATCAACTCGGCAAGGTCGGTCTCGTACGGACGAATGCCAGCCTCTGCCAGAGCAGGGTTGAGTTGAATCTCTTCCGTGGTCATCGACTTGATCTTGATGACCTCTTTCGCTCCCGCTGCCTTGGCAAGCGAGACAACGATCTGGCGGGCCTCCGCCGCGTCGCGCGCCCAGTGAACTACGCCGCCGGCAGCGTTGCAGTTGCGCTCGAACTGTTCGAGATACTCGCCCAGGTGCTGCATCGTGTGCTCGCGCAGGCGCTTGCCGGACTCGCGAAGCTCCTGCCAGTCAGGCATCTCGTTGACCACAATGCGGCGCTTGTTCTGGATGACATCCGTGGCGTGACGGACGTTCTTGCGTAGTTGCGAGTCTCCCAGAAGATGGCGAGCGGCCATCGGGAAGACGTCCGCCGTGCGCGGGTCGAGAGGCTGCAGGCTCATGCGCGGCCCTCTTCCGTGCTCGCGAGAATCTCCGCGAGATGAATCGTGCGCACGCCTGTGCGTTGGCGATGCAGCGCGCCCTGGATGTGCATCAGGCAGCTGTTATCGCAGGCCGTGCATGCTTCGGCACCAGTGTTCAGTACGGCGGTCGTCTTCTCTGCGAGCATAGCGCTTGAGACCTCTGCATTCTTGACGGCAAAGGTGCCGCCGAAGCCGCAACACTGTTCTACGTTCGCAATGGGAACCAGGTCGATGCCGCGCACCGCCTTCAATAACCGCAGTGGGCCATCGCCAAGGTTCAGGTTGCGGAGACCATGACAGCTTGCGTGGTACGTCACGCGATGGGGGTAGTACGCTCCGACATCTTCCAGCCCAAGCCGGCGCGTCAGCAGCTCGGAGAACTCGAAGATCTTAGGCAGCAGTTCAGCCACGTCGCGGATCAGATCGGACTTGCCGAGTTCCTCGGCCATCTTCGGATAGTGATCCTTCATCATCGCCACACAAGAGGAAGATGGGACGACGACCGCGTCAGCATCGCGAAACTGCGCGACGAAGCGTTCCAGCAGGGGCATGGCCTCTTTCTGGTAACCGGTGTTGTAGTGCATCTGGCCGCAGCAGGTCTGGCCGGCGGGAAAGACCACCGTATGCCCCAGCCGCTCCAGAACGCGCACCACTGCTTTGCCGGTATCCGGGAACAACGTGTCGTTATAACAAGTGATGAACAGCGAGATACGCAATCAGCCTCCGCTTGGTGTACGGCAGTTTTCGGCACACGATTCAATAGAGAGTATATTTCCCTTTCGCATTTCCAATCATGTAGGATGAGTGCGCTTCGCGGCATTCACTCTCTTTTGAGGCCATCATGGGTTCGAACCCGTTTCTCGGAGTCATCTATCACTGGATCGGCGGCTTCGCCTCTGCCACCAACTTTATTCCATTCCGCGGCATCAAGCGCTGGTCCTGGGAGATCTACTGGCTGATCCAGGGAATCGCCGCTTGGTTAATCGCGCCGATCTTCCTCGCTGGGCTGCTCGTCCCGGACCTCTTCCACATCCTGCACACTGCCTACGTCACGAAGCCGGAGTCGATCTGGGTCGCGATTCTGTTTGGAATGCTTTGGGGAGTGGGCGGCCTTACCTTCGGCCTCGCCATTCGGTATCTGGGCATCGCTCTCGGCTACGCGATCGCGCTGGGGCTCTGCACGGCGTTCGGAACGCTGGTACCGCCCATCTTTCACGGACAACTCGTGACAATCGCCGGCGAACGCTCCGGCCAGATCATTCTGCTTGGCATCTTCATCTGCCTCGTCGCGGTTGCTGTCAACGGTGCGGCGGGTCTTTCGAAGGAGCGCGAGATTACGCCGGAGGAGAAAGCGGAGTCCGGCGAGCGCGACTTCTCTTTCGTAAAGGGTGTGCTGATCGCTGTTGGCGCGGGCTTTATGAGCTCCTTCTTCGCCTTCGGCCTGGATGCCGGAGCGCCTATCGGAGCCATCGCGAAAGCTCACTTGATCGAAACCGGAAGGCCCGAAGTCTTTCAAAATCTTCCTGTCCTTGTCGTCGTGCTTTGGGGAGGGTTCGCTACCAACTTTGTCTGGTCAATAATCCTGATCTTCCGCAACCGTTCCTTCGCGCAGTTCACGGGAACGCCCGGCAGCAACCCCATGCGCGCGGTCGCAACTTCGGGGGACACGCTGATGGATTTCGACGCCAGTGACATCGCAGCGCTTTCGAGACTCTCGAACGCTACTCTTGTTCGCAACTACCTCTTCGCCGCGCTCGCCGGGGTCATCTGGTACTTCCAGTTCTTCTTCTACTCCATGGGCCAGACGAAGATGGGCCGGTACGACTTCTCCAGTTGGACTCTTCACATGGCGAGCATCATCATCTTCGCGACGCTTTGGGGTCTCGCCTTGAAGGAGTGGAAGGGCACCAGCCGTCGCACCAAGACGCTCGTGACCTGCGGCCTGATGCTGCTGATCGGATCGACGCTTGTCGTCGGCTACGGCAACTACCTTAAGGCGATGGAGACGACCGTTCAAGCTACTCGCTAATTCCGAGCTCTCGTGTTCTTTCATTCACCAGGCCCTTCACAAAGGAGTTGGATACGATGCAACTTAAGACATCAAAAGCAAAGCCCCGCAGACTATCTCAGTCGCGCGTTGCGACCATCCTTGGCATCTCTTTCGTCCTGTCGCTGAATGCCCTGGCCCAGACCGACAAGAACGCACTGATGAAGGGGTTCGAGGATCCACCATCCTCGGCGCAGCCTCGCGTGTGGTGGCATTGGATGAACGGCAATATCACCAAGGAAGGCATCAAGCTCGATCTGGAATGGATGCATCGCTCCGGCATCGCGGGCTTCCAGAACTTCGATGCTGCGCTCTCGACGCCGCAGGTCGTCGAGAAGCGCCTTGTCTACATGACGCCGGAGTGGAAGGACGCTTTCAAGTACGCAACCACGCTTGCGGACAGCCTGGGCATGGAAGAGGCTATCGCTGGATCACCGGGTTGGAGCGAGACCGGAGGCCCGTGGGTACCACCGTCCGAAGGCATGAAGAAGTATGTCTGGAGCGAAACGGAGGTTGAGGGCGGCAAACCATTCGCAGGCAAGCTTACGCATCCGCCATCGATAACCGGTCCTTTCCAGAACATAGCAGGCGGCGATTCCATGGGCCCCGGCACGACTCTCCCGCAGTTCTATGCCGACGCCGCAGTGGTCGCCTACCGCAAGCCGAAGGCTGAGCTCGCAGCGGATTCGCTGAATGCTAAGATCACCGTCAGTTCAGGGTCGCCCGACCTCACGATGCTGAGCGACGGCGATCTTCAGACGATGATGAAGCTGCCCATACCTCCCGTCGGACAGGATGCATGGATACAGTGGGAGTTCCCCACGCCGCAACACATCCGTTCGCTGACCATCGTCACTGCTTCAATCAACGAGATCGTCGGCGCTCTCACCGGTGTCGGTAATCCCGAAAAGTCCCTGGAAGTCAGTGACGACGGCACCACCTTCCGCGACGTCGTCCCGCTGCCCGATGGCGGAGCTCCGCGGCACACTGTCTCGCTTCCTGATGTGGACGCGAAGTTTGTACGCGTGGTCTTCAAACGTGGCGCCGCTCCGAAGATGCCTTTCTGGGCCGTTGGCATGGACCCTTCTTCCTTTGGTCTTTCCACCACTCCGAAGACGCCCGAGTATGAGATCGCGGAGCTGACGCTGCAGACAGGCGCGCGTGTAAACCGCTTCGAAGAGAAGGCAGCATTTGTAACGATGCAAGACCTCTACCCGTTCGCAACTCCCACGGTCGATGCGGACGCCGTCATTGCGAAGTCCGACGTCATCGACCTGACCAGCAAGATGCAGCCCGATGGAACCCTGGACTGGACGCCACCTGCAGGCGGTTGGGTCGTCGTCCGCTTTGGCTACTCGCTCCTTGGAATCACGAATCATCCTGCGACCAAAGAGGCCACCGGCCTTGAAGTCGACAAGCTGAACCACGCCTACGTGAAGAAGTACATGGACGGCTATCTCGATAGCTATAAGGACACGGTCGGCGCGGACTGGATGGGCAAGCGCGGCATTCGCTACGTCATCACCGATAGCTGGGAGGCCGGCTCGCAGAACTGGACCGATGACATGATCGCGCAGTTCAAGAAGTATCGCGGCTATGATCCGCTGCCGTGGATGCCCGTGCTCACCGGCCGGGTCGTCGAGAGCGCGACGGCAAGCGATCAGTTCCTGTGGGACTTCCGCAAGACCATCGCCGATCTCATCTCCGACGAACACTACGGACAGGTGCAGGCATCGCTCAAGGAGCGCGGTATCGGACACTATGGCGAGTCTCACGAAGCCGGCCGCGCCTTTGTCGCCGACGGCATGGAGGTCAAAAAGCTCGACGACATCCCGATGGCCGCTATGTGGACGCAGTCACCAGGCGTCAACCATGAACAGTTCGGATTCAACGCGGATGACCGAGAGTCCGCGTCGGTCGCGCACATCTACGGCCAGAATCTCGTCGCTGCGGAGTCGATGACTGCAGCAGCTGCGCCCTGGGCGTGGTCGCCCGCAACGCTCAAGCCCACGGCCGATCAGGAGTTTCTCAACGGCGTCAACCGCTTCGTCATTCACGAGTCCGCTCACCAGCCGCTCGTCGGCAAGGCACCTGGGCTGACGCTTGGGCCCTTCGGACAGTGGTTCAATCGCAACGAGACATGGGCCGAGCAGGCACGTCCGTGGATCGACTATCTTGCCCGCACCAGCTACCTGCTGCAGCAGGGACACTTCGGCGCGGACATCGTTTACTTCTATGGCGAGGACTCGAACCTCACCGCCATCTTCCGCGACAAGGCACCCAACATTCCCGCCGGCTACGGCTTCGACTACATCAACGCCGACGGTCTCATCCACAAGTTGAAGACGGCTAACGGCAAGATCACAACCGCCAGTGGCATGAGCTACAGCCTGCTGGCACTTGATCCCTACAGCACCCACATGTCCCTGCCCGTGCTCCGCGCCATTCACAAGCTCGTTGCGGACGGTGCAACGCTTGCAGGTCCGATGCCCGCGGACGATCCCAGCCTTGGCGACGACCACACCGAGTTTGCGAAGCTCAACAGAGAGCTGTTCGGTGATGGCTCCGGAGTGCACAAGGTTGGGAAAGGTACGGTCTACACGGGCCAGAGCCTTGACGATGTCTTCCATACAATCAACCTCAAGCCCGACTTCGACTACACCAAGCCCGCTGCAGATAATCGTCTCCTATTTGTTCATCGCAAGCTGGAGGATGGCGATGTCTACTTCGTCGACAACCGCAGCGACAGCCCTGCAAGCGTCGACGCCACCTTTCGCGTGGCAGGAAAGACACCTCACCTCTGGTATGCCGAGACAGGCAAAGGAGAGGCTGCGTCGTTCACCAGGGCTGACGGCCATACTACGGTTCCTCTCAAGCTCGAGCCCTGGGGGACAGTATTCGTCGTCTTCTACGGAAGTACGAAGACTAAATCCTATGTGGCTCCCGCGCCTAAGGAAGCGGAGATCGCATCGCTCGATCACGGCTGGGAGATCGGCTTTCAGCCTGATAGAGGTGCTCCTCCCACTGCAAACTTCGATAAGCTGATGTCCTGGGCCGACAGCTCAGACGCGGGGATCAAGTACTTCTCTGGAACCGGGACGTACACGAAGACCTTTGACGCGTCCGTGGAATGGGCGAAGAAGGGGACGCAAGTTTGGCTGGATCTAGGTGACGTGAAGAACCTCGCCGAGGTGACAGTGAATGGCAAGTCACTGGGCGTCGTCTGGCACGCACCGTACCGCGTCAACATCACCAGCGCCTTGAAGAGCGGAAAGAATGAGCTCTCCGTCAAGGTGACAAATGCATGGGTCAATCGCCTGATCGGCGATGAGCAGCCGGACGCAAAGGTGAAGTACACCTTCGCGGACGTCAAACCCTACAAGGCCAGCTCGCCCCTTCTGCCTTCAGGTCTGCTCGGACCGGTGAAGCTCTACTCGTTGTCTCGCGAATAGATCTACGCTGGAACAGCAATCTGCGGCGCATGGAGTCCGGTCCATGCGCCGCAGCCGTTTACCTTTACTCTCAACCGGACGAGGAAAAATACACATGACATCGCCGGACGCGACGGCCACGAAGATCCATCGCCGAGATCTACTCAAGTCCGTTGCATACATCGCGGGGGCTCTGGCCACGGGAGAGGTCTGCGCCTCATCTGCCGTGTCTATCCCGATAATCGACACACATATTCATCTCTTCGATCCCACGCGCCCCGGTGGTGTTCCGTGGCCCGAGCCATCCGACACCATACTCTATAAGCCCGCTTTGCCCGATCGCTATCAGAAACTTGCAAACAGCTTTGGAGTTGTCGGTGCCATTGCGGTTGAAGCCAGTCCCCTGCCGAAAGACAACGACTGGCTGCTCGCCACCGCGAAAAAGAGTCCACTCATGGTGGGCATTGTCGGGGACCTCATCCCTGGCTCGCCGGAGTTCGCGAACGAACTTGAGCGGCTGCATAAAGATCCTCTCTTCCTTGGATTGCGCTACGGAAACCTTTGGAGCCGCAACCTCGTCGAAGATGTGAACCGCCCGGGATTCCGTGATGGCCTGAAGCTCGTCTCGAAGGCGGAGCTCGTCTTCGAGAGCGCCAATCCGAATCCAGCGCTCGTCGCCACACTTGCGGATATTGCGAATCGCATCCCGGACCTCACGATCGTCGTCGACCATCTCCCCCACGCCGTGTTCCCTGTCGATCGAGCGGCGAAGGCGGCCTACCTTGAATCGCTCCGCAGACTTGGCGGTGCACAACGCGTCTACATAAAACTCTCGGAGATCCCGCTCGAGCAGGACGGGAAGGTGTCGAAAGCCTTAGCGTCCTACAATGACACCCTTGACGAGTTGTGGAATATCTTTGGCGAAGACAAGGTGCTCTTCGGCAGTGACTGGCCTAACAGCGACCACGTTCTGCCTTACCTTGAGACGGTCAGCATCCTTAAAAACTATGCCGCAGGCAAGAGCCGCATCGCGCAGGAAAAACTCTTCTGGAGGAATTCGATCCATGCGTATCGATGGCACCCGCGCCTTCCAAATCAGCCGCGCTAATCTGGTCAACGGCACCCTCGCGATTGCTGCATGCTGCGCGACTGCGCTCTGTTGCTCAGCGCAACAGGCTAGGCCCACCCTTACGCAGATCCAGCTACAGTTCCTCTCACCGCCGGAGAACAGCAAGCCGATGGTGCGATGGTGGTGGTTTGGTCCCGCTGTCGAGAAGGCCGAGATCCTCCGCGAACTCCAACAGATGAAGGCTGACAACTTTGGTGGCGTCGAACTTGCCTTCGTCTATCCGGAGGTGATCGATGACCCAACTCACGGCCTCAAGAACCTGCCATTCCTGTCTCCTGCGATGCTCGATGCCGTCTCCTACGCGCAGTCCGAGGGACGCAGGCTTGGGCTTCGTGTCGATGTCACGCTCTGCAGCGGCTGGCCCTACGGCGGCCCGGCTACGACACTGGCTGAGGCCGCAGGGCGCCTTCGCGTCATCGCTCTCGCACTTCCACCTGAAGCCACTTCCCTTCCCAAACTCAAGCTGAGCGAGGGCGAGAGCATCCTTTCTACATTTGTTGCAAAGGGCACGCCTACCAATTGGGACGCGTCCAGCCCTCAAGGAGTGACTTGTGGCACGCCTCTTCCATCAGCCACCCAGCCTCGTGTGGCTTTGTTTTTCGTAGCAAGCCACACGCTGCAGCAGGTGAAACGAGCGGCAGTAGGTGCCGAAGGCTACGTGCTCGATCCGTTCAGTAAACAAGCGGTTGCAACTCACCTGAAGGCTATCGGAGAGCCGTTGCTACGTGCCTTCGGAAACACGCCGCCTTACGCCATCTTCTCGGACTCACTTGAAGCGTACGGTGCCGATTGGACACCTTCGCTGCCCGAGGAGTTCCGCAAGCGGCGCGGTTACGATCTCTTGCCTCATCTACCCGAACTCGCATCTGGCGGCTCTCCCGCAGCCAATCAGGTTCGACACGACTATGGCCGCACCCTCACTGAACTAGTCGATGAAAACTATCTGCTCCAAATCAACACGTGGGCTCACGACCACCGTACGAAGTTCCGTTCGCAGACCTATGGCGAGCCCGCCGTCTCGCTCTCAAGCCAGCGTTTCGTAGATTTGCCCGAAGGCGAACATCCGCAGTGGCGCGCGTTCTCTACCCTGCGCTGGGCAACTTCGGCCAATCACCTCTTCGGCAATAAAGTGACATCTGGTGAGAGCTTCACATGGCTGCACTCGCCCGTCTTCCGCGCCACGCCGCTCGACATGAAAGCCGAGGCTGACATCGATTTCATCATGGGCGAGAACCAGCTCATCTATCACGGTTGGCCTTACTCCCCACCCCAGGTGGGAGAGCCTGGCTGGTCGCTCTACGCCGCTGCCGTCTTCAACGATCACAATCCGTGGCACCCGGTCATGCCCGAGATCAACCTTTACGTCCAGCGCCTCAGCTTCCTCCTGCGCCAGGGCGAGCCAGCCAACCAGGTCGCCGTCCTTCTGCCTACTGACGACGCGTGGGCGGGTTTCTCGCCGGGACAGGTCACGGTCTCAGGGGCCATGAACCAACTCGTCTCACCAGCATTGCTCTCGGCTATTCTCTCCGCTGGGTATAACGTCGACTTCACCGACGCCGACACAATCAACCGGCTCGGCATCCATCACTCCGTCCTCGTGCTTCCTCCCAGCGATCGCATTCCGATCGAGACTCTTCGCAAGATTGACGCATGGGTGAAAGCCGGCGGCCATGTGATCGCGGTCGGACACGCTCCCTCCATCGACGCCGATGGCACGACACCGCAGCAGTTCATCAAACTGTCGAAGCGACTCTTCTCGGGCGATCCGCTTGTCGCCGACCCCGCTACTCTTGAAGCCGCTTTGCATCGCGCCGCGGTACCTGACCTTCAACTCGCGAACGCAGCCGATTCCGTAAAGAACGGGCTCGGCTTCATCCGCCGAAGCCTTTCCGATAGCGATATCTACTTCGTCGCGAACACCTCGAATCAGTTCGTCCAAGCCCGCGCCATTCTTGCCAGCCGATTCAAGAACATCGCTCGGTGGGACGTCGATACTGGCTCCGCCAGCCGCGAAGATGTTCAGGCCGACGGCTCAATCGATCTTAGGCTTGCGCCCTACGAGTCTGTGCTTTATGTAATCAGCGACCAGACTTCGCAGCATCAGCCAAAGTCGCACGCACTCAAAGAATCGCTGGATCTAAGCCGAGACTGGCAGGTGACGTTCACCGCATCGGGTCAGACAGGAAATGAAGCTGAACTCTCCGACTGGATCACCGATCCCGCGACCCTGCACTACTCTGGCGAAGCCGTCTACAGCCGCGACTTCAATCTCGCCTCCGTCCCAGCTGGTCCGGTTTTTCTCCAGATCGACGGCGGCTCTGCGCTCTCCGGGCCATCTGCCGACAGCCACGGGCCGCCACCCCTCGGACCCGAAGGGCTTCCAAATCCGAAGATCACTCTTCCCGGCCCCGGCATGCACGCAACGTACGATCCGCCCGTCCGCGAGGCGGCCCTTGTAACCCTCAACGGTCATGATGCCGGCGCTCTCTGGCATCCGCCTTACCGCCTCGAAGCATCAGCTTTGCTACGCTCCGGAGCGAACCACATCGAAATCCACGTCTACAACACCGCTTTGAACGCCTGGGCCGCACAGCCTCCCCACGACTACGGCCCGCTCATCAAGCGGTACGGCGACCGCTTCCAGATGCAGGACCTTGATCAGGTCAGGCCCATTCCCTCGGGCCTGCTCGGCACCATCCGACTCGTCTTCGGAGGCGTTGCCGGTCCCAGCGAATAATTAACTGTTCGCCGGTTGACATCGCGGGACAAGGTTGATATCAACTTGAGTGCTTAAGCAAACGCCGCATCCTGCTGGCCAAAGGAGATATCGCTATGTTCACCCCAAGAGGAAAGTTTGGCTGGTATGAACTGATGACCAGCGACACCAAGGCCGCCGGCAAGTTCTACTCCGACGTCGTTGGCTGGACGGTCAACGAGATGGCCGGTCCGGATGGCAGCATCCAGTACACCACCTTCAATATCGGGGAGGTCGGCATCGCGGGCATGATCAACATCCCCGGGCACACTGGGTGGGTAGGCTATATCTCCGTGGACGACGTGGACGCCCACATCGAGAGAATCCTTGAGGCTGGCGGCAAACTCTGGAAGCCCGCAACTGACGTTCCAGGCATGCTGCGCTTCGCGGTAATGTCGGACCCGCAGGGTGCGGCCATTGTCGTATTCACGCCGAACCCGGCCATGCCAGCAACACAACGTCCTGAGCCTCCCGCGGTAGGAACGATCGGCTGGCACGAACTTTACACAACCGATCTGGACGCTGGCTTCGACTTCTACAACAAGCTCTTCGGATGGACCAAGTTGAGCGACATGGATATGGGCCCCATGGGCCTCTACCGCCTGTTCGACGAAGGCGACCACAAGGAGATGGGCGACGGCGGCATGATGGCGAAGCCTCCGTTCATTCCTGTCTCCTGCTGGGGCTTTTACTTCTGTGTCGACTCCGTCGCCGCGGCCGTGAAGCGGGTCGAAGCTGGTGGCGGCAAGATCAGCAACGGTCCCATACAGGTGCCGGGCGGCGGTTGGATCATCCAGGGCTCGGACCCGCAGGGCGGCATGTTCTCTTTGGTGAGCAGCGGCGAATAGAGAAGGCCCGAACCAGCGCTTCGCAGGTACTGAAGTAAGTCTCTGACCGATGAGCCCGTGGTTATGGGCTTTATCAGCCAACGTATCGTTTATACTTTTCGCATCTCACTCGTTTCCAAGGCTCTCCCGTGCTTGTGAAACAGTTTCCGGGTAAACCTCCGGCGGGTTGCGAAGCGCGATATGGATGATGCTTTTTCGGGGAACGACAAGTCACGGGTTCCGGAAGAATCAGCGTCGCGCGATGCGAACGTAGCTGTCGATTCAAAATCACCGGACAGTTCTCTGCCTCCCAATCGTCGCGATCTAGCTGCGATGCTTCAGGATGCCGGGGAGACGGTTGTGTCTGCGGTGCCGTCTGGGGTCGGTTCTGGTTCGCCGGCGGTCACCGTTCCACCGCGAATGGAAACGGGTGCCGCAACCCTGGTATCGAGCGCGGAGACTGTCGTCTCCGTCTCCCCCATTCGCCAGGGTGAAACTCCGAAGGGCGCGAACGCTCCCTTCCTCGGCGGAATTCTGCTCGAGATCGGCACCGTTCTGGGCGGCCGCTATGAGATTCTCCAACTTCTCGGGCAGGGCGGCATGGGCGCCGTGTACAAGGCCGCCGACCGCGAAGTGGAGCGGATCGTGGCGGTGAAGGTCATCCGTCCCGAGATGGCCTCGAACCCTGAGATCCTGGCCCGTTTCAAACAGGAGCTTCTACTCTCCTCCAAAGTCACAGACCGCAATGTGATCCGAATCTACGACCTGGGCGAGGCCCAGGGCGTGAAGTTCATCACGATGGAGTACATGGAGGGCGAGAACCTCCATAGTCTTCTGAAGGCACGCGGGAAGCTGGAGGTTGCGGAAGCTGTCGAGATCGTGGAGCAGGTGGCCAGCGGTCTGGCCGCCGCCCATCGGGAAGGCATCATCCATCGCGACCTGAAGCCAGCCAACATCATGCGCGACAAGAGCGGTCGCGTGGTGGTGATGGACTTTGGTCTGGCCCGCACCTTCTCCGGCGATGGCATGACCCAGACCGGCATGATGCTGGGGACGATGGAGTACATGTCTCCTGAGCAGGCGCAGGGGATGGACGTGAAGGCCAGCTCCGACATCTTTACAGTCGGCCTGATCCTGTATGAGCTGCTGACCGGAATCACCCCC